>NZ_JBEYEW010000005.1:0-346937 GCF_040634095.1 Streptomyces sp. NPDC007205
AAACGCCCGGTTACATTCCGAACCCGGAAGCTAAGCCTCACAGCGCCGATGGTACTGCAGGGGGGACCCTGTGGGAGAGTAGGACACCGCCGAACTCCTTTTACAGCTCCGGCTCTTGGGTACTGCCCAGGGGCCGGAGCTTTTTTGCGTTGAGGTAGGGTCAGGGGGCATCGTTGGCTCATTTCGCACAGGAGGCTCCCGGGTGGAGGTCCAGGAGACCCGTGTCCAGACGGACCGGGTCCTCACCATCCCCAACATCCTCAGCATGGCACGGCTCGTCGGCGTACCCCTCTTCCTGTGGTTGATCCTCAGGCCCGAGTTCGGGGGCCCCAAGAGCGACGGCTGGGCTCTTCTCGTGCTGGCTTTCAGCGGGGTCAGTGACTACCTGGACGGCAAGCTCGCCCGGCGCTGGAACCAGATCAGCAGTCTCGGCCGGCTTCTCGACCCCGCCGCCGACCGGCTGTACGTGCTTTCCACACTGGCCGGTCTCACCTGGCGGGAGATCCTCCCGGTCTGGCTGACTGCCCTCCTGCTGGCGCGAGAGCTGATGCTCCTGGTGATGGTGGGCATCCTCCGGCGTCATGGCTATCCGCCGCCGCAGGTGAACTTCCTCGGGAAAGCCGCCACGTTCAACCTGATGTACGCCTTCCCGCTCCTGCTCCTCAGCGACGGACACACTTGGATCGCGTCACTCGCTGCTGTTTTCGGATGGGCGTTCGCCGGATGGGGTACAACCCTCTACTGGTGGGCAGGAGTGCTCTACGTGGTACAAGTCCGCCG
The DNA here is from genome assembly GCF_040634095.1 of Streptomyces sp. NPDC007205. Taxonomy (NCBI): domain Bacteria; kingdom Bacillati; phylum Actinomycetota; class Actinomycetes; order Kitasatosporales; family Streptomycetaceae; genus Streptomyces; species Streptomyces sp. NPDC007205. The sequence goes on from NZ_JBEYEW010000005.1 coordinate 781, forward strand.
ATTGGTTCGCGCGGACACCATGGCCGATTGAGCTCGGCGATTGTCCGGACGTACGCCTCGATGGCCCGTGGTGGAAAAGTGCGGGACAATCTGGACGGGTGAAGTCGGCTAGACCGTCGTCTCTTGGAGGAGGACGCTTCCGACATGAAGGCCGTCGTGATGGCCGGGGGCGAAGGCACCCGCCTGCGCCCCATGACCTCTAGCATGCCCAAGCCGCTCCTGCCCGTGGCCAACCGCCCGATCATGGAGCATGTGCTACGGCTGCTCAAAAGGCACGGGCTCACCGAGACCGTAGTCACCGTCCAGTTCCTGGCCTCGCTCGTCAAGAACTACTTCGGCGACGGCGAAGAGCTCGGAATGGAGCTCACTTATGCCAATGAGGAGAAGCCACTCGGTACCGCCGGAAGCGTCAAGAACGCCGAAGAGGCGTTGAAGGACGATGCCTTCCTCGTCATCTCCGGCGATGCCCTGACCGACTTCGACCTCACGGAGCTGATCAATTTCCACAAGGAGAAGGGCGCGCTGGTCACGGTCTGTCTGACCCGGGTGCCCAATCCGCTGGAGTTCGGCATCACCATCGTCGACGAGGAAGGCAAGGTCGAGCGCTTCCTGGAGAAGCCGACCTGGGGGCAGGTCTTCTCCGACACGGTCAACACGGGCATCTACGTCATGGAGCCCGAGGTGTTCAACTACGTCGAACCGGATGTTCCGGTCGACTGGTCCGGCGATGTCTTCCCGCAATTGATGAAGGAAGGCAAGCCGGTCTACGGCTTTGTCGCCGAGGGCTACTGGGAGGACGTCGGCACCCACGAGAGCTATGTGAAGGCTCAGGCCGACGTGCTCGAGGGCAAGGTCAACGTCGACATCGACGGCTTCGAGATCTCGCCGGGTGTGTGGGTGGCGGAGGGCGCCGAGGTGCATCCCGACGCCGAACTGCGCGGGCCGCTGTACATCGGCGACTATGCGAAGGTCGAGGCCGGCGCCGAGATCCGTGAGCACACCGTCGTCGGCTCGAATGTCGTCGTCAAGAGCGGCGCCTTCCTGCACAAGGCCGTCGTGCACGACAACGTGTACGTGGGACAGCACAGCAATCTGCGTGGCTGTGTCGTCGGAAAGAACACCGACATCATGCGTGCCGCGCGGATCGAGGACGGCGCGGTCATCGGTGACGAGTGTCTGATCGGCGAGGAATCGATCGTCCAGGGCAACGTCCGCGTCTATCCCTTCAAGACCATCGAGGCCGGTGCCTTCGTCAACACCTCCGTCATCTGGGAGTCCAGAGGACAGGCCCATCTGTTCGGCGCCCGTGGAGTGTCCGGCATCCTGAACGTGGAGATCACACCGGAACTGGCCGTACGGCTGGCCGGCGCCTACGCCACGACCCTCAAGAAGGGCACCACGGTCACCACGGCCCGTGACCACTCCCGAGGCGCCCGCGCGCTCAAGCGGGCGGTCATCTCCGCCCTGCAGGCCAGCGCCATCGACGTACGAGACCTGGAGAACGTGCCGCTGCCCGTGGCGCGGCAGCAGACCGCGCGCGGCAGTGCCGGCGGCATCATGATCCGCACTTCGCCGGGTGTGCCGGACTCGGTCGACATCATGTTCTTCGACGGCAACGGCGCCGACCTGTCGCAGGGCAGCCAGCGGAAGCTGGACCGGGTGTTCGCGCGGCAGGAGTACCGACGGGCGTTCCCCGGTGAGATCGGCGACCTGTACTTCCCGGCCAGCGTCTTCGACTCGTACACCGGGTCGCTGCTGCGGAATGTCGACACGACGGGGATCGCCGAGTCGGGTCTGAAGGTCGTCGTCGACGCCTCGAACGGCAGTGCCGGGCTGGTGCTTCCCAGTCTGCTCGGCAAGCTCGGTGTGGACTCCCTGACCATCAATCCCGGTCTCGACGAGTCCCGGCCCACGGAGACGGCCGAGATGCGGCGCAACGGTCTGGTCCGGCTCGGCGAGATAGTGGCGTCCTCGGGGGCCGCGTTCGGTGTCCGGTTCGACCCCGTGGGCGAGCGGCTGTCGCTCGTGGACGAGAAGGGCCGGATCATCGAGGACGACCGCGCGCTGCTGGTGATGCTGGACCTGGTGGCCGCGGAGCGGCGCAGCGGCCGGGTGGCGCTGCCGGTGACCACGACCCGGATCGCCGAGCAGGTGGCCGCCTACCACGGCACCCAGGTCGAGTGGACCACCACCTCGCCCGACGACCTCACACGGGTCGGCGGCGAGGAGGGCACCATCTTCGGAGGTGACGGAAAGGGCGGGTTCATCGTCCCCGAGTTCAGCAGTGTCTACGACGGCACGGCGGCCTTCGTACGGCTGATCGGGCTGGTGGCGCGCACGCAGCTCACGCTGAGCCAGATCGACGCGCGGATCCCGCGGGCGCATGTCCTCAAGCGGGACCTGGCCACGCCGTGGGCCGTCAAGGGTCTGGTCATGCGCCGGGTGGTCGAGGCCGCCGGGGATCGTTTTGTCGACACGACCGACGGTGTGCGGGTCGTGGAGACGGACGGACGCTGGGTGATGGTGCTGCCGGACCCGGCCGAGGCCGTCACCCATCTGTGGGCCGAGGGGCCCGACGACGCCTCGGCGCAGGCCCTGCTCGACGAGTGGTCGGCCGTCGTGGACAGCGCCGGGCGGTAGGGCCGGAGGACAAGGGAGTCCACGCCACCGGACGGCAGAACCCACGCACGCGCGCGTGCCGGACAAGTGTCCCCAAGGGGGCCTGTCCGGCACGCGGGCGGGGCCATTCGGAGGTACTGGTCGCGACATGCGACGATGTGCGGCATGCCGCAGCAACCCCCCGTTCGGAGCAGCCCCACGCGGCCGCAGCGCCCGGACGCCTCCATGTCGTTGATCACCAACGTCATGGACCACAGCCTCGACGACGGGTACGCCGAGGCCGCCGCCCGGAAGAAGTCCCAGGGCGAGGGCGGGCTGCCCAAGACCCTCAGGGCGAAGCTGGGCCTCGCGGCCGGGCTCGTCCTGGCGGCGCTGGTCGTGACCGTCGGTGCGGCCCAGACGCGGGCGGCGGCGCCCGTGGTGGCGAAGGAGCACCAGGAACTGATCGACCGCATCGACAGCGAGACCGCGGCCGCGGACAAACTGGAGGGCACCGTCGACACGCTCCGGGACGAGGTCGGCGCGCGCCAGCGGGCGGCGCTGAAGTCGAGCGGCGGCAGCCCGAAGGCGGACCTGGTGGACGTTCTGTCGGGCGCCACCGCCGTCCACGGGCCGGGTGTCAAGCTCGTCGTGAACGACGCCAAGGAGGCCAGCTCCGGCGGTGACGGCACCAACCCACGGGAGACCTCGGGGTTCTCCGACACCGGCCGGGTGCGCGACCGGGACATGCAGCGCGTGGTCAACGGGCTGTGGGAGTCCGGCGCGGAGGCCGTCTCCATCAACGGGCAGCGGCTGACCGCCCTGTCCGCGATCAGGGCCGCGGGGGACGCGATACTGGTCGACAACAGGCCGCTGGTGCCGCCGTACACGGTGCTGGCGGTAGGGGGCGGGGACAGCTTGAGCAACGGGTTCCAGAACAGCGCCGACGGCCTGTACCTGCATGCCCTGGAGCAGGACTTCGGCATCCGCGCCACCATCTCCGTCGAGCGCGACGTACGGTTGCCCGCCGCACCCAGTGTGATCGTACGCACAGCACAGCCGAGCACCGAGAAGACTGGGAAGGGCACATCGTGATCGCCGTACTGGGCCTCGTCGTGGGAGTCGTGGCCGGCCTGTTGGTCCGGCCCGAGGTTCCGGCGGTTGTCGAGCCTTATCTGCCGATCGCCGTCGTGGCGGCACTGGACGCCGTGTTCGGCGGTCTGCGGGCCATGCTCGACGGCATCTTCGACGACAAGGTCTTCGTGGTGTCGTTCCTGTCGAACGTGGTCGTCGCCGCGCTGATCGTGTTCCTGGGCGACAAGTTGGGCGTGGGCGCGCAGCTGTCCACGGGTGTCGTGGTCGTCCTGGGCATCCGGATCTTCTCCAACGCCGCGGCGATCCGGCGGCACGTGTTCCGGGCGTGACACCGATGAGCGAACAGAACGAGCAGCCGGACAAGCCGGACAAGCCGGATAACCCGGAGCAGCCGGAGAACAGGCTGCGCAAGGAGCTGCCCAAGGAGGTGCCCGCGCGGGTACCGGAGCCGGCGCCCGCGCAGCGGACGCAACAGCCGCTGACCGGCCGGCAGCGGCTGGTCAAGGGGCTGTGGCCGCCGCGGGTCAGCCGGGCCCAACTCATCGTCGCGCTGTTGTTGTTCGGCCTCGGCTTCGGTCTGGCGGTGCAGGTGGCGTCCAACAGCGACAGCGACAGTGCGCTGCGCGGCGCACGTCAGGAAGATCTTGTTCGCATCCTCGATGAACTGGATTCGCGTACTCAGCGTCTTGAGGACGAGAAGCAGGGACTCGAAAAGCAGCGCCAGGAACTGCAGAGCAGCTCCGACCGGGCCGCGGAGGCCCGCAAGCAGACGGCCGAGAAGGAGAAGCAACTCGGCATTCTGGCGGGCACCGTGGCGGCGCAGGGTCCCGGCATCACGATGACGATCGAGGACACGAAGGGGACGGTCAAGGCGGACATGCTGCTCGACGCGATCCAGGAGTTGCGCGCGGCCGGTGCGGAGGCGATCCAGGTCAACGGGGTACGGGTGGTCGCGGGCACCTACTTCACGGACTCCGGCAAGAGTGTCGGCGTCGACGGGAACAAGATCAACGCTCCCTATCGTTTCAAGGTCATCGGCAAGCCGCAGGACCTGGAGCCGGCGTTGAACATCCCGGGAGGCGTGGTGCAGACGCTGGAGAAGGAGCAGGCCACGGTGACCGTCGAGCAGTCGGACAAGATCGTCGTGGACGCCTTGCGGCAGGCGAAGCGGCCTGACTACGCTCGGTCGTCCTCCCAGTGAACCGGCGGTGCATGGGCGACGTCCGGCAGGGGCATGAGGTTGCGGGGGGTCGGCGCACCGAAGAGGTGGTGCGTGATGGAAACTGTCTGGTGGATACGGACGTTGTGAGAATGTCCGGCTCGGCCGGTGTAGGCAATCAGGGTTCGTCCTGCCCCACGGGCGGGTCTGTTTCGGTCAAGGGGAATCGCCCGTGAAGTTGTTTGCGAAGTTGTTCGGCAAGAGCGCACGAGAGGGCAGCGGCAGCAACGCGACCGCTCGGCATCGCGCACAGCCTGACGCAGAGGGCCAGCGCCCGCTGTTCCGGGACCAGGTCGCTGGTCCGGGCGGTGACATTTCCGGAGGTCAGGGCGGGGCGTCGGTTGACCCTGCCCAGTCCGGCGGCATAGGTTTCGGGCAACCGTCAACCTCAGGTGCGGGCGGAGGGTTCGCCCCCGGTCCGTACGCGTCCCATGCCCCGGCGGGGCAGCCGCAGCAGGAGGATCCGTCCATGTCGGCCCTGGTGTGTACGAGGTGCGGTAACCGCAATGCGGAGAACGCGCGCTTCTGCTCCAACTGTGGTGCGCCACTGCGCCCGGGAGTGGCGCCGGAGCGTGCCTCCGAGACGACGTCCACGATCTCGATCTCCGGTCTGGAGGCCTACGACTCCGAGGTCACCGGCCAGACACAGATGCCGATGCTGTCGCCGGAGGCACAGGCCGCGGTGGACGCGCTGCCGCCGGGCTCGGCGCTGCTGGTGGTGCGCCGGGGACCGAACTCGGGCAGCCGCTTCCTGCTGGACAGCGACTTGACCACGGCGGGCCGTCATCCGCAGAGCGACATCTTCCTGGACGACGTCACGGTCTCGCGTCGGCACGTGGAGTTCCGGCGCTCGCCGGACGGCTCCTTCACCGTGGCCGACGTGGGCAGTCTGAACGGCACGTACGTCAACCGCGAGCGGATCGACCAGGTCGCTCTGTCGAACGGTGACGAGGTGCAGATCGGCAAGTACCGGCTGGTGTTCTACGCGAGCCGGCAGGGCATCTGACCCGCCCCCGGACCGGCGTCCGGGGGGATTCCCAGGGAAGTTCCATGCTTCAAACACCGAGCGGCGGTGCCGGAAGCGGTACCGCCGCCAGGGACAGTGGGCTGATGAGCATCGGCACGGTGCTGAACGTGCTGCGCGACGAGTTTCCCGAAGTCACCATCTCCAAGATCCGTTTCCTGGAGTCCGAGGGGCTCATCGAGCCGCAGCGGACCCCGTCGGGGTACCGCAAGTTCAGCGCCGGGGATGTCGAGCGCCTGGCTCATGTGCTGAGGATGCAGCGGGACCACTATCTGCCGCTCAAGGTGATCCGTGAGCGGCTGGACGCCCTGGAGCGGGGCGAGGCCGTCCAGCTGCCCCTCGTGGGGCGTCAGCGCACCGGGGAGGACGTTCCGGAGTCGCCCGGCGCGCCCACGGTGGCCCGGGTGGGCAGGGCCGAGTTGCTGGCGGCGGCGGACATCGACGAGGGGGAGCTGAAGGAGTGGGAGTCCTACGGGCTCATCGCTCCCCTGGAGGACGGGGTGTACGACGCCGAAGCGGTCACCGTGGCCTCGCTCGTCGCCGAACTGGGCCGGTTCGGGATCGAGCCGCGCCACCTCCGGGTGATGAAGGCCGCCGCCGATCGCGAGGCCGGACTCGTCGACCAGGTGGTCGCCCCGCTCAAACGCCACCGCAACCCGCAGACCAGGGCACACGCCGAGGCTCGTACGAAGGAGCTGGCGGCGCTCACCGTGAAGCTGCACGCGGCGCTCGTGCAGACCGCTCTCGGCGTGCGGCTGCCCTGAACTCCGGCGGCTCCCCGGCGGCCGGATCGGGCAGCTGTTCCCGGCCCGACTACCCAAACGTCCCGGGCACGGCCTAGGGTTGCTGTGTGAACGAGCTCGATGTCGTAGGTGTCCGGGTCGAAATGCCCTCCAACCAACCGATCGTGCTCCTGCGCGAAGTGGGAGGCGACCGTTACCTCCCCATCTGGATCGGGCCGGGGGAGGCGACGGCGATCGCCTTCGCCCAGCAGGGCATGGCCCCCGCCAGGCCACTGACCCACGACCTGTTCAAGGACGTGCTGGAGGCCGTCGGCCAGGAGCTGACCGAAGTACGCATCACCGATCTGCGGGAAGGCGTCTTCTACGCGGAGCTGGTCTTCGCCAGCGGCGTCGAGGTCAGCGCCCGCCCCTCCGATGCCATAGCGCTGGCCCTGCGCACCGGAACGCCGATCTACGGCAGTGACACGGTGCTGGACGACGCCGGCATCGCCATTCCGGACGAGCAGGAGGACGAGGTGGAGAAGTTCCGCGAGTTCCTCGACCAGATCTCGCCCGAGGACTTCGGCACCAGCAGCCAGTGATCATGAGCAGCCGGTGAGCGCCGACCCCCGATGAGACGGGCATGTGCCACCGGCCATTGAGAGCGTCCTACGGCTTCCCCGAACGCATTCGGCTAGCCTTTCCCCGCGGCGGGACACGGGAAACCACTCCTAGGGTGATTATCACTCGGCGTGCCGAGTGTGGCGATCGTTGACGCACCCCTGGTGACTGCCTACCGTCGTGAGGGCAGGTCAAGGACGGAGGTCGGCGTGAGAACCAGCGGCGACGGTACGGCTGGGGGTGCTCCCGTGCGTGGTTTCGGGGAGAGCGGTCCGTACCCGGTTCACAGCGGCGCGGTGGATCACGCTCCGCACCGGCCGACGGCGGTGCCGAACGGCGGAGGGGCGGCGTCCATGACATCCGAGCAGATCGGCTATCGCGGGCCCACGGCCTGCGCGGCCGCCGGCATCACCTACCGACAGCTCGACTACTGGGCCCGCACCGGCCTGGTCGAGCCGAGCGTGCGGCCCGCCTACGGGTCGGGCACGCAGCGGCTGTACAGCTTCCGGGACGTGGTCGTCCTGAAGATCGTGAAGCGGTTCCTGGACACCGGGGTCTCGCTGCAGAACATCCGCGCGGCCGTGCAGCACCTCCGAGAACGCGGTTTCCGTGACCTGGAGCGGATGACCCTGATGAGCGATGGGGCCACGGTCTACGAGTGCACCTCGCCGGACGAGGTACACGCCCTGCTCCAGGGCGGTCAGGGGATCTTCGGGATCGCCGTCGGCGTGGTGTGGCGGGACGTGGAAAGCGCGCTCTCCCAGCTGCACGGCGAGCGCATCGACACGGGCGAGACCCTCGTCGGGCACAACCCCGCGGACGAGCTGGCGCGGCGCCGCAACCGGGCGGTCTGACGCTGCTCCTTCCGGGGCGGGCATTGTCAGTGCCGTGGTGCAGCATCGGAGATGTGAGAAACGCGCCCACGATCCTGCATCTCGACATGGATGCCTTCTACGCCTCGGTGGAGCAGGCATCCAAGCCGAGCCTGCGCGGGAAGGCGGTCGTCGTGGGCGGCCTCGGACCACGCGGGGTGGTGGCCACCGCGTCGTACGAGGCCCGGGTCTTCGGGGTCCACTCGGCGATGCCCATGGCCCAGGCCCGCCGGCTGGCACCCAACGCCGCCTATCTGGTGCCGCGCTTCACTCTGTACCGGGCGATCAGCGAACAGGTGATGGCGCTGCTGCGGGAGCTGTCACCGCTGGTGGAGCCGCTCAGCCTGGACGAGGCGTTCGTGGACCTGGAGGCCGGGGGGACGGCCTGGGACGAGGAGTCGGCGCGGCTGGCCGGGATCAGGCTCCGCGCGGATATCCGGGCGGTCACCGGGCTCACCGGATCGGTCGGGCTCGCCGCCTCCAAGATGCTCGCCAAGATCGCCTCCGAGCAGGCCAAGCCGGACGGCCTGGTAATCATCGAGCCGGGGTCCGAGCGGGCCCTGCTGGGGCCCATGCCGGTGCGGACCCTGCCCGGGGTCGGCCCGGCCACCGGCGACCATCTGCGCAGAGCCGGGATCACCACGGTCGGGGAACTGGCGGAGGCGGGCGAGGACGAACTGGTCCGGTTGCTCGGCAAGGCTCATGGGCACGCGCTGTACGCCATGGCCCTGGCCGATGACGAGCGGCCCGTGGTGGCCGAGCGCGAGGCGAAGTCGGTGTCGGTCGAGGACACGTACGACGTGGACATCCATGACCGGCTGCGGATCGGCCTCGAGGTGCAGCGGCTCGCCGACCGGTGTGTGGGGCGGCTGCGCGGGGCCGGGCTGTCGGGGCGGACCATCGTGCTGAAGGTGCGGCGGTACGACTTCTCGACGCTGACCAGGTCGGAGACGCTCAGGGGGCCGACGGACGATCAGGCGGTCGTGCGGGAGGCGGCCGCGCGGTTGCTGGACTCCGTGGACACCACGGGCGGGGTACGGCTGCTCGGCGTGGGTGTTTCCGGGCTCGCCGACTACACCCAGGAGGACCTGTTCGCGCAGGCGTTGCCCGCACGGGCGGCGGAGACGCCGGAGGAGGTCGTGGCTGAGGCCGTTGTGGTGCAGCCGGAGCCGGTCGAAAAGCACTGGCGTGCCGGGCAGGACGTGCGGCACGCCGAGTACGGGCCTGGGTGGGTGCAGGGGAGTGGGCTGGGGCGGGTGACCGTGCGGTTCGAGACTCCGCAGTCCCCTCCGGGGCGGGTGCGGACGTTTTCTGTCGATGATCCTGCGCTGGAGTCCGCCGATCCGTTGCCCTTGGTTTGGGAGAGCGATCAGCTCTCCTCCGACCCCGCCAGCTTGCCGAAGTCGTGGTCCGGGACCGACGGGGGCGGGGTCACGTCGAGACCGTAGTGGTGGTAGAGCTGGAGTTCCTGATCGGGGGAGAGGTGGCGGCCCACGCCGAAGTCGGGAGCGTCCTTGATCAGGGCGCGGTCGAAGGGGACGTGGAGGGAGCCTTCGATCAGTTCGCTGGGCTCCAGGGGGACGAAGGCGTCCCGGGAGAACAGGCCGGTGCGTATGGCCGCCCACTCGGGCACACCGGTCGCGTCGTCGAGGTATACCTCGTCGATGGTGCCGATCTTGGTCCCATTGCGGTCGAACGCCTTGCGGCCGATCAGGTTGCGCGGATCGATCTCGGTCTGCACGGTCCCTCTACCTCCTTCTGGTCGCAATACATCCGTAAGCACTACGAAAGAGCACATTCAGGGAGGCGGCCACTCGAAGGCTCGGGCGTTGACCTCGCTGGTAGGCTGACAACGGCTGCTGACCCCGTGCGGGAGAGTCCTCCGACCACCTCGGAGGCGCCGAAGGAGCAACTCCTCCCCGGAATCTCTCAGGCTCACGTACCGCACGGACGAGGTCACTCTGGAAAGCAGGGCGGGTGTCAACGGCTTCCGCTCTCACCGACGGTGAAAGCCGGGGCTCTCGGGTCCCGGTGAAGCTCTCAGGTTGAGATGACAGAGGGGGAGGCCGTCCGGGCACCCGCGCCGTGGTGCCCTCGAAGGTCGCGTCAGACCAGGAGGCCTCCGCAATGACCGCCCACCGCATTCCGCTCTCGGAGCTCGAAGCGGGCATCCCGTTCGAGCAGCGCCACATCGGGCCCGACCAGGAGGCGCGGGCCAAGATGCTCGCGCACGTCGGCTACGGCTCCCTCGACGAGCTGACCGCCGCCGCGGTCCCGGATGTGATCAAGAACGCCGACGCCCTCGACCTGCCGGGTGCCCGCACCGAGGCCGAGGTGCTCGCCGAACTGCGCTCGCTCGCCGACCGCAACCAGGTCCTCGACTCCATGATCGGCCTCGGCTACTACGGCACCTTCACCCCGCCGGTCATCCTGCGCAACGTCATGGAGAACCCGGCCTGGTACACCGCGTACACCCCGTACCAGCCGGAGATCTCCCAGGGGCGGCTCGAGGCCCTGCTGAACTTCCAGACCGTGGTCGCCGACCTCACCGGTCTGCCCACCTCCGGCGCCTCCCTGCTCGACGAGGGAACGGCCGCCGCCGAGGCGATGGCTCTGTCGCGGCGCATGGGCAAGAACAAGAAGGGGCTCTTCCTGGTCGACGCGGACGTGCTGCCGCAGACCATCGCCGTCATCGAGACGCGCGCGGAGCCGACCGGTGCCGAGGTCGTCGTCGCCGACCTCAGCGAGGGCATTCCGGCCGAGGTGGCCGAGCGGGAGATCAACGGCGTGCTGATCCAGTACCCGGGAGCCTCCGGCGCCGTACGGGACATCAAGCCGGTCATCGACCAGGCGCACGAGCTGGGCGCCCTGGTCACCGTGGCCGCCGACCTGCTCGCGCTGACCCTGCTGACCTCGCCGGGCGAGCTGGGCGCGGACATCGCCGTCGGTACGACCCAGCGCTTCGGTGTGCCGATGGGCTTCGGCGGTCCGCACGCGGGTTACATGGCCGTGCACGAGAAGTTCGCACGCAGCCTGCCCGGCCGCCTCGTGGGCGTCTCGGTCGACGCCGACGGCAACAAGGCCTACCGGCTCGCGCTGCAGACCCGTGAGCAGCACATCCGCCGGGAGAAGGCCACCAGCAACATCTGCACCGCGCAGGTGCTGCTCGCCGTGATGGCCGGCATGTACGCCGTCTACCACGGGCCGGAGGGCCTGCAGACCATCGCCCGGCGCACGCACCGGTACGCCACGATCCTCGCCGCGGGCCTGAAGGCCGGCGGTGTCGAGATCGTCCACGACGCCTTCTTCGACACCCTCACGGCGCGCGTGCCCGGCAGGGCCGCCGAGGTCGTCGCCGCCGCCCGGGACAATGGCGTCAACCTGCGGCTCGTCGACGCCGACCACCTCTCCCTCGCCTGTGACGAGACGACCAAGCGGGCCCAGCTGGCCGCCGTCTTCTCCGCCTTCGGTGTCGAGGGCGACATCGAGGGGCTGGACGCGAGCGCCGAGGACACCCTCCCCGAGGCGCTGCTGCGCACCGACGCCTACCTGACCCACCCGGTCTTCCACCAGTACCGCTCCGAGACCGCGATGCTGCGCTACCTGCGCAGGCTGGCCGACCGCGACTACGCGCTCGACCGGGGCATGATCCCGCTGGGCTCCTGCACCATGAAGCTCAACGCGACCACGGAGATGGAGCCGGTCACCTGGCCCGAGTTCGGCCAGCTGCACCCCTTCGTCCCGGCCGAGCAGGCCGAGGGCTACCTCACGCTCATCCGCGAGCTGGAGGAACGTCTCGCCGAGGTCACTGGCTACGACAAGGTCTCCCTGCAGCCGAACGCCGGTTCCCAGGGCGAGCTGGCCGGTCTGCTGGCCGTACGCGGCTACCACCGCGCCAACGGCGACGAGCAGCGCACCGTGTGCCTCATCCCGTCCTCCGCGCACGGCACCAACGCCGCCAGCGCCGTGATGGCCGGCATGAAGGTCGTCGTCGTCAAGACCGCAGAGGACGGCGAGATCGACGTCGATGACCTGCGGGCCAAGATCGAGCGGTACCGTGACGAGCTGGCGGTGCTGATGATCACCTACCCGTCGACGCACGGTGTGTTCGAGGAGCACGTCGCCGACATCTGCGCTCAGGTGCACGAGGCCGGCGGCCAGGTGTACGTCGACGGCGCGAACCTCAACGCCCTGGTCGGCCTAGCCAAGCCCGGCCACTTCGGCGGTGACGTCTCGCACCTGAACCTGCACAAGACCTTCTGCATCCCGCACGGCGGCGGCGGCCCCGGCGTCGGCCCGGTCGCGGTCCGCGGGCACCTGGCGCCGTACCTGCCGAACCACCCGCTGCAGCCGGCGGCGGGCCCGGAGACGGGCGTCGGCCCGATCTCGGCCGCGCCCTGGGGCTCCGCGGGGATCCTCCCCATCTCCTGGGCGTACGTCCGCCTCATGGGCGGCGAGGGTCTCAAGCGCGCCACTCAGGTGGCCGTGCTCTCGGCGAACTACATCGCCAAGCGCCTGGAGCCGCACTACCCGGTGCTCTACACCGGCCCCGGCAACCTGGTCGCGCACGAGTGCATCATCGACCTGCGTCCGCTGACCAAGGCGACCGGCGTGAGCGTGGACGACGTGGCCAAGCGCCTGATCGACCACGGCTTCCACGCGCCGACCATGTCCTTCCCGGTGGCCGGCACGCTGATGATCGAGCCGACCGAGTCGGAGGACATCACGGAGCTGGACCGGTTCTGCGACGCGATGATCGCCATCCGCGCGGAGATCGAGAAGGTCGGCTCCGGCGAGTGGCCGGCGGAGGACAACCCGCTGCGGGGCGCCCCGCACACGGCCGCCGCGCTCGGCGGTGAGTGGACGCACGCCTACAGCCGCGACGAGGCCGTGTTCCCGGCCGGTGTCTCGGCCGCCGACAAGTACTGGCCGCCGGTGCGCCGTATCGACCAGGCCTTCGGCGACCGCAACCTGGTCTGCTCCTGCCCGCCGCTGGACGCGTACGAGGACTGAGCGAGCGGTGGTTCTCAGGGCCCCGTCCGGTTTCCGGGCGGGGCCCTCGCCGTGTCAGTCCGTCGCCAGGGACACCTCGGTCGCCTTGATGAGAGCGACCACGTCGGAGCCCACGAAGAGGCCCAGGTCGGTGGCGGCGTCCTTGGTGATGGCCGCGGTCAGTTCGCCGCCGGGGACGGAGATCTTCACGGAGGCCATCGCGTCGCCGGTGGTGAGGCCGACTACCGCGCCCGGGAGCTGGTTGCGGATCGACAATCCCTCGACGCGGTGCGTGGCGAGGGAGACCTCTGTCGACTTCACCAGGGCCCGCACGGGAGAGCCGGGAGCGAGGGCGAGGTCCTCGGCGGACTCCTTGGTGATGGCCGCGGTGAGGTTCTGCCCGCCCTCCAGGCGGAGCTTGACGGTGGCCATGGCCTCGCCCGACTGGATCGCGGTCACCGTGCCGGGGAGCTGGTTACGGATGCTGAGTGTCATGGGCACTCACGCTAGAGCGCCCGCCCGATCAGGCCGGGTATGCGTGTGTCTGCGTCGCTTTGACCGTCGCCCAGACGGATGCGCCGGGGCGAAGGTCGAGGTCGGCGGCGGCGAGTGTGGTGAGGTCGGCGGCGAGGGAGAGTTCACCGCTGAGGTCGGCGCGGATCTGGTCGCCGTGCGTCTCCAGTCCGGCCACCTCGCAGCGCCAGAGGTTACGGGCACTGGCTCCGGTGGGCCGGTCCCGGAACAGGGTGACGGCGCTGGGCGGGAACGCCACGAAGACCGGGCCGGACAGGTCTTCCGTGGTGGTGATCGCGGGCCCCGCGTCGAGCCGTACCGTGTGCCGGTCCGCCTGTCCCCGGTAGAGGTTGAGGCCGACGAGCTGGGCGATGTAGTCGGTGCGCGGATGGCGTGCGATGTCCGCCGGGGTGCCCTCCTGGACGACCCGGCCGTGCTCTATGACGACCAGCCGGTCCGCGAGCACCATGGCGTCCAGCGGATCGTGTGTGACGAGGACGGCGACCCCTTCGAACTCGGCGAGGTGGCGGCGGAGTTGGGCGCGCACCTCCAGGCGGGTGCGGGCGTCGAGGGCGGCGAGCGGTTCGTCCAGGAGCAGCAGCCGGGGATTGACGGCCAGCGCGCGGGCGAGCGCCACGCGCTGGGCCTGGCCGCCGGAGAGGCGGCGGGGCTTGGCGCCCGCGTGGCCGGCGAGGCCCATGCGGTCCAGCCAGGCCGCGGCCTGGGCGCGGGCCTCGGCCTTGGTCATGCCCTGGCAGCGCGGGCCGAAGGCGACGTTGTCCAGGGCGGAGAGATGGGGGAAGAGCAGGTAGTCCTGGAAGACCACGCCGACCGGTCGGGACTCCGGGGGGGTGCGGTCCAGGGCCGCGCCGTCGAGGCGGAGATGGCCGTCGGTGAGGGGGGTGAGGCCGGCGAGGGCGCGCAGGGCGGTGCTCTTGCCCGCGCCGTTGGGGCCGAGGACGGCGACGACGTCTCCGGGGGCGGCGGTGAGGGTTACGTCCAGGCGGAATGCGGCTCTGTCGACGAGCAGGTGGGCGTCGAGGCCGGCTGTGGGCGGGTGCGGGTGCGGGTGTGTGGTGGGGTGCCGGGCTTCGGCCGGCTTCGGGTTCCCGCCCGCACCACCCGGGCGGCTGCCGTCGTCGGCTCCGGGTGGCCCCTTCGGGGGCTGAGCCCCGTGCGGGGCTGTGGGGTGGGGGTTTGTCATGATGTTGTCATCCAACGGTCTCTGAGGCCGGCCAGCACCGCGATCGACACCGTCAGCAGGACCAGGCTGAGGGAGAGGGCGGCGTCGGGGTCGTTCTGCAGGGCCAGGTAGACCGCGAGGGGCATGGTCTGGGTGCGGCCGGGGAAGTTGCCGGCGAAGGTGATCGTCGCCCCGAACTCGCCGAGTGCCCGTGCCCAGGCCAGGACCGCGCCCGCGGCGATACCGGGCGCGATGAGCGGCAGGGTGACCCGGCGGAACGCGGTGAACCGGGACGCGCCGAGCGTGGCCGCCGCCTCCTCGAAGCGCGGGTCGGCCGCCCGCAGGGTGCCCTCGACGCTGATGACCAGGAACGGCATCGCGACGAACGCCTCCGCGATCACGACTCCGGTGGTGGTGAACGGCAGGGTGATCCCGAACCAGGCGTCCAGCCACTTGCCGATGACCCCGTTGCGTCCCAGGGCCAGCAGCAGGGCCACACCGCCGACCACCGGCGGCAGGACCAGGGGCAGGGTCACCAGGGCTCGTACGAGGCCCCGGCCGGGAAACTCCGTACGGGCCAGCAGCCAGGCCAGCGGCACGCCCAGCACGAGGCTCACGGCCGTCGCCGCGGTGGCGCTGACCAGGGACAGCTGGAGCGCCTGCCACACCTCCGTGCTGGTCAGCTGGTCCGGCAGGCTGCGCCAGGGAGCGCGCACCAGCAGCGCGAGCAGCGGCAGCAGCAGGAACGCCAGCGCCAGCACGCCCGGCAGCAGCAGCGGCAACGGCACCCCGCGCCGGCCCCCCGCGCCGACGTGCCGGCGCCGCGGACGGCCCGTGCGGGGGCCGGCCGCGACGCCGGGTTTGTGGAGCGAGGTCACGGCTTGAGGAACCCGGCCTCGCTCAGCACCTTCTGGCCCTCGGCGGACTGCACGAGGGCGATGAACGCCTTGGCGGCCTCGGCGTTCTGCCCGTTCTTCAGCTGGACGATCGGGTACGCGTTGACGGCCTTGGCGGACTCGGGGAACTCCACGCCCTCCACCTTGCCACCCGCCGCCTTCACATCGGTCTTGTAGACGACCGCGGCGTCGGCCTCCTTCAGCTCCACCTTGTTCAGGGCGCTCTTGACGTCCTGCTCGTAGGAGACCGGAGTGAGCTTGAGCTTGGCGGCGTCCAGGGCCTTCTGCGCGGCGGCGCCGCACGGCACGGTCTTGTCGCACAGCACCACCTTCAGACCGGACTTGGTCAGGTCCTTCAGGGAGGACACCTTGTCCGGGTTGCCCGGCAGGGTGGCGATCTCCAGCTGGTTGCGCACGAAGGTGGCCGGGGTGCCGACCGCGTCCTTCTTGTCCGTCACGATCGCCATGGTCTTGGGGCTGGCGGCGGCGAAGACGTCCGCCGGGGCGCCGCCGGTGATGCTCGCGGCGAGGGTGTCGCTGCCGCCGAAGTTGAAGCTGACCTTGGTGCCCGGGTGCTGCTGCTCGAACTCCTTGCCCAGCGTCGTGAAGCTCTCCTTCAGGGAGGCGGCGGCGAACACGGTGACCGTGCCGGAGAGCTTCGGTGCCGCGGAGCCGTTCTTGGCCGGCTTGGCGGAGGAGTCGGTGGAGGAGGAGCAGGCGCTGAGTGCCATCAGGGCGGCGGCTCCCGCACCGGCCAGCTGCAGCATTCGCCGGGTCCGGCGCACGGAACGGGTCATCACGGATCTACTCCTCTGGTTCTGTGGAACAGCTGTCGCGCCCTGTCACGGCCGGGGGCACCGGCCGTGCGGCGATGATACTGCCGCATCTGCCAGCCGTAAGTCTCCTGTTTCATCGCATGAGCTGCGGACCTGTGACTTGTAGCTTGCATGTGCGTTTGCACGTGGCGCAGCGGCGGGTACGGTCCTGCGGGAGGTGGTCGCAGGTGACGCTCGCGGAACTCGCCCTGAGCGGCGATCTGGCCCGGCCCGGGCGGCTGCGGGTGCCGGACCTGCTGCGCTGGCCGCAGCACCGGGTGGATGTCAGCTTCGAGTGCGCGACCAGCGGCATCCAGCGCCACCGGTTCGCCGGCCCGCGCCTGTACGACGTCCTCACCGACGCGGGGCCCGGCTTCGACCCGGTGCGGCGCAAGGACCGGCTGCGCTTTCTCATCTCCGTCACCGGCACGGACGGCCACCACGCGGTGCTCTCCTGGGCCGAGATCGACCCGGACTTCGCGGACGCGCCCGTCCTGCTGGGCGTGCGCATCGACGACACCCCGCTGGATACGGCCGGGCCCCAGCTGGTGCTGCCGCAGGACCGGTGCGGGGCCCGGCACATCAGCGGGATCACGGCGATCCGGGTGGACGGCGGTTACCGCTGCGGCGCTCCGGTGCCGGCCACACCCGGTCACGCGTCAGCGGCAGCCCCGTGAACCGCACGCCGGTCGCGTCCCGTCCCGGGTGCGGTAACGGCTCGATCCGTGCGGCGGCCCCGATCTGCCGGTGACGGGTAGGTCCGGCCTGTGTCAGACCCGGTCGATGTGCACGTTGGTGGACTTCACGCGCGCGGTGGCCTCCATGCCCACCTCCAGGCCCAGTTCCTCGACGGCCTCCCGGGTCAGCAGCGACACCAGCCGGTGCGGGCCCGCCTGGATCTCCACCTGGGCGGCCACGTCACCGAGCTTGATCGCCGTGACGATGCCGGGGAAGGCGTTGCGCACGGAGGTGTAGGGGGCGTCCTCCTCCCCGCTGCCGGCCTTGGCCAGTTCCACCGAGAACGCGGCCAGGTCCCTGCCGTCGATGAGCCGCCGCCCGGCGTCGTCGCGATGGGTCGCCACCCGGCCCGCGTCCGCCCAGCGGCGGGCGGTGTCCGGGCTCACGCCGAGCAGCCGTGCCGCCTGGCCGATCGTGTAGGACTGCATGCCGGTCACGATAGGGCCAACCCCGGGAACCGCGGACCTGGGGTTGGCCGTTGGGTATAACGCGATATAGCGTCAGCTCTTGACGATGGCTCCCTGCGGGGACGTTCCGAATCGGGGTGGGGGTATGGCGGCCGAGCTGCTGCACACGGAGACACCGTCCGGACTGCGTGCCTCGCACGCGGACCGGGACCGGGTGGTGGAGGTGCTGACGGGCGCCGCGGGAGACGGCCGGCTCACGCCCGAGGAACTGGACGAGCGCGTGGCGGCCGCGCTGTCCGCCCGCACGTTCGGCGAACTGGCGGTGCTCACCGCCGACCTGCCGGACGCGGCCGCTGCGGCACCGGCCGAGGATGTCGTCCGGATGGAGCAGCGGGGCGCGTCGGCCACGCGCGCGGACGGCTGGGCGGTGCCGCGGCGGATGGAGATCGAGTCCGCCTGGGGAGACGTGACCCTCGACTTCACCAGCGCGGTGATCGCGCAGGACGCCCTCCGCATCGATCTGGACATGCGCGGCGGCACCCTGCGGCTGCTCACCCGGCCCGGCGTGGTGGTGGACGCCGACTCGCTGGTGATCGGCTACGGCGAGACCAAGGTGCGGTCGGCCGGCGACCTGGGGGCGCCGGTCGTGCTCCGCGTGGAGATACACGGCCGGCTCACCATGGGACGGCTGGAGGTACGGCCGCCCCGGCGCTGGTTCGGCCGGTAGCCCGCGTCCGGGCGGCGTCTTGCGGTGCCCCCGCAGGCCCGCCGTCCTCCTGCTGAACAGGACGGCCGAGCGCACGGCGACCCGGGCGGGCAGACCTCCGGCCGGACCGCGCCCGGTCTCACCCGGTGTGCATCCGCGGCCGGCGTATGCGGTCCGGTCTCACCCGGTGTGCACCCGCGGCCGGCGTATGCGGTCCGGTTCCGCCTCGCGCAGCACCTCGCGGGTCACCGGGGCGACCTCGCCCTGTCCGAAGAGGAAGAAGCGCAGGAAGTTGGCGAACGGGTTGCCCTCGGTCCACTCGAAGTAGATGTGCGGGGTGCAGCCCATTCTGTCCCGGACGTGGAGGAGGAGCGCGGCCAGGGCATTGGGGATGGACGCGGACTCCAGGGTGAGGACGCGGTAGCGGCCGTGCAGGACCTCGCCGCGCACGGTCAGGCCCGCCTCGAACTCGGAGGGGTCGGTGACCGTGACCTCCACGAAGACGAAGTCCTCCTGCTCGGGCATGTCGTTGTCGGCGCGGATCTGCTCGATCTTGTCGCGGTACTCGGCCTTGTCCCGGTGGCCCGGCTCATTGGCGATGAAGCGCATCTTGCGGCTGGCCATGTCCCTGATGAATCGTTCCGCCAGCGGGTCGAGCGTCACGCTGGTCACACGCAGCTCGAAGGCGCGCGCCAGCCGGGACGCCAGCGAGACGAGGATGATGCCGGCGATGAAGCAGGCACCGATCTTCACACCGTCCGGGCGCTCGATGACGTTCACGACGGTCGTGTAGAGGAACACCGCCGAGATTACGCCGAACCCGATGGCCCAGTTGCGCTGCCGGGCCTTGTGCGCGGCAATGGTCACCGCGATCGCGGCCGAGCTGATCAGCACCAGCACACCGGTGGCGTAGGCGCCGCCCTGCTTGTCGACGTTGGCGTCGAAGATCCAGGTCACCAGGAACGCGACCAGGGTGAAGACGATCACCATCGGACGTACCGCGCGCGCCCAGTGCGGGGCCATGCCGTAGCGGGGCAGATAGCGCGGCATGAGGTTGAGCAGGCCTGCCATCGCGGAGGCGCCGGCGAACCACAGGATGGCGATGGTCGAGATGTCGTAGACCGTGCCGAAGGCGCCGCCGAGGTACTCGTGCGCGAGGTAGGCGAGGGCGCGGCCGTTGGCCGGGCCGCCCGTCTTGAAGTCCTTCTCCGGGATCAGCAGCGTGGTGATGAAGCTGGTGGCGATCAGGAAGCAGCTCATGATGAGCGCTGCGGTCGTGAGCAGCTTCTTGGTGTCCCGGATCCGGCCGGTCGGCTTGTCCTCGGTGTCCCCGGCGTCGCCCTGCACGTGCGGCATGACGGCGACACCGGTTTCGAAGCCGGACAGGCCGAGGGCGAGTTTCGGGAACACGATCAGCGCCACGCCCACCATGACGAACACGTTGCCGTGCTCCGCCGTCAGCGCGGTGGTCCAGTCGGTGACCACATGACCGGCGGTGAGGACGTGCCACAGGCCGACGACCACGACGACCACGTTGAGCCCCAGGTAGATGCCGACCAGGGCGACCGCGACACCGATCGCCTCCAGGAAGCCCTTCAGGAACACCGCGCCGAGCAGCGCCACCAGGAACAGGGTGATCACCATCTGGTGGCCGCTCAGGGTGCTGGTCAGATGGGGGTTCTCCACCAGGTGGGTGGAGGCGTCGGCGGCCGACAGGGTGATGGTGATCAGGAAGTCGGTGGCCGCGAAGCCCAGCAGGGTGAGCACGAACAGCTTGCCCTGCCAGAACGACAGCAGCCGCTCCAGCATCGCGATGGAGCCCTCGCCGTGCGGGCTCTCCTCGGCCACCCGGCGGTAGACCGGCAGGGCGCCCGCCAGGGTGACGATGACCAGCACGATGGTCGCGACCGGCGACAGCAGACCGGCCGCGAGGGCCGCGATGCCCGGCTGGTAGCCGAGGGTGGAGAAGTAGTCGACACCGGTCAGGCACATCACGCGCCACCAGCGCTGGCCCTTGTGCGGAGGCTCCGGTTCGGCGTGGGGCCCGGTGTGGCCGCCGTGCTTGCCCATGTCGGACAGCCCCTCCAGCATCCAGTTGCGCAAGCGACTGGGAGGGGGGTGCTCGGTCGTGGCCATCGGCGTGCTCCTGTGTGCGCTCAGCTCTTTTCCGGCCATCACGCGGACGGCGGCACCAGCGTAAGCAGAGAGTGACGCCAGGGCCCACGGATCAGGGCTCAGGAGGCGTCAATCTTGCGTTAAGAATGGCGTGAGAGCAGCAGAGCCGCATCAAGAAGGCGAGGCCGGAACCGGTTGCCGGGGCATCGGCCGTCCGGGGTAACGGACCGCACCGCGGGGCCGGGCCGGCCACCGAGTGTCATCGCCTGGGCCGGCGCACCACCTCACTCCAAGCCGGAGGCGCGGAACACACCCAGGGCCGTCTCGCGGTCGATGCGGCGGGCGAGGTGGTGCAGGGCGGTCGTGCCGCACAGCAGGGTGCCCGCCGCCTCGGACACCCGGGCGCCCTCGGCGAGCAGGTACCACAGACCGGGATTGCGGATCAGCACCTCGGGGTCGATCTCGACCCGGTTGCCGAGGGCGTCCCGCAGGACCAGTCGCTGGGACACACCCTCCAGCGGGCGCGCAGCGATCAGCAGATCCGTGCGGACCCGGCGGGTGCGCAGCAGACGGCGGGTGGCCAGCCAGCCCGCACCGGCCGAGACCCGTACCGGCAACAGGACGAGGAGCAGCAGCAGCGCGACGGCCAGCCACAGGGCACCGCGCCACCAGGTGAGGGAGCCGGCCGCCCAGTCGACGAACAGCAGCAGGCCGAGCAGGACACCGGCGCAGCGGAACGACGTGCGCACGTCCGCTTCCCAGTCCCGGTCGTCCACCACGCCGGCGGTGCCGGTCGGGTAGGAGCCCGTGAGCCGGGGATACGTGCCGTTGTGGTGCCTCATGTCTCAGACGGTAGACACGGCCGGCCCCGGTGCAGCGGGTCCGTAGCGCACCTTGACGGTGTCCTGATGGCCGTCGGGCCCTTTTTGACGCGACGCCAGCGCCCGCCGTCCGGCGCTGTCCCCGGTGGCGCCTTCACAGGCCCCGGATGTCCATGCGCAGATGCCAGGTGTTGCGCCGGTGGACGGCGAGCAACTGCGACTCCAGCGGGGACGGGGGCACCGCCAGCACCGGGCAGACCGCGTGCGCCAGGCAGTGCCGGGAGACCCGGCCCGAGAAGGCGCGTTGCAGGCCGCGTCGACCGGCGCCCACGACCAGGACGTCGTTCTCCCGGTTCGCGGTCGCCACCAGTGCCGGGCCCGGGGCGCCACGGACGATGACGGCGTGCATCGGCACACCCGGTGTGTCCCCGCCGAAGATCTCCTCGAGTACGGAGGCCAGCCGCTGTCCGGCCAGCCGCTGCCAGTCGTCGACCAGCAGGCCGGCGGCGGGGGAGCGGCGCGCGGCGGAATCACCGCCCGGCGGTTCCCATGCCAGCACCGGCCACAGTTCGGCTCCCAGCCGGCGGGCCAGCGCGGCGGCCCGCCGCAGGGCCGTGACGCTGCCCAGGGACCCGCTCACACCGACCACCACCCGCGCGGTCGCCGAGGCGTCGTAACCGGACATCGCTCCACCGTTCCTCGCGGGCGACGCCGAGGTCTCGTGCGCGGACGTGCCCGCCCTGCAAGGCCGTTGCCTTCTTCCATCCCACTCCCGTACCGGCGATTCGACCAGCCGGGCAGAGGATGTTCTCCGGGCGGCTGAAACCTGCCTCGTCGACCGACCTTCCTCGTGTTGGGATTCGGCGCCGCAGCCGAAACATTCGGAGACCGTGCTGCTGCTCGTCGAGGGCGGGGCCGCGCTCGTACTCGCGCCGTACCCCATCACGGCGCCCACGACGTCCTGCACGACACCTTGCGCTCCCCCCGCGCCTCTCTGTAGCTGCCCCCGGACACAGGTCGGGGCCGGTGCGCACAGAATGTGTGCGGGCCGGCCCCTCAGGTCGCTCTCGCTCTCGCTCCGCTCAGGCGGCGGTCATCACCTGCTCCGCACCGAGCGGACGGTGCGGAGCGATGATCCTGCCGTCGGGCAGCAGCTCACCGGTGTCCTCGAAGAGCAGGACGCCGTTGCACAGCAGACTCCATCCCTGCTCCGGGTGGTGCGCCACGAGACGGGCGGACTCCCGGTCGGCGGACTCGGCTGGTGGACACGGTGGCTGGTGCTGGCACATGGGTGGGATCTCTCGCTCTGTCGTGGTCATGGCCGTCCCCCCGTGGTGATAAGTCGGTCGGAACCCAGTGTTGCCCTCTGGGCGGCATTCCGCAGGGATTTCGCAGCACCGCTTCTCACAGGTTCATGACGCGTCACCCGGCCGGACGGTTCAGTCGAAGTGCACTGTCACTTCGGGTGGTTCTCAGTGGCCGGATAGGGCTAGTCCATGCAGACCAGACCCGCTGACATGGTCGTACCCCGCTTCCCTTCCGGGCGGCGGGGTACGCGGACGTGCGTCAGGCGGCGGGCGAGTCGAGCACGGGCGGCCCGAGCAGGGGAAGGGGAGTCGCGCGATGAGTCAGCACCGGCAGCAACTCGGTGACCCGGAACGGCCGGTGCGCCGGTATGCCGGGCGGGGCGGGCGCCAGCGGGACGAGCAGATCGGTGCCCCCCGGGTGCCCCTCGGCTCCGTCGGCGGTCAGGTCGCCGTGCAGCCACAGGGTGAGCATGTACAGGCCGGGCACGGACAACAGCCGTGCCTGGTACGGCTGTTGCAGCGCCTCGGCCTGGTGCAGGGCGCGCTCGGTCGAGGCGACGTAAGGGCCCTCGAAGAAGTGCGAGAAGGCCCAGCCGTCGGGCGTGAGCATGGTCTCCGCCGCAGCCACCGCCCGGTCACCGCAGCGGATCAGGAAGCGCCAGCCGGCCAGCCGGGTCGCGGACAGACCCTGGGCGGTGATCCGGTCCAGCACATGTACCGGCAGCGGGAGTTCGGGTGTCGTCGGGCCCTGCGCGGCACGCAGGGAGGGGGTACGGGCCTCACGGACCGCGGTGGGAGAACCCAGGGCGGTCAGGACGGAACGCAGGGCAGGCGCGGGGGCAGGGGGCACGTGCAGCGGCATGTGGGTCGCCTCTCTCATACGACAGGCGCGACGGCGCGAGGAGGAGGGGTGGGGCGGACGGCGCTGTCTGCTCACGCAAGGCCGGAAGGGGTGAGGCCCGGGTCGGTGAACAAGGGTGCGGCTCGGCCTGCCGCCCGTCGTGGGACGGCCTGAACACGGCAGGAAACCAGGACCGAGGGTGTCACCCTTCTGCCTTGTGGGCGAAGTTTATACGACGCGTGTTCGGCCGTTGTTTCATCTATCCCATTTCCGGAAGCTCCGCAAGGCAGTAATGCGCCGCAGATTTGCGGGACTCCTCCCGATTTTCCGCCCGCCTGCCGTCGCTGACCACGGCATACGCGCCGGTAACGGTCGGCCGAATGGCATCGGCGTTTTTCACGAGGCGTTGCGGGCACCCGAGAGTGCACGCTGCGGCATGCCCCGTGAATGTGCCGCGGGGAACATTCCGAAAGACTAGCGGGCGCCGGGCCCGCGCGGGACGTTATCGATCGCTTCCGCTGGGCATCATCCCCCCTGACCCGGGAGCCCGGCGGCCGGATCGCCGGCCCGCCCATCCGAGGAGGGACACTTCGATGGGGGAGAAGGTCGTGGCAGGGCAGTTCGACCTGTCCGATCGCCAGCGCTACCGCGAAAAGCTCCAGAAGTGCCTGACGGGACTGGAGCGACTCCTGCGCGAGAAGCGATTCGACCGTCCCAAGAACCTCATGGGCGTCGAGATCGAATTGAATCTCGCCGGGCCCGACGGTATGCCGAAAATGTTGAACGGGCAGGTACTGGAGCGCATCGCGAGCCGCGATTTCCAAACAGAGCTCGCCATGTTCAACCTCGAAGTCAACATCGCACCACACCGTTTGGGCGGCCGGGTATTCGACCGGCTCGCCGAGGAGCTGCGCACCTCGCTCGCCTATGCCGACCGCAAGGCCGGCGAGGTGGACGCGGGCATCGTCATGATCGGCATCCTGCCCACTCTCGACCGCGACGACCTGGTCTCCTCCAACCTCTCCGAGGTCGACCGCTACACCCTGCTCAACGAGCAGATCGTGGCGGCGCGCGGCGAGGACTTCCGGCTCGACATCGAGGGGGTGGAACACCTCGTCTGCACGTCCAAGTCGATCGTCCCCGAGGCCGCCTGCACCTCCCTGCAGCTGCACCTGCAGGTCACCCCGGCCCGGTTCGCCGACGTGTGGAACGCGGCGCAGGCCGCGAGCGCCGCGCAGATCGCCGTGGGTGCCAACTCGCCGTTCCTGTTCGGTCACGAGCTGTGGCGCGAGTCCCGGCCCCCGCTGTTCCTGCAGTCCACCGACACCCGCCCGCCCGAACTCCAGGCGCAGGGCGTACGGCCGCGCACCTGGTTCGGTGAGCGCTGGATCAGCTCGGCGTACGACCTGTTCGAGGAGAACCTGCGCTATTTCCCCGCCCTGCTGCCGATCTGCGACGACGAGGAGCCGCTGGACGTCGTCGAGGCGGGCGGCACACCGCGACTCGCCGAACTGGTGCTGCACAACGGCACGATCTACCGCTGGAACCGCCCGGTGTACGGCATCGCCGACGGCGTCCCGCACCTCCGAGTGGAGAACCGGGTGCTGCCGGCCGGGCCGACCATCACCGACGTGATCGCCAACGCGGCCTTCTACTACGGCCTGGTGCGCGCCCTGGCCGAGGAGTCCCGGCCGGTGTGGACCCGGCTGCCCTTCGCCGCGGCCGAGGCCAACTTCGACGCGGCGTGCCGGTACGGCATCGACGCGCGGTTCGTATGGCCCCGGCGGGGACGCTACGGCGGCACGGGCGAGGTCGACGCGGTCACCCTGGTCCGCGACGAGCTGCTGCCGCTGGCCTCGGCCGGGCTGGACGGGTGGGGCGTGGAAGCGGCCGACCGTGATCTCTACCTGGGCGTCATCGAGGAGCGCTGCCGGCGCCGGGTGAACGGGGCGTCCTGGCAGGCGGCCACCTTCCATCGGGCACTGGAGCAGGGGCTGACCCGAGATGCGGCGCTGGCCGCCACGACGCGGAGGTATGCCGAGCTGATGCACGTGGGAGAGCCGGTGCATACGTGGCCGGTGGGATTGCCGGAGGCGGTGGCCTTGGGCTGACGACGGGGCCGTGAGCGGGTGAGCGCCGCGCAGACGGCCACGTGATGAGGGGCGGGGCCACGAGGTGCGCGGGCTGCGGGCGGTGTGGCCACGTGGGGTGTGGGCGGGGAGGCGTGAGTGACATGTGCGGGTTGCGCTCGTGTGCGGCCCGTTCGCTGTCCGCACCTCTCCTTCTGCGATCCTTGCCGGGCAGAGGTGGGCCGCGCGGCCCATGAGCCGGCTGGAGGCAGGGGTGCAGGTGGAGGCTGACTCGGTGGCTGACCCGGGGGTGCGGGAGCGCGACCGGCGGCGGGTCCTGCGGGACGAGACGCTGCTCGTCCTGGGACTCTCGCTGGGAGCGAGCGGGGTCTCCGCGCTGATCAGTTTCATCGGCTCGGTCACCAAGCCGGGCGGCCTGAAGGACCAGGCGGCCACCCTCAACGCCTCGGCCGCGCCCGGCCGCCCCTGGCTGGACCTCGCCTGGCAGCTGTTCGGCATCGCCACCGCGCTGGTCCCCGTCGCCCTGGTCGCCCACCTGCTGATGCGCGAGGGCGGCAGCCTGCGCACCCTCGGCTTCGACCGCACCCGCCCCTGGCCCGACCTGGCACGGGGCGCGGGCATCGCGGCCGTGATCGGCAGCACCGGCATCGCGTTCTACCTGGCCGCCCGCGGCCTCGGTTTCAACCTCACGGTCGTCCCCGAGGCGCTGCCGGACGTGTGGTGGAAGTACCCGGTGCTGATCCTGTCCGCCCTGCAGAACGCGATCCTCGAAGAGGTGATCGTCGTCGGCTATCTGCTGCGCAGGCTGGGCCGGTTGGGCTGGACCCCCGGGACGGCCCTGGTCGCCAGCGCGGTGCTGCGCGGCTCGTACCACCTCTACCAGGGCATCGGCGGCTTCCTCGGCAACATGGTCATGGGCGTGGTGTTCGTGTACCTGTACCGCCGCTGGGGGAGGGTCGGCCCGCTGGTCGTCGCGCACTCCCTGCTCGACATCGGCGCGTTCGTCGGCTACGCCCTTCTCGCGGGCAAGGTCGGCTGGCTGCCCACGGCCTGAGGGCCGGCCGGGCCGGTGGCGCAGGCAGCCGCCGCCCATGATCCACCGGCCTGCGGCGCGGCGCCCGCTCAGGCGTGTAGGTCGCCCTCGATGACCGTGACCGCGCGGCCGGTGAGCAGGGTGCGGTCGCCGCGCAGGCCGGTGCGGACCAGGCCGGTGCGGCGGGAGGCCTGCAGCCCGGTGAGGTCGTTCCGGCCGAGGCGCGCGGACCAGTGCGGGGCGAGCGCGGTGTGGGCGCTGCCGGTGACCGGGTCCTCGTCGATGCCGACGTTCGGGAAGAAGCAGCGGGAGACGAAGTCGTAGCCGCGGGAGGCGTCGTCGGCGCGGGCGGTGGCGATGATGCCGCGCGCGGAGTAGGCACCGAGGGACTTGTGGTCCGGTGCGAGGCCGAGGACCGTCTTCTCGTCGGCCAGCTCCACCAGCAGGTCGCCGATGTTCGGACCGGTGTCGAAGGCCGCGACCGGCTGCGCGCCGAGCGCCTCGGCGACCCCGGCCGGGACCTCGGCCGGGGTGAGCGGGGCCGTCGGGAAGTCGAGGGTGATCGAGCCGTCCGCGGCGGGCATGGCGATGAGCACGCCGCTGCGCGTCGCGAACCGTACCCGGCCCGCGTGGGCGCCGGTGGTGTGCAGGACATGGGCCGTGGCGAGGGTGGCGTGCCCGCACATCGCGACCTCGGCCACAGGCGTGAACCAGCGCAGCGCCCAGTCCGCCTCGCCGCCCTCGGGCAGCCGGTGGGCGAACGCCGTCTCGGCGTGGTTGATCTCCATGGCGACGTTCTGGAGCCAGTCGTCGTCCGGGAAGACGTCGTCCAGGAGCAGGACTCCGGCCGGGTTGCCGGCGAAGGGGCGGTCGGTGAAGGCGTCCACGATTCGCATGCGCATGCTGCCGACGCTAGCGGCTTCGACGGGCGCCGGCCCAAGGCCAATTCACGAGTCCTGGTACCTTTCCGGCACACCGGCGGTGCGCGCCCGCGCCCATGGGGCGAGTTGGGCGATGCCGAACGAGGCCTCCAGCACGAGGAACGGCCACAACACCCCGGGCCCTCCGTGCGCCAGGGCGTACGCCTGCCACAGGGAGAACAGGACGCGTGCGGTGCCGTCGAGGAGGCCGTGCAGGGGGAGCGGGCGTACGACGCGCAGGACGGACCAGACCACGACGACCGAGCCCATCAGGTTGGCGTACAGGGTCTGCATGGGGGTGAGGGCAGGCATGGTGCCGAGACCGGCCGCGTCGCCCCCGGCCGACAGCAGGCGGTGCACCAGTGCGTACGTCCACGGGGTCGCGAAACCGGCCGTGACGATCAGGTCGTACCAGCCGCTCGTCCGGACGAGGCGCAGATAGGCAGGGGTTGCAGGGGACATCGGGGGCTCCTCGGGAAGGCTCGCTGGGGCGCCGCCCACGCTAAACAGCGGAGTACGCTCCAAGGTCAAGTCGACCTGGTGGCGGGGGAGTCATGCGCATCGGAGAACTGGCCGCGCGTACGGGGCTGTCGAAGGACACCCTTCGCTTCTACGAGCGGATCGGCCTGCTCGACGGCGACCGCCTGCCCAACGGCTACCGCGACTTCCCGCCGGAGACCGTGACCTGGCTGCGATACGTCCGCACCGCTCAGGCGCTCGGCTTCACCTTGGCCGAGATCGCCCGCCACGGCGAGGAACTCCGTGCTGCCCCGGACAGTGCCGAGGCGCTGTCCGCCCTGTTCGAGGACAAGATCCGCGTCATCGACACGCGCATGGCCGAACTGACCGCCCTCCGCGCGGACCTGACCTCCCGCGTCGGCACCGGCTGCCCTTTGCGGGCGGCGGACCGGACGTAACGCCGAGGCGGACCCCACTGTCTGTGACAGTGAACCTTGACCGATTGCCACTGAAGTTTGACCGCCTGGAGGCGCTCTACCGGCGGACCGCCGAGATCAGTCCGCCGGGCCGCTCCTCGCGCTGCGGAGGGGTGTTGATCGGGCGGCCGTAGGCGGCAGCGCGCTCGCGCAGGGTGTGGCTGTCGGCCTCCCAGCCGTGCCCGGCCAGCCAGCCCACCGGGTCGTCGGGCATCTCCGAGACCCACATGGACGCCGCCGATCCCGGCTCGGCGTCCGCGCCGAAGCGCTCGATCACGCCGCGCGAGCCCAATGTCAGCCCCATCCGACTGCCTGCCGCCGACTGCGCGCTGATCCGGGCCAGCAGTAGCTCCACCGCGTCCTCGGGCAGATAGATCAGCAGTCCTTCGGCGATCCACGCGGTCGGCACCGCCGGGTCGTGCCCTGCGGCGGCCAGCGCGGCTGGCCAGTCCTCACGCAGATCCACCGCGACGGTGATCCGCTCGCAGCGTGCGACGGCCCGCTCCTGGCGCAGCACCGAAGCCTTGAAGGCCAGTGGCGCGGCGGTGTCGACCTCGAACAGCCGGGTGCCTTCGGGCCAGTCCATCCGGAAGGCCCGGCTGTCCATGCCGGCGCCGAGCAGCACGACCTGCCGGACCCCGGACGCGGAGGCCTGCTGCAGCAGGTCGTCGAGGAACTTCGTCCTGATGACGATGGAGAACGACACAGCCAGCCGGCGGCGGCGCGCGGCCTCGTCATCGGGCAGCGGCGGCGAGGAGGGCCATAGGCCGCCGGCGGTGGCGAAGGCCTGTGCCAGTGGGTCGCGGAACAGCGCGTCCTCCCGCTCGGTCTCCAGCGCCCGCACCCTGGCCACCCCCACCGCCGTGGCCCACACTCCCGACGGCTGCACCCGCTCCTGCTCATCAGTCACCGCGCCAGCTTAGGCGGAGGCCAGCTGTGCCTTCCGCCGCCGGTATGCCTTCTGGCGGCAGCGCTGTGAGCAGGTCCGGCGTTGTTGCTGGCAGGGCCCTGCTGGTAGCGGTTCTCCGCAGGTCTCGCAGGGTCTCGTTGATGCCGTGGGGGCTGGTTCGGGTGGCTGGGGTGGTGGTGCGTGCTGTGGTGTCGGCGATGTCACCGGCGGTGGAGAAGGGGGGCGCGGGAGGCTGCCTGTGCTGTTGACGACGTGCTCGCTGGCGGCATCGGTCTGAGCATGTCCGGCGTGCTGCCGAGAACATCGGGCCGTCGCAGACGGGGCAGATGCCTGGTCCGGATGGATCAGCGGCAACGCTCACCCGCCGCAGGAAGGGTCTTGTCATGCGACCGGTACCGATATATCGTTGAAGCATCGCGAGCGATACGCGATGCAGACGTGACAGATCATCGATTGAATGGAGTGATCGCGATGCGTACCCACGGATTCGAGCGTGGACATCGGCACGAGGGCCACGGCCTGCGCGGTATGGGTGGCTTCGACGGGCGGCGGGCCGCCTTCGGGCCCTTCGGGCCGGGTGGTCCGGGATTCGGTCCCGGCGGGCCCGGATTCGGGCCCGGCCCCTGGGGGCCCCGGGGGCGCGGTGGCCCGAGGGGGCGGGCGCGGCGCGGGGACGTACGGGCCTCGATCCTGGCCCTGCTCAAGGACCGTCCCATGCACGGCTACGAAATGATCCAGGAGATCGCCGAACGCAGCGGCGGCGCCTGGAAACCCAGCCCCGGCTCGGTCTACCCCACGCTCCAGCTGCTGGAGGACGAGGGTCTGATCGCCAGCGAGAGCGAGGGCGGCAAGAAGCTGTTCGCCCTCACCGAGGACGGGCGCGTCGTGGCCGACGAGGGCCCGGACGCCCCCTGGGAGGAGGCCTCGCGCGGGGTCGACTGGGAGGCGCTCGGTGAGATCCGCCAGGCCGGCTTCGGCCTGATGGAGGCCTTCGGGCAGGTCTGGAAGACCGGCAGCAAGGAGCAGCGTGAGAAGGCGCTGGCCGTCATCAACGAGGCACGCAAGAAGCTGTATCTGATCCTCGCCGACGAGCACTGAGGCTCGCGGGCGGGAAAGGCGCCCCGCGCGGTGATCCGCGCGGGGCGCCTTCGCACGCCCGGCCCGCCGGGGCTCAGGCGACCAGGCCGGCCAGCTTGCGCAGCGACTCGTTCAGCGCGGCCGTCGCCGAGTCCTTCAGTTTGCCCGCCATCAGCGACACCGCGGCGCCGGTGAACTCGCCGTCGATACGGACGTTCGTGGCGTCGCCGTCGGGGGTGAGGGTGTAGCGGGTGGCGACCGTCACCGCCATCGGGCCCTTGCCCCGGATGGCGAACACCCGTGCCGGTTCCAGCTCCTCGATGGTCCAGTCGACCTCGGCCGGGAACCCCATCAGCTTCATGTTCTCCTGGAACGTCCCGCCCACGGCCGGCGTTTCCGGCCCGCCCTCGGGGAAGCTGGTGTGGGTGGCGTTCCACTCTCCGTACGACGACCAGTCGGTGAGCCGGGTCCACACCTTCTCGGCCGGTGCCTCGATGCGTGCCTCCGCGCTGACTTCGGCCATGCGACCACCCCTTCGGATCGGGCGTAGCGGGCTACGGTGTCGCGGAACGTAGCCGCAAGGGCGCGAACATTCAATACTGATGAACCGTCAGAAGGGCCGGGAAGTCATCCGGTGCGCGGACCCGGTACACGTCCTGGTCGCCATCGACCGCGGATCGGCCGGATCTCCTCCCTGAGGAGGAGATCCCGACCGGCGATGTCCACTCTGTGTGGGACGCAAAGATGGTCCCGCTCGTGGATGACTCGGCCCGTTGAGGCTGATGGGGTAGAGGTTGTGCAACCCCGTACAGCTCGCCGGACCGCCCATGACGAGGCGGCTGCGCACACGGACGACGATGCCGTGCTCGGCGGCGAGCTGGCAGCGGTGGTCGCCGGTGCCCGCCGGAGGGCCGTCCGGGACGGCGACCGGCAGACCGACACCGCCCATCTGCTGCACTCCCTGCTGGAACACGACCCCGAGGTGCGTGCCGCCGTCGGCGGGCCGCCGCAGCTCGCCCGGCTGCTCGGCTATCTCGTGCAGCGCAGCATCGGCTACGGACTGCGCTGGCAGGGCAGCGTGGAGGACTCAGGCGCGCTCGCCGTCGTCCCCGCCGAGGCCGTCCGCGGCGCCCGGGACCCGAGGGACACCGCCGGCTGGTCGCCCGCCGCGGCCGCCGCACTGGCCGGCGCGCGCGACCGCGCCCGGCTGCGCGGCGAGCCCCGCGTCCACGGCATCGACCTCCTCGCCACCCTCACCGCGGACCCCGCCTCCCGGGCCGTCGAGGTCTTGGAGCGGGCAGGCATCCGTGACCTGAACACCCGGCTCGACGCCGGCGCAGGGCAGTACGCCGGCGACGGAGGTTCTGCCCGCTGAGGCCCCCGCACGTCCAGCCCCTGAGACAGGTGTCAACGGGGATGACGCTCATGTCGCCGCCTGTCATCATGTGCCGGTGCATAGATCAGACAGCAGTCAGGGCAGCCGCGGCAAGGGCGTCGGGCTCGGTCTCGCACTCGCCTCGGCGGTCGCCTTCGGCGGGTCCGGAGTGGCCGCCAAACCGCTGATCGAGGCGGGACTCGACCCGCTCGACGTGGTCTGGCTGCGGGTGGCCGGCGCCGCCCTCGTCATGCTGCCGCTCGCCGTACGGCACCGCGCGCTGCTGCGCCGCCGCCCCGCGCTGCTCGCCGGGTTCGGACTGCTCGCCGTCGCCGGGGTCCAGGCCTGCTACTTCGCCGCGCTCTCCCGGATCCCGGTGGGTGTGGCGCTGCTCATCGAGTACCTGGCTCCCGCGCTGGTGCTCGGCTGGGTGCGGTTCGTGCAGCGGCGGCCCGTCACCCGCGCCGCCGCGCTCGGCGTCGTTCTCGCCGCCGGCGGTCTCGCCTGTGTGGTGGAGGTCTGGTCGGGGCTGAGCTTCGACGCCCTCGGACTGCTGCTCGCCCTCGGCGCCGCCTGCTGCCAGGTCGGCTACTTCGTCCTGGCCGACCAGGGCAGCGACGCGGGTGACGAGGCACCGGACCCGCTCGGCGTCATCGCCCACGGCCTGCTCGTCGGCGCCCTCGTCCTGACGGTCGTCGCCCGCCCCTGGAGCATGCGCTGGTCGGTGCTCACCGGCTCCGCCGACATGAACGGCACCGCCGTACCGGCCCTCGCCCTGCTCGGCTGGATCGTGCTGATCGCCACCGTCGTCGCGTACGCCACCGGTGTGCTGTCGGTACGGCGGCTGTCCCCGCAGGTCGCCGGTGTCGTCGCCTGTCTGGAAGCGGTCATCGCGACCGTGCTGGCCTGGGTGCTGCTCGGTGAGCACCTGTCGGCGCCGCAGGTCGCCGGCGGGGCGGTCGTCCTGCTCGGCGCGTTCATCGCCCAGTCGTCCACCCCGGCCAGGGGTTCCGCCGAGCCGGTGGCCACGGGCGGAGCCGAACGCGAACTGTCGGCCCGTGGCACGGCCGCATAAAGTGCCGGTCATGCCGTCCACGCTCGTCCTTCCGCCCCCGGCCGCCTGAGGCGGGCCTCCGGGACACCAGCCCTGCGCCTGTGCGCCGGGCCGGACGGTGCTGCCCGCAGATGAAGTCCGCGCGTCCCGCTCCAGCGGGTCGCCCTCGAACTTCCGCACCCCTGGTGCGTTTCTGCGGAGAGAATCCCTTGACGACGAATTCGTCTATGACGTCGAACCCTGCTTCCGGCCTGCCCGTCGGGCGCGGCCTGCTCTACCTGATCACCACCGGTGCCGCCTGGGGCACCGCCGGCGCCGCCGCCTCCCTGGTCTACCGGACCAGCGACATGGGCGCCCTCGGACTGTCCTTCTGGCGCTGCGCGCTCGGCCTCGTCCTGCTGCTCGCCGGACGCGGACTGCGCCCGCGCCTCCGTCCCGCCACCACCGAACCCCTGCTCCGCAGGGCCGGCAAGGTCCTCGCCACGGGCCTCGGTCTGGCCGTGTTCCAGACCGCCTACTTCGCCGCCGTGAAGTCGACCGGACTGGCCGTGGCCACCGTCGTCACCCTCGGCGCGGGCCCCGTGCTCATCGCGCTCGGCGCCCGGCTGCTGCTCGGGGAACGGCTCGGTGCCGGCGGGGCGTCGGCCGTCGCCGGGGCGCTCGCCGGGCTGGCCGTCCTGACCTTCGGCGGCTCGGCCGCGACCGTGCGGCCCGCGGGTGTGCTCCTCGCGCTCGCCTCGGCCGCGGGCTACGGCGCCATGACCCTGCTGACGCGCTGGTGGGGGAGGGGCGGCGGCGCCGACGCGTCCGGCACCACCGTGGGGGCCTTCGCGGTGACCGGCCTGTGCCTGCTGCCGTTCGCGCTGCACGAGGGCCTGCTCCCGCACACCGCCCACCCGGCCCGGCTGCTGTGGCTGGTGGTGTACATCGCCGCGGTGCCCACGGCTCTCGCGTACGCGCTCTACTTCGCCGGAGCGGCCGTCGTACGGTCCGCCACCGTCTCCGTGATCATGTTGCTGGAACCGGTGACCGCGGCCGTGCTCGCCGTCGTCCTGCTCGGCGAGCGGCTCACGGCGACCACCGCGGCCGGCATCCTGCTCCTGCTCGGCGCGGTCGCGGGCCTCGCGGTGAGCGAGGCCCGCGGGGGCGGTGGCCGGGAGTCGGCCCCGGCGTAAGTCCTGTCCGGGTCTACCGCGCCTTCAGATAGTCCGGCAGCTCGACGCCGGCCGCCAGGTCGGCGTTGGGCACCGGCGCGTCGTAGCCCTTGCGGAGCGGGACGACGCCGGCCCAGTGCGGCAGCGCGAGGTCGTCCGGCTCGTCGTTCGCGCCGCCGGTGCGGACCTTGGCCGAGACCTCGTCCAGATCCAGGCGGATCACCGCGGTGGCGGCCAGCTCCTTCTTGTTCGCGGGCCGGGAGTCGGCGGCGCGGCCCGGCACGACGTGGTCCACCAGCGCGTCCAAGGCCACCCGCCGCTCCTCGGGGTCGGTGACCTGGCGCGCGACGCCGTGCACCACCACGGAGCGGTAGTTGATGGAGTGATGGAAGGCGGAGCGGGCCAGCACCAGCCCGTCCACGTGGGTGACGGTCAGGCACACCGGCAGACCCGGGTCGGCCTCGCCGGTCATCCGCAGCGGACGGGAACCGGTGGACCCGTGCACATAGAGCCGCTCCCCGACCCGTCCGTACAGCGTCGGCAGCACCACCGGTGCCCCGTCGCGGACGAAGCCCAGGTGGCACACGTACCCCTCGTCGAGTATCGCGTGCACCAGTTCCTTGTCGTACGACGCCCGGTCCGCGGAGCGGGTGGGCACGGTGCGGTGGGTCGGGGTGTAGGCGGCGGCCTGGGTTTCCTCGGTCGTCCCCTGCATGACGGTCCCTCCAAGGCGAGCAATGGCGAGCATTGGCGATCTGTATTGCACTAGTGCATAATGTTCTTTGTGCTAGGAGAGTATCCCATCGAAGGGCGCGGTGCGGCAGAGATCGCGGCCAGCGTCGAGCGCGCGGTCGGCGCCGGTGAGCTGCGGCCGGGTCAACCCCTTCCTCCCCTGCGGGAGTTGGCGACCCGGCTAGGAGTGAACCCGAACACCGTCGCGGCGGCCTACCGCACCCTGCGTGAACGCGGAGTGATCGAGACGTCCGGCCGTCGGGGCAGCCGCATCCGGCCCAAGCCGGCCACCACGGGCCGCGAGGAACTGCGCGTGGAGGTCCCCGCCGGAGGCCGTGACCTGGCCGCCGGCAACCCCGACCCGGCCCTGCTGCCCCGCCTCGCCCCGGCCCTGGCCGCGGCGGCCGAGGAGGGCGACCGGCGGCCCGTCCTCTACGGCGACGATCCGGTCGACCCGGACCTCGTCCGCGTCGCCCGCGCCGAACTCGACGCCGACGGCGTCCCCGACGGCCCGCTGACCGTGACCTCCGGCTCCCTCGACGCCATCGAGCGCGTCCTCGCCGCCCACCTCAAACCGGGCGACGCGGTCGCCGTCGAGGACCCCGGCTGGGGCAGTGTCCTCGACCTGGTCCCCGCCCTGGGGCTGCGCACGGTCCCCGTGGGCGTGGACGACGACGGACCGAGCCCCGACGACCTGCGGCGCGCCCTGGAGTCCGGGGCCCGCGCCCTGATCGTCACCGACCGCGCACAGAACCCGACCGGCGCGTCGGTGACCGCCGCACGCGCGCGTGCCCTGCGCGCGGTCCTGCGCGAGCACCCGCAGACCCTGCTGATCGAGGACGACCACGGCCACGGCATCGTCGGCCTTCCGCTGCATCCCCTCGCGGGCACCACCCGCCACTGGGCCGTCGTCCGCTCCGCCTCCAAGGCCTACGGCCCCGACCTGCGCGTGGCCGTCCTCGCCGGCGACCCGGTCACCATCGACCGCGTGCGGGGCCGTCAACGCCTGGGCCCCGGCTGGGTGAGCCTGCTGCTGCAGCGGACCGTCGTCCGGCTCTGGACCCAGGGCGCAGTGGACCGGACGGCGGTGGCGAAGGCGTACGGGGCCCGGCGGGACGCGCTCGTCGGGGCACTGGCAGAGCGTGGGGTTGCCTCGCATGGGCGGAGCGGCATGAACGTATGGGTTCCGGTCCCCGACGAGACGGGCGCGGTGGCCCGTCTCGTCCAGCGGGGCTGGGGGGTCGCCCCGGGCGCCCGATTCCGCCTGAACAGCGGCCCGGCGATCCGGATCACGATCTCGACGCTCACGGAGAAGGACATCGGCCCCCTGGCGGAGGCGGTGGCGGCGGCGGTACGTCCCTCTCCAGCACGGGTCTACGGCTAGGCCCTGTCGTCAAATTCCCGCCTGCCCGATGGCGACAGGACCTAGGGGTGGGCGTCGCGGGGGGACTGGTCCCGCCAACCCGGCGGGAACCGTACACGGCCGCCGGCAGTCTCTGTGGGGGGAGGGGTTGCCGCATGGATGCCGACACTGTGACCGCCATATGCGCGACTGTCATCGCCACCGCCTCATTCGGTGTGTCGATCCAGCAGGGCCGTGTCGCCCGGCAGCACAACCGCCACTCCGTTGCCCCTGTCCTGGAGATCTGGACACAACGGCGCCTGGGCGGGCAGACCGGCATCAGCCTGGCCAATCATGGTCTGGGGCCCGCATTCGTCACCCGCTCGAACGTATGGCTCGACGGCGTCCACCTCGGAAGCTGGGGCGGAGAGGCGCTGGAGACCATCCGCAACGCCGTCCGGGAGCGTCCCGCAGGTATGGGCATGACGCGACGCCCCTGGGTGATACCAGCAGGTACCTCACGCTTCCTGCTCCACGTCGAGCATTACGACCCCCAGCGACACGAGGATCTCTGGCACTTGGTCAGACACCGGCTCGCCGTTGAGATCACCTACGAATCGATCTACGGCGACAGCTACCGGATCTCGCGCCTCCCCGAGGGCGATTCTCCGCCCCTGTGAAGCCGTGAACGGATCGACGTCATCGTGTCGGCCGTGATCAGGCGCCCTTCTTGGCCCGCACCTGAGTAAGCGCGGCCCCCGCAAGAACGATCACGGCCCCCACCGGCGTGGTCCACCGCAGCGACTCCCCGAGGATCGCAACGCCCGCTCCCGTGGCGACGACCGGAATGAAGTACGTGACCATCTGCGCGGTCGTCGGACCGACCTCCGCGACCAAGCCGTACTGGATCAGCACCGCCAGCCCGGTGCCCAGCGCCCCCAGCGCGGCGACCGCCAGCAACGGCACCAGGGAGACATGCGTCGGGAAACCGGCGAACACCGGCGTGACAACGGCCAGTTGAAGCGTCGCCAACAACAGCTGCGCCCCCGTCATCGACAGATGGGAGTTACCCGTCCCCGCCAGCGTCCGCCGGACGTAGATCCAGCCCACCGGGTAGCTCAGCGACGCCAGCAGTGCCATGGCCGTACCCGTGGCGTCCAGCCCGTGGAAGCCCTGCCACACACCCAGCACCGTCAGAACGCCCAGGAACCCCAGTCCGAGTCCGGCCACGCGGACCCGGGTCGGCCGGTCCTCGGAGAGCGCGACCAGCGACAGGGCCATCCCCCACAGGGGCGACGTCGCGTTGCAGATACCGGCAAGCGTGGACGGAATCGTCAGCTCCGAGTAGGCGAAGAGGGAGAACGGCAGGGCGTTCAGGAGGAACGCGGCGACCGCCATGTGGCCCCACAGCCGGGCCCCGCGCGGAAGCCGCTCCCGCTTGGCCGCCATCGCCGCCGCCAGTACCGCCGTACCGAACACGAGGCGCCCGAGTGTGACCTGGAAAGGCGCGTATCCCTCCGTGCCCACCTTGATCAACAGAAAGCTGAAACCCCAGATCAGGGACAGTGCGCCGAAGCGCAGCCGCCAGTCGAGGCGGGCGCGGGGACGGACGGGGGCGGGGGACTGGGTGCGGGTTGTGGTGACCGTGCTCATGACCTCAACGATGGTGCAAGCAACCTCGTAGCACAATCGAGATTTTCCACGAGACATCTCTTAGAATCACTTACATGTTGAACCTGGAGCGCCTGCGCACCCTCGACGCCCTCGCCCGGCACGGCTCGGTCAGTGCGGCGGCGGACGCGCTGCACGTCACGACGTCCGCCGTCTCCCAGCAACTGGGCAAGCTGGAGCGCGAGATCGGCCAGCAGCTCCTCGCCAGGAACGGCCGGGGCGTGCGGCTCACGGACGCCGGCCGGCTGCTGTCGGAGCACGCGGCGCGCATCCTGTCGCAGGTCGAACTGGCCGAGTCCGACCTGGAGGCGCACCGCGGGCAGGTCGTCGGCGAGCTACGGCTGTCGGCGTTCCCGACCGCCGCCCGCGGGCTCTTCCCGGCCGCGCTCGGCGCGCTGCGGGCCGAGCATCCCGGGCTGCGCGTGCGCTCCAGCGAGCTGGAACCGGAGCCGGGCATCGCCGGCGTCGTCCGCGGCGATCTGGATCTCGCGGTGGTCCTGGACTGGTACAACAAGCCGATGCCCGTGCCCGACGGCCTGGTCAAGGCGCCCCTGCTGGACGACCCGGCCGATGTCGCCATGCCCCTCGGGCACCGGCTCGCCGACCGGGACGAGGTGGACCTCACCGAGTTCGCCGAGGACGAGTGGATCACCTGGGGCGAGGGCCAGTTCTGTCACGAGTGGCTGATGTTCACGCTGCGGTCCAAGGGCATCGAGCCGATCGTCGGCCACCGCGCCGGCGAGACCCACACCCAACTCAGCCTCGTCGCTTCGGGGTTGGGTGTGTGCATCGCGCCGCTGCTGGGCCGTCACCCGGTCCCGGACGGTGTGGTCCTGGTACCGCTCAGGCAGCGGGTGCGCCGGCATGTGTACGTGGTCTGGCGGGCGGACGCCGACCGCCGCCCCTCGATCCGGGCCGCGGTCGGGGCCCTGCGCACCGCCGCGCAGGAACTGGGCTGAGCCCTACGCCCCGCCCAGCTTCCGGAAGTCCCAGGAGACGATCTCCTCCGGGGTCAGCCGGGCCCAGGCGTGCCGGCCGTCGTGCGGCATCTCGTCCAGGCCGAAGTTCTTCCGCGCGAACAGCGTCTCGGCCGTGTCGAGTTCGGCGCACAGCTCCCCGGTGCGCGGCACCTCGCCCACGAACTCCACCCGGCCGGACAGCTCGACCCCGCGCAGCTGGTCGTACTCCTCGCCGGAGTCGATCACCACGGCCACCCGCGGATCGCGGCGCAGCTGTGCCCAGCGCCGGCTGCGCACCACCGAGTACAGCCACAGCGAGGTGCCGTCCCAGGCGAACCAGAGCGCGCTGACATGCGGAGTGCCGTCCGCCGAGACGGTCGCGACCCGGCAGGTGCGCTGACTGGTGAGGAACGCGTCCAGCTCGCCGGGTGTCATCATGATCTTCCGGCCCCGGCGCTGCTGAGTGACGGTCATTGGCCCCCCTCTTCTCCCACGTCGTGCCAGAGAACTATCGTGTCCCGGAGATCCTCTGACATCACGTCAGAAAAGAGAAGGGTCGTCTTCAAAAGGGGCGTGCCATGCCGTCGCACGAGCAGCTCGGCCAACTCCTCGACCCCGTGCACACCGTCCTGCTCACCGTGGAGTGCCAGCAGGGGGTCGTCGGACCCGGCAGCGCGCTGCCCGAACTCGCCCGCGAGGCCCGCTCCTCGGGCGCGCTGCGCCAGGTGGCCCGGCTCGTCGCCGCCGCCCACGAGACCGGTGTCCAGGTCGTCCACGCAGTCGCCGAGCGCCGCCCGGACGGCCGGGGCGCGAGCCGCAACGCCCGGCTGTTCCGGGCCGCCGAACGGCTTCCCGTGCAGCAGTTGAGCGGCAGTACGGCGGTGCGCGTGGCGCCGCCCATCGAGGTCACCGAGGAGGATCTCGTCGTACGCCGGCTGCACGGCCTGTCCCCGATCCACGGCACCGAGGCCGACGCCCTGCTGCGCAATCTCGGCTGCCGCACGCTGATCGTCAGCGGTGTCTCCGCCAACGTGGCGATACCCAACGCGGTGTTCGACGCGGTCAACCTCGGCTACACCGTCGTCGTCCCGGCCGATGCCATCGCGGGGGTGCCCGCCGACTACACGCCCGCGATGATCCGGCACACTCTCGCGCTCATCGCCACGGTCTCCACCACCGACGAGGTGCTCGGTTGCCTCGGACGGCCGCGCGGGCGGGCCTGAGAAGGCTCAGGCCAGCTTGATCTCGTCGCCGGAGACGGTGATCTTCGCCGCGGGCAGCGGCTGCGTCGCGGGACCCTTCTTCACACTGCCGTCCTCGGCGGAGAAGTGACTGTTGTGACACGGGCACACGATCACGCCGTTCGCCACGCTGCCCACGGCACACCCCTGGTGGGTGCACTTGGACGAGAACGCCTTGTACTGGCCCGCTGCCGGCTGGGTGACCACGACACCCCGGTCCTTGAAGACCTTGCCGCCGCCCTCGGGGATGTCGGAGGTCTTGGCGAGCGCGATGCCGCCGGTGGAGCCGCCGCCGTTCTGCGAGGCT
The DNA here is from genome assembly GCF_040634095.1 of Streptomyces sp. NPDC007205. Classification (NCBI taxonomy): domain Bacteria; kingdom Bacillati; phylum Actinomycetota; class Actinomycetes; order Kitasatosporales; family Streptomycetaceae; genus Streptomyces; species Streptomyces sp. NPDC007205. The sequence continues at coordinate 41,066 of NZ_JBEYEW010000005.1, forward strand.
CCCGTGGAGCCGGTGCTGCCCGCGGTCCCGGTGGAGCCTGCCGTGCCTGCCGTGCCGGCGGAACCGGAGCCGGTATCGGCCTTGTCCGCCGAGTTGTCGCCCGAACCGCAGGCGGTCAGCGCGGCGGCGAGCCCCGCCGCTCCGGCCGCCGCCACAACGGTACGGCGGGCGGGTCCGGTGGCCGGCTGGGGCGATGCGCTGGTCATGTGGCGTTCCCTTCCACGGAGCTTCTCGTGATCCGCCCAGGGGTACGGCGCTCGGGCGCCACCCGTTCAGACGGGCACCCGGATCCTTGCCGTCCGGGCACGAGACGGCCGTGAGCCACAGCCGTCGATCTGCTCCCGGCCCCACCCCGGCAACCCGCGGCGGTCCCAGTAACCTGGGGCGATGCTCAAGGAAGTCACCGCGACCCGCTACATCACGCCGCTGCGTGAGGGGGGCTCGCTGCCGGGGCTCGTCGAGGCCGACGACTTCGGGACGTACGTCATGAAGTTCACCGGCGCCGGACAGGGCCGCAAGACGCTGGTCGCCGAGGTGGTGTGCGGCGAACTCGCCCGCCGCCTCGGATTCCGGATGCCGCGTCTGGTCACCGTCCAGCTGGACCCGGTCCTCGGACTCGGCGAGCCCGAGCATCAGGTGCAGGACCTGCTCAGGTCCAGCGGCGGCACCAACCTCGGCATGGACTTCCTCTCCGGGGCCCTCGGCTACGACCCGCTCGCCTTCCCGGTGAGCCCCGAGGAGGCCGGCCGGATCGTCTGGTTCGACGCGCTGATCAACAACGTGGACCGCTCCTGGCGCAACCCCAACCTCCTCGTGCACCGCGGAGAGCTGTGGCTCATCGACCACGGCGCGACGATGATCTGGCACCACAACTGGCCCTCCGCCGAGGCCTCCGCGGCCCGCCCCTACGACGCTCGCGACCACGCCCTCGCCCGCTTCGCCCCGGACGTCACCGCCGCCGCGGCGGAGCTGGCACCCCGGGTCACCGAGGACCTCCTCGCCGAGGTCACCGCCGAGATCCCCGACGCCTGGCTCGCCGACGAGCCGGGCTTCGACACCCCGGACGAACTGCGGCGGGCCTACGCGCGACCGCTGCTCACGCGGGCGGGAGCAGTCCACGAGCGCATCACCGGCACCGAGGGGACCAAGTGAGCGAGACCCACATCCACATGGCCGGCCATGTCACCGAGCGGCACATCACCCGGGCGGGCCAGGGCGGCGACCGGGACGTGTTCGAGTACGCGCTGCTGCGGGTCGTACCGCGCGTGGAGCGCGGCGAGTGCATCAACGCGGGCGTGGTCGTCTACAGCCGCGCGCAGGGCTATGTCGGCGCCCGTACCCATCTCGACGAGGCCCGGCTGCTCGCCCTCGACCCGCGGGCCGACGTGGCCGGGATCCAGGCCGCGCTCGACGCGGTCGAGCGGCACTGCGCGGGCGGCGAGGAGGCGGGGCAGGCGGCCCGGGACGACGCCGGGCGGCGCTTCCGCTGGCTGATCGCGCCCCGTTCCACCGTCGTCCAGCCCGGCCCCGTGCACACCGGGCTCACCACCGACCCGGCCGCCGAGACGGTGCGCTTGCTGGACCTCCTCGTGAGGTAATGGATCACAACGGCAGGGTGGGCCGTTGACACCGGGTGCCAGGGCTTCTAGCGTCACCTGTGCTGAAGGTACTAAGCGGTCGCTCACCGCATCACCAGGCCCCTGAAGGGCCTGACAGGTTCTCTCAAGGGCGAGGAGAAGCAGCAATGTCCACCACTGAACAGCGGGTCGCGGTAGTCACCGGCGCGGCGCGCGGCATCGGCGCCGCCACTGCCGTACGGCTGGCCGCCGAGGGCCGCGCCGTCGCCGTGATCGACCTCGACGAGGCCGCCTGCAAGGACACCGTCGAGAAGATCACCGCCGCCGGCGGCAAGGCGATCGCCGTCGGCGCGGACGTCTCCGACGAGGCGCAGGTCGAGGCGGCAGTCGCCCGGATCGCCGAGGAGCTGGGCGCCCCGACGATCCTCGTCAACAACGCGGGCGTGCTGCGCGACAACCTGCTGTTCAAGATGAGCGTCTCCGACTGGGACACCGTCCTGAACGTCCATCTGCGCGGCTCCTTCCTGATGACCAAGGCCGTGCAGAAGCACATGGTCGACGCGGGCTTCGGCCGGATCGTCAACCTGTCCTCCTCCTCGGCGCTCGGCAACCGCGGCCAGGCCAACTACTCCGCCGCCAAGGCGGGCCTGCAGGGCTTCACCAAGACCCTCGCCATCGAGCTGGGCAAGTTCGGCATCACCGCCAACGCCGTCGCCCCCGGCTTCATCGCCACCGAGATGACCAAGGCCACCGCCGACCGCGTCAAGATGGACTTCGACGACTTCAAGAAGGCCGCCGCCACCCAGATCCCGGTGCAGCGCGTCGGCGAGCCCGAGGACATCGCCAACGCCATCGCCTTCTTCACCGGCGAGGCGGCCGGCTTCGTCTCCGGCCAGGTGCTGTACGTCGCCGGCGGACCGCTCAACTAAGGGATACAGGTACATGACTTCCGCTGAACTGCCCGAGCTGTCGGGCAAGGTCGCCCTGGTCACCGGCGCCAGCCGCGGCATCGGCTACGGCGTCGCCGAGGCCCTCGTCGCCCGCGGCGACCGCGTGTGCATCACCGGCCGGGGCGAGGACGCCCTGAAGGAGGCCGTCGAGAAGCTCGGCTCGGACCGGGTCATCGCCGTCGCCGGCAAGGCCCACGACCTGGCCCACCAGGCCGAGGCCGTCGAGCGCACCATGGAGGCCTTCGGCCGCCTGGACTTCCTGGTCAACAACGCGGGCACCAACCCGGTCTTCGGGCCCATCGCGGACCTCGACCTGGACGTGGCCCGCAAGGTCTTCGAGACCAATGTGATCTCCGCGCTCGGCTTCGCCCAGAAGACCTGGCACGCCTGGCAGAAGGACAACGGCGGCGCGATCGTCAACATCGCCTCGATCGCTGGCCTCGCGCCCTCGCCGTTCATCGGCGCCTACGGCGTCAGCAAGGCCGCGATGATCAACCTGACCCAGCAGCTGGCGCACGAGTTCGCGCCCCGGGTGCGGGTCAACGCGATCGCCCCGGCCGTGGTCAAGACCAAGTTCGCGCAGGCCCTGTACGAGAACCGCGAGGAGGAGGCGGCCGCCGCCTACCCGCTCGGCCGGCTCGGCGTGCCCTCCGACATCGGCGGCGCCGCGGCCTTCCTCACCTCCGAGCAGTCCGACTGGATCACCGGTCAGACGCTCGTCGTGGACGGCGGCATCTTCCTGAACGCCGGGGTGTGAGCCACCTCCCGGGCGTCGATTTTCGGACGGATCGGCGCCCGGGAGGCCGCAGGGAGTCCGCACAGCGGACTGACAACGTCGTCATGACGAAGTCGATCAAGAAGCCCTTTTTCAGGGGTGGTTCAGAGCGCCGAACGCTGCGGTATGGTCTGCCGACCCTTGGTATGGCAGATCGAGGAGCGTGCGCGTGTTCAACCGGAACCGATTCCTGCGGAGAGTCGCGGCGATCGCGTCCATATCCCTGGTGGCCGGCTGCAGTCTGCTGTCCGGCGGTGACGGCGACAGCAAGGGGCCGATCGTCGTGGGCACCACCAGCGCCCCCAGCACGCTGGACCCCGCCGGCGCCTATGACGGCTCCTGGGAGCTGTACCGCAACATCTTCCAGACACTGCTCGCCTACCCCAACGGTGCCACCACCCCCCAGCCCGACGCCGCCCAGCGCTGCTCCTTCACGGACTCCACCAGCCGCACCTACCGCTGTACGCTGCGCGCGGGCATGAAGTTCGCCGACGGCGACCCGCTGAACGCCCAGGCCGTCAAGCACTCCATCGACCGCATCCGCACGATCAACGCCCCCGGCGGCCCCGCCGGACTGCTCGGCAGCCTGGACCGGGTGCAGGTGCTCGGCGACCGCGACGTCGTCTTCCACCTCAACCAGCCCGACGCCACCTTCCCCTTCGTGCTGGCCACCCCCGCCATGTCGATCGTCGACCCGGACGACTACCCCGCGCGCTCACTGCGCAAGGACGACCAGGTGTACGGCTCGGGGCCGTACAAGCTCCAGTCGTACCAGGACGACCAGCAGGCCGTCCTGGTCCGCAACGAGAACTACCAGGGCTTCGCCAAGCGGCAGAACGACGCGGTGACCATCCGCTACTTCCAGGACTCGGCCGGCATGGTCAAGGCGCTGCGTGACAAGCAGATCGACGTCACCTACCGCGGTCTCGCCGCCGACGACATCCTCGCCCTCCAGCAGCACGACGACACCAGCCTCCAGCTGGTCGACGGCGCGGGCACCGACATCAGCTATCTGGTGTTCAACCCCAAGGACCCCTGGGCCAAGGAGCCCGCCGTACGCAAGGCCGTCGCCCAGATCGTCGACCGGGGCGCCATCGCGCACAAGGTCTACAAGGACACGGTCGACCCGCTGTACTCGATGGTCCCCAAGGGCCTGACCGGACACGCCACCGGCTTCTTCGACGACTACGGCGACCCGAGCGTCCCCAAGGCCCGCAAGATCCTCTCCGACGCGGGCATCCACCAGCGCGTCCCGCTCACCCTCTGGTACACCACCGACCGCTACGGCTCCGAGACGGCGCTGATGTTCCAGGAGCTGAAGCGGCAGCTGGAGGCCTCCGGGCTGTTCACCATCACGCTCAAGAGCCGCCCCTGGAAGACCTATGTGGTCGGCTACCAGAAGGGCGAGTACCCGGTGTTCGGCCGCGGCTGGTTCCCGGACTTCCCCGACGCGGACAACTTCATCGCCCCGTTCGTCGGCGAGCACAACGCGCTCGGCACGCCCTACCCGTCCAAGGAGATCACCGGCCAGTTGCTGCCCCACTCGCGGGCGGTGAGCGACCGCGCCCAGACGGTCAAGGACATGGAGCAGGCCCAGCAGATCATGGTGAACGACGCCCGGCTGATCCCGCTGTGGCAGGGGAGGCAGTTCGTCGCCGCGAGCGACGACATCTCCGGCGGCGAACAGGCCCTCGACCCGTCGACGATCATGATGATGTGGACGCTGCACCGCAAGACCAGCTGGTGAGTACGGGGAACGGCCCTCGCGGCACCGATTGTCAGTGGTCGCCTGTAGGTTCTGAGAACGGAAGTGACCGCACGCCGTAATTGATCGACATCGTGAGGACGTTGACGTGACCGACATCGCCATGCTGCCCGAGTCCTGGCGCGGGGTTCTGGGCGACGAGCTGCAGCAGCCCTACTTCAAGGAGCTGACCGAGTTCGTCGAGGAGGAGCGGGCGAAGGGCCCCGTCTATCCGCCGCGCGAGGAGGTCTTCGCCGCGCTGGACGCGACACCGTACGACCAGGTCAAGGTCCTCGTCCTCGGTCAGGACCCGTATCACGGCGAGGGCCAGGGCCACGGTCTGTGCTTCTCGGTCCGCCCCGGGGTGAAGACCCCGCCCTCGCTCCGCAACATCTACAAGGAGATGAAGGAGGAGCTGGACCTGCCGGTCCCGGACAACGGCTATCTGATGCCGTGGGCCCGACAGGGCGTGCTGCTGCTCAACGCGGTCCTCACGGTCCGGGGCGGGGAGGCGAACTCGCACAAGGGCAAGGGCTGGGAGAAGTTCACCGACGCCGTCATCCGCGCGGTGGCCTCCCGGCCGGACCCCGCGGTCTTCGTCCTGTGGGGCAACTACGCGCAGAAGAAGCTGCCGCTGATCGACGAGACCCGGCATGTGGTGGTCAAGGGCGCGCACCCCTCACCGCTGTCCGCGAAGAAGTTCTTCGGCTCCCGCCCGTTCACCCGGATCAACGAGGCGATCGCCGCGCAGGGGCATGAGCCGATCGACTGGCGCATCCCGAACTTGGCGTGAGGGCCGCCCCGGGGCGGGCGGCGCCTCGAAGTCGACGGCGCCGCAGCTCGCTGGGGGTGCAGGGGTGTGTGTGATGTGCGGCTGCGCCGCGTGGACGCGCCCAGCCGCTACGGACCCGCAGGTCATCACCGGCCCCCGGCACAACGGCGCCGCCTGACCCGCAAAACCCGCGGAGCCGGTTAGCGTCGGAGCGGACAACCGACGACGGCCCGGAGGACGCGGTGACGGAGCGGCAGGAGCAGGCGGCACTGGATCCCATGCTGACGCGGATCGGGCAGGTCGTGATGCTCCACCACGGCGGCGACCGCGAGGAGGCCCGCAGCCGCTTCCTGGACCTGTGGGCGGAGATCGGCGAGGCCGGCGACCCGCTGCACCGCTGCACCCTCGCCCACTATCTCGCGGACACCCAGGACGACCCGGAGGACGAACTCGCCTGGGATCTCAGGGCGTTGTCGGCGGCGGAGGAGCGGGGAGCTCCGCTGGGCGTGCGGGGCTTTCTCCCCTGCCTGCATCTCAATCTTGCCGCCGATTATGTGAAGCTGGGCCGTGATGACGCCGCCCGCAGTCAGCTGCGCCGGGCGCGGGCGACCGCCGGTGCTTTGGCCGACGACGGATACGGTGACGGGGTGCGGGCCGCGATCGGCCGACTGGAGTTTCGGCTGGGGGAAGACGCCTGAGAGCGTGCCGCGCTGCGCCGTCGTGCGGGGTGCCGCGCCGTCGTGGCTGGTAGCGCCGTCCCCCGGTCAGTGGCCGTAAGCCCGGTCGCAGATCACCGACTCCGGGCTGTCGGTGCGCCAGCCGCCGTACTTCCTGCCGAGGGCGCACACGTCCGGGGTCTCGGGGACGGAGGTCGGCAGGTTCGGGTCGGCCGTGTGCGAGCGCCGGTGATGCTCGGGGCGGGCGCGCCGGCGCGGGGGAGCAGGAGGGGCGGCCGCGGGCCGATGCGGCACCGGGGCCCCCTCCGCCCGGCGCTGCGGCGTAGCCGGTCCCGGGTGCTTCGGATGGTGGGACGGGCCGGTCATCTCCAGCGCCTCCTGGGCCGGTGCCTGCACCACGCGGGGCTCCGCGCTGCCGTCCGGCCGGGGCGCCGTCGGCAGTGAGGGTGCCGTGTCGCGGGGCGGCGCGGGTGACGCCGGGCGCTGTACCGTCACACAGCCGGAGAGGGCCGAGACGGCCACGGTGGCCAGGAGCACTGCGGTGGTCGTCGTTCGATGCACCCGCGCAACTCTGCTGGGTCGGCCCCCGGCTTGGCAGCAGGGAGCCGATGTCGATGCCCCCGCACGGGTGATCTCGTGCCCCGTGCGGAGGATTCCGGCGTACCGAAGGTGACGTTCAGTCGCCGGTGGCGCCGTCGATCCGCTCACGGACCAGATCGGCGTGGCCGTTGTGCCGGGCGTACTCCTCGATCATGTGCGTGTAGATCCAGCGCAGGCTGAACGGATCCTCGGTGGACCTGCTCTTTCCCTTCGACAGGTCGTCGAGCTCGAAACCGGCCGCGTTCCGCCGGGCGACGTCGATCTCCGCCTGCCAGGTCGTGTACGCCTCCTGCCAGGTGTCGGCCTCGGTGAGATGGAACTCGCCGTCCCGGTCCTCGTCGGTGTAGTAGATCGGCCCGGGGTCGTCGCCCACCAGCACCTTGCGGAACCAGCTCCGTTCCACCTCCGCCATGTGCCGCACCAGCCCCATGAGGGACAGCTCGGAGGGTGGCACGGACGCCGTCCGCAACTGCTCGTCGCTCAGCCCCTCGCACTTCCAGGCCAGTGTCCGGCGGTGGTAGTCCAGCCAGCCCTCCAGCATCTCGCGTTCACCGGCGGTCACGGCGGGCTCCAGGCGTTCGGTCGTCATGCTCGTATCATCACCGATGATCATGCGGCCCCACCAGGCGTTTACCGGCCCAGCAGGCCCGTGAGCAGTTCCCGCAGGCCTCTGCGGACCTCCTCCAGGCCCGGCACCTGTGCGCTGAACGAACCCGCGACGCACGAGAACATCAGCCCGTCCGCCCAGGCGACCAGGGACAGCACGTGCCGGGACGGGTCGGGCGAGCCGACGGCGGTGAGCAGCGTGGCCAGCTGTTCCTTGAAGACGGCACCGGTCCGGTCGTAGAAGGCGCGCAGTTCGGGGCGACGGGTGGCCTCCAGGGCGAGTTCGTAGCGGGCGATCAGCAGCTCGCGCCCCTGGGTCAGGGAGCGGTGCACGGCGAGGGCAAGCCCGTCGGCCAGCGCGTCGACCCCGCCGCTCGGATCCGGCAGCTCCGCCACGTCCAGTACCCGGGCCTCACGTTCGGCATGCCGTCGTACCGCCAGCTCCAGCAGCGCCTGCCGGGTGCGCGCCACATTCGAGGTCGAGCCCGGCGGCAGCCCCGCCGCCTCGTCCACCGCCCGGTGTGTCAGCCCGCGCATCCCGCGCTCGGCGAGCAGGTCGAGGGCGGCGTCGGCGACGAGATCGGCACGGGAGGCGCCGGGGGTGCGTACGGACATGAGGTGACCCTATCGGCCTCACTACGGCTGTAGTAGTGTCGGAGAAACTACAGGTGTAGTCAGCGGGGCTCGGGAGGAACCATGGCTCAGTCGGGGCGTGCGATCGTCATCGGGGGCGGCATCGGAGGTCTGGCCGCGGCGGCGGCCCTGCACCGCAGGGGCTGGGATCTGACCGTGCTGGAGCGGGCCGGCTCCCTGGAACCGGTCGGCGCGGCCATCTCGCTCGCCCCGAACGCCCTGCGCGCCCTCGACGTGCTCGGCATCGGCGAGGAGATCCGCGACCTCGCCGCCTGGCAGGGTGACGGCGGGCTGCGCACCCCGGGCGGGCGCTGGCTGTCCCGCTCCAGCGCCGAGGCGGCCGCCGCCCGCTTCGGCGGCCCGCTGGTCCTGCTGCCCCGCGCCACCCTGGTCGACCGCCTCGCCGCCCTGCTCCCACCCGGTGCCGTGCGCACCGGGTCCGCCGCGGTCCTCGCCGACCCCGGCGACGGCCGACGCCCCGCCCGGGTCACCACGGGCGACGACGAGTTCGAGGCCGCGCTGGTGGTCGGCGCGGACGGCATCAACTCCCGGGTGCGCGGCGCCCTGTTCCCGGCGCATTCCGGCCCGGTGTACGCCGGGTTCACCACCTGGCGGGTCCTGGTCCCCGTGCCCGGCGTCGAGTTCGCCTCGCACGAGACCTGGGGCCGGGGCCGCATCTGGGGCACCCACCCGGTCAAGGACGGCCGGGTCTACGCCTATGCGGCGGCCATGACCCCGGCCGGCGGGCGGGCGCCGGACGACGAAAAGGCCGAACTGCTGCGCCGGTTCGGCGACTGGCACGAGCCCGTCCCCGCCGTCCTCGCCGCAGCCCGCCCCGAGGACGTGCTCCGGCACGACGTCCACCACCTCGCCACGCCCCTGCCCGCCCACCACTGTGGCAGGGTCGCCCTGCTCGGTGACGCCGCCCACGCCATGCCGCCGACCCTCGGCCAAGGCGGCAACCAGGCCATCGAGGACGCCGTGGTGCTCGCCCACCACTCCCGCGACCTCGCCGCCTACAGCGCCGCGCGCCTCCCGCGCACCACCGCCATCGCCCGCCAGGCCGTCAAGATCGCCCGCCTGAACATGGCCGGCAACCCCGTCGCCGTCGCCGTACGCGACACCGTGATCGCGGCCCTGTCGAAGGCCGGTCCCGCGCTCTTCCTGCGCGGCTTCGACGGCATCGCCGACTGGCGGCCCCCGTATGCTGCCGGGGAGGCAATCAAGCGGTAGGGGAGAGCACGTGAAGGTCGGCTGCATCGGACTCGGGGACATCGCACAGAAGGCGTATCTGCCGGTGCTGGGCGCCCAGCCGGGGATCGAACTGCACCTCCAGACGCGGACGCCCGCCACCCTGGACCGGGTCGCGGACACCCTGCACCTGCCGGCCGACCGGCGGCACACCACGCTCGACTCGCTGCTCGCCGCCGGCCTCGACGCGGCCTTCGTACACGCGCCGACCGCCGTCCACCCCGAGATCGTCACCCGGCTGCTCCAGGCCGGCGTACCGACGTACGTGGACAAGCCGCTCGCCTACGAACTCGCCGACTCCGAGCGGCTGGTGGCGCTCGCCGAGCAGCGTGGGGTGTCCCTCTCCGTCGGCTTCAACCGCCGGTACGCGCCCGGGTACGCCCAGTGCCTGGAGCACCCGCGCGAGCTGATCCTCCTGCAGAAGAACCGGATCGGGCTGCCCGAGGAACCGCGCTCGATGATCCTGGACGACTTCATCCACGTCGTCGACACCCTGCGGTTCCTGGCGCCCGGCCCGGTGGACGACGTCACCGTGCGCGCCCGCGTCCAGGACGGGCTGCTGCACCACGTGGTGCTCCAGCTGGGCGGCGACGGCTTCACCGCGCTCGGCGTGATGAACCGGCTCAGCGGTTCCACGGAGGAGATCCTGGAGGTCTCCGGGCAGGACACCAAACGGCAGGTGCTCAACCTCGCCGAGGTGATCGACCACAAGGGCCAGCCGACCGTACGCCGCCGCGGTGACTGGGTGCCGGTGGCCCGGCAGCGCGGCATCGAACAGGCGGTTCTCGCCTTCCTCGACGCCGTGCGCGCCGGCAAGCTGCTCAGCGCCCAGGACGCGCTGGCGACCCATGAGCTGTGCGAGCGGGTGGTACGAGCGGTTCGGGACCGCTTCGCCGCAGCCTGAGCGCCCGCACACCCTCGGTCGCACCCAGCGCGGCCAGTACCAGCAGCGCGCCGTGCACCGGCCAGTCGCCGTACCGGACGTACGGCGTGACGCCGTGCGCGAGCGGTACGTCGTACACGTGCGCGGCGCTCGCGTCCGTGCCGAGCCACGGCCCGAGCCGCTGCCCGGCCGGCCCGTACACCGCCGAGACACCGGTGAGGGTCGCGTGCACCATCGGCCGGCCGGTCTCGGCGGCCCGCAGCGCGGCCAGCGAGGCATGCTGCTCCGGCGCCCAGCTGCCCTGGAACGTGGAGGTGGCGGACTGGCCGAGCAGGACGTCCGCGCCGTCTTGCGCCAGATGCCGGCTCATGTCCGGGAACGCGGTCTCGAAGCAGATCAGCGGGCCGATCCGCAGCCCGTGCCCGACGTGCATGACGACCTGCTCGGTGCCGCGCCCGCGGTCCTCGCCGGCCGCCTTGCCGACCGAGGTGGCCCAGCCGAGGAGCGAGCGGGCGGGTATGTACTCGCCGAAGGGGACGAGCCGCATCTTGTCGTACCGTTCGCCGGTCGGGCCGTCCGGGCCGACCAGCACCGAACTCTTGTAGATGCCGGGCCGGTCGGAGCGGCGCGCGTCCACGTTCACCAGCACATCGGCGCCGGTCCGACGGGACAGCGCGGCGATCCGCCGGGCCAGGTCGGGACGGTGGTCCAGGTCGAAGCCGACGCTGGACTCGCCCCACACGACCAGGCCGACGCCCTGCCCGGCGAGCCGCCGGGTCAGCTGTTCCTCCCGGGCGAAACGCTTGTCGCCGCTGTCGTGACCGTCCACGACTCCCGGCTGTACGACGGCGATCCGGACCTGACCGTCGGTCTGCGGGCGCGGCGCCCACGCCCACGCGGCCGAGGCCGCGGCGGCCGTGGCGACCAGCGAGGCCACGGCCGGCACTCTGGACTCCCGCACCGACATCAGGACGGCCGCCGCCACGTTCACGGCCACGATCAGAAAGCTGAGCAGCCACACCCCGCCGACCGAGGCCAGCCGCAGCGCGGGTGACACCTGCCACTGGCTGGCGCCCAGCATGCCCCACGGCCCGCCGAGCCCCTGCCAGGACCGCACCAGCTCCACCATCAGCCAGGCGGACGGCAGCACCAGCAGCGCGGCGGCGCCCCGGCCCGGCCCGGGCCGCCCGCCGAGGAAACGGCGCACCAGCAGGCCCCAGGGTGCCCACAGCGCGCCGAGCAGGGCGGCGATCAGGAAGATGAACACGTGCAGGCTCGGCAGCAGCCAGTGGTGCACGGCCACCAGGTAACCGAAGCCGCCGCTCCAGCCGTCGTACGCCGCCCGCCGGGCGGTCGGGGCCGAGCGGGCCAGCAGGATCCAGGGGACCAGGGCGACGTACGCGAACCACCACAGGGACGGCGCGGGGAACGCGAGCACGGGCAGGGCGCCCACGAGAGCGGCGGCGCAGCTGCGACGCCAGGGGGAGGTCAGCCAGCGGTCGATCGTCCTCATGTGGACCCTCCGTACCCAGGGCTGGCTCCAGTGTGCGCGATCCGAGCGATCTCCTCCAGGGATGCGGTTCATGCCAATCGGCCGGCCCCTACAACCACCACCGCTGCCACACCGCACTCGGCGGCCGGCCACTGATCAGCCGTGTGAACAACGCTTCAGGTCGATACACCTAGGCCCTGTCGTCACCTTCCCTGGCCCAGGGCTCCGCAGGCGACCGGCGCCATTTTTCGTGGACGACCACCTCGCGCAGGCGCCACCCCTGTGACGTGCGGAGCAGCGCGAAGGCGTAGCGGCCCCCGCAGACCATGTCGGGGGCGGTGGGGCCGGCATCACTCGTGAAGCGCATCGGGTTCAGGTAGTCGGCCCGCACCGCGGCGGTGTCGCCCGTGTCGTGTTCCAGGACGCCGAAGCGCAGCCGGCGGTTGACGATCAGATGCTGGCGCATGGAGAACGCCGCGAGACTCTCGGCGAGCCATCCGGCGACCTGCCCCGCGTCGCCCTCGACGCCGCCGGCCGAACGGTAGTCGGCCCGCCCGTCCGCCGTGAACAGCCCTCGGTACGCCGTCCAGTCGCCGTCGTCCACCGCCACCGCGTACGCGGTGATCAACTCGTCGACGGCCAGCCGGTCCATCACGGTCGCGAGCTCCGCGCGTTGCGTCATCGGCACAGTGTTGGGCATCGCGGGCGCGGAGCCAAGAGGCGTGCGGGGGCATTCGGCCGTGTCGGGGTATCAGCGGCGGCGTGGAGCCATGACCGTTGCCGGCTGAACAGGGCCTGGTCGGCCCGTCGCAGGGACACCGACCCGAGCGGGCCCGGTCCCGGTCCAGCACCGACTGTCCGGGCAGAGGCACGGGCTGCGCCAATGGCCGCGACCGCCGTGGACCCGCGGCCGGCTACTCGATGCCCAGCGGTCCGATACCCAGGTCCTCACGCATGGTGTGACGCATCTGAGCCATGGCCGTGCGCCGCTGCGCTACCAGGGGCGCCTCCTCGGCGGAGCCGACGGTCACGCCCCGGGCGTAGGCATCGCGTAGTGCGCGCAGACCGTGGAACGCCTCGTTTCCCGCCGCCACGACCTGCGGTGGTCCCACGAGCCAAAGGCGTTCACTCGCTGTGTAGATGCCGGTGCCACGGACGGCCTCCCGCACGGCCGCGTCACGGGCCGACGCGGACATGTGATCGCCCAAGGCGACGGCCCGTATCTCTTCACCTGCGGCTTTGAGGGCGGAAACGAACTCGGTGTACACCTCGCGCCGTATTTCCAGCGCGTGTCTGGCCTCCTCCCGTTTCCACCGGTTGCGATCGGCGATCAGCGTGGCCGCGATACCGATGGCGGCACCGGTCAGTGTGGAAAGCAGGGGCATCCAGTCCATGGGCCGCAGCCTGTCCGACACGGCGCGCCCACACCAGTGGCTCTCACCGTGAACGCGGGTTCGCCGATCGCGACCGGCCGACCGTGGAGCGCGGCCCGCATCAGGCCGCCTCGATGATCTCGCCGCGGATCGCCTCGGCCCACTCGACCACCAACAGCTCGTACTCCGCGCGTTCCTGGGCCGACAGGGTGCCGCCCGCACGCAGCCACAGCGCCCGTATCTGCTCGTTCACCTCGGCAGCAGAGCGCACGGAACCAGAGGGCAGGGAATGGGGGGACATGCGGACAGCCTAGGGGCGCACCCTGACAGTGCGCTACCACCCGGCTACAGGGAAGGTATGGGGTTGGTCACCGTCGCCCGCCCGCCGCGCCCTCAGTCGCTCCAGACCACGAGGCATATGCCTCGCCGGTGCCGAGCGGAAGAGGGTGCGAGTCGCGGTGAAGTGCCCGGCCGGGCGGCCCTCTACGTCACCGGTAACGGGATGGAATGCGCAGGTCGCGGCGGCTGCGGAGGAGCGGGGAGCGGCTGCGCGAGAAGAGCGGGCGGGTCGGGTTCGCACCGGGGCCGGGAGATGTCCGAAACAGCGGCGCCCGCCGCTCACTCGCGACTCCGCCGCGTGCGGGCTCAGAACGTCCGCCGAGACCCGGAGGTCCACGACGTCGACCTGGGCTCCGGCACCTGGGCGCTCACCTGGACCGGCGCCGTCACCAACCGCCGTGCCGAGCCGCTCCGCTTCGGCAGCCCGACCACCGCGGGGCGCGAACCGGCGGGCCACACCGGTCTGTTCTGGCGCGGCCCGCGCGCCTTCCGGGAGGGGCGGATCGTCGGCCCGTGGGGGAGGGGCCCTCCCTGATGGGCACCCAGGCGCCGTGGCTCGCGTACTGCGGCGAGCGCGACGGCAGCGACGGCCACGCCACGCTCGTCTCCGCCCGCCCCGGAGAACGACCACTCCGGCGCGGGCGGAACCCACCCCGCCCACAGGCCGAGCGGGAGCGGGCCGCCCGCGCTCGGCGGGACCTGGCCCTGGAGGGGTACCGGGCGCTGCGCGAGGCCTCCGGCCCCGAAGTGCCGGCTGCCTTCCATCGGGCCGCCGCCGCGCTGGTGAGGCCCCGGATCGCCGAGTGGCGTCAGCGGTGGGGGAGCGGTGCACTGGCGGCGGCCGAGGCCACCGGGCGGCATCCGGAGCGGCTGGCGGCGGGTGACCCCACCCATCTCGCTGAGGCCTTCTTCGTGGCTGGTCGCTCACCCAGGCGTCACGCCGCCGTTGGGCCCGTGATCGTCCACCCCGGCGCCTGCGGATGGGCCGTGAGGTCCTCGTGGCGTACCTCGTCGCCGCAGGCCCGGCAGGTGACGACCGGGACCAGTTCGTTGCCGCAGATGTGCTCGACGGCCATGGGCAGGTCGGTGCCCTTGCGGAGATGGCGGTCGCCCCACTCCTTGAGCGTCATCAGGACCGGCTCCAGCTCCAGTCCCGCCTGGGTGGCCCGGTACTCGAAGCGCTGCGGGCGCTCGCTGTAGACGCGCTTGGTGAGGATCCCGGCGTCCACGAGCCGGCGCAGCCGGGCGGCCAGGATGTCGCGCGGGGCGCCGATGTTGCGCACGAGCTGGTCGAAGCGGCCGTTGCCCAGGCACACCTCGCGCAGGACGAGCAGGGAGTACTTCTCGCCGACCAGCGCGAGGGCGTCGGCGATGGAGCAGGGGCGCGGATCTCTCGTGGCGGCCATGAAGGCCAGTCTAGATGAGGGTTTGATTTTCCAACCCGCAGGGCTATCGTGAGTTTGGATTTCCTACTCACTGGTAGCTGCCGTGGTCCGCCGCGGCAGCCAGGCGGCCAAGGAGGCCCCCGCCATGCGCGACGCAGTGATCGTCGAAGCCGTACGCACCCCCATCGGCAAGGGCAAGCCGAACGGCTCCCTCGCCCACGTCCACCCCGTCCAGCTGCTCGCCCACACCCTGCGCACCCTGGTCGAGCGCTCCGGTGTCGACCCGGCACTGATCGACGACGTCATCGGCGGCACCGTCGACCAGGTCGGCGAGCAGGCCATGAACACCACCCGGTACGCCGTCCTCGCCGCCGGCTTCCCCGAGACGGTCCCGGCGACCACGGTGGACCGCCAGTGCGGCTCCTCCCAGCAGGCCGTGCACTTCGCCGCGCAGGGCGTGATCTCGGGTGCGTACGACCTCGTGGTCGCCTGTGGCGTGGAGTCGATGAGCCGGGTGCCGATGTGGTCCAACGTGCCCGCCGGAAAGGACCCCTTCGGTCCGGGCGTCGCCGAGCGCTACCCGGAGGGCCTGGTCCCGCAGGGCATCAGCGCCGAGCTGATCGCCGCCAAGTGGTCCCTCACCCGCGCGAGGATGGACGAGTTCGCGGTCTCCTCGCACCGGAAGGCCGCCGCCGCGTGGCAGGCCGGTCTCTTCGACGCCGAGGTGGCGCCGCTGGACGGCGTCGCCCGCGACGAGTGCGTACGGCCCGGCAGCACCCCGGAGATCCTCGCCGGCCTCAAGCCCGCCTACCACGACCCCGGCTTCGGCGAGCGCTTCCCGCAGATCGAGTGGAACGTCACCGCGGGCAACGCCAGCCCCGTCAACGACGGCGCCTCCGCCGTGCTGATCACCTCCGGCGACATCGCGGCCCGTCTGGGCCTGCGGCCGCTCGCCCGTCTGCACAGCTTCGCCGTCACCGGCTCCGATCCGCTGCTGATGCTCACCGGGGTCATCCCGGCCACCGAGAAGGTGCTCCACCGGGCCGGACTGCGGCTGGACGACATCGACCTCTTCGAGGTCAACGAGGCGTTCTCCAGTGTGGTCCTGGCCTGGCAGCAGGAGACCGGCGCCGACCTGGCCAAGGTCAACGTGCACGGCGGCGCCATCGCCCTCGGCCACCCGCTCGGCGCCAGCGGCACCCGGCTGACCACCACCCTGGTCCACGCGATGCGGGAGCGCGGCGCTCGCTACGGGCTGCAGACCATGTGCGAGGCGGGCGGGCTGGCCAACGCGATGGTGCTGGAAGCCGTTCGCGGGTAGGGCCGCTTTGTACCGTCGGCCGGCTGCCGCGCCGTACGCCTACCGTGAACGCAGATGGTGCCGCTTGCGCCAGGCGACCACCGAGCCCGCCAGCGCCGGTACGGCGATACCGGCCATCGCGATCAGGAAGGCGGGGGACGTCGGCGCCGAGGCGCGGGCGCCGGCCACCGCGTAGGCGGCGGTGTTCGGGACCGACCCGAGGGCGGTGGCCAGCAGAAACGGCCACCATCGCATCCGGGAGACGGCGGCGCAGTAGTTCGCCGCCCAGAACGGCACGCCCGGGAAGAGCCGGGCCACCAGCATCGACCGGAATCCGTGCCGGCTCAGCTGCCCGTCGGCCGCCTTCAGCCAGCGGCCCCGCAGCAGCGGGCGCAGCGCGTCCTGTCCGAGCACCCGGCCCAGCCCGAACGCCACGCCCGCACCGAGCACCGTGCCCGCCAGCGCCGTCCACAGCCCCAGCTGCGAGCCGAACAGCGCGCCCGCCGCCAGGTTGAGCAAGGGCCGCGGTACGAACGCCACGGTGCACAGCCCGTACCCCCCGGTGAACACCACGGCCGCCGCGGCCCCGCCGAGCTGCGGCGGCGAGCCGTGTGCCAGCAGCCGCTGCGGCTCGAAGGCCAGCACACACGCGGCGGCACCGGCGAGCAGGGCGGCCAGCAGCGACAGCCGGACATACGGATGGACCAGCGCCCGCCCGCAACGCCCGGTGAACCCGACGCGGGACGGGGGCGGCACGGCAACGGCGAGCTCCGTGGCGGCGACCCGGGGAGAGGCCGTGGCGGTGCCAGAACGGTGGGCATCGAGCATCCGGTGACACTAACCGACCAGCGTGTGTGATCGCCGTCAAGAGCGTCGCATCGAAGCGGGCCCGGGCGCCCATGGCACCCGGACCCGTCGCTCATGCCTCACGCGGCGAGCGCGTGGCCGGGGTGGAGTACCACCTTGGTGTAGCCCTCGATCCGCTTGTCGAACTTCTCGTACGCCTGCGGTGCCTGGTCCAGCGGCAGCTCGTGCGAGACCACGAAGCTGGGCTTGGCCCGCCCGGCGATGATCATGTCGCGCAGCTGGCGGTTGTACCGCTTGACGTTGCACTGACCGGTGCCCATCTGCTGGCCCTTCTCGAACATCTTGCCGATGGAGACCAGCAGCTGGCCGTGCTTGGCGTGCTCGTCGGGGCCGCCGGGGTCCGAGGGCACGTACAGGCCCGGTATGCCGAGCATGCCGGTGGGACGTACCGTCATGACGAGCTCGTTGAGGACGATGGCCGGTTCCTCGTGGCTGGCGTCGTGTGCCTGGGCCTGGTAGCCGACGGCGTCGACGCCCTTGTCGGTTCCCTCACCTCCGGTCTGTTCCTTGATCTGTTCTGCCGGGTCGCCCTTGGTGAAGTCGATGGGGATGGCTCCGATCTCCTCCGCCTTGGCGAGCCGCTCGGGCACCCGGTCGACGGAGAAGACCTTCGCCGCACCGCGCAGCAGCGCCGAGTAGGCGGCCATCAGCCCCACCGGTCCGGCGCCGAAGACGGCCACGCTCTCACCGGGGGAGACCTGGGCGAGTTCGCACCCGTGGTAGCCGGTCGGGAAGATGTCGGCGAGCAGCACGAAATCGGTCTCGAACTCCTCGCCCGGCGGCAGCTTCAGGCAGTTGAAGTCGGCGAACGGCACGCGCAGCAGCTCGGCCTGGCCGCCCGTGTACGGGCCCATCGCCACATAGCCGTAGGCCCCGCCCGCGAATCCGGGATTGACCGTCAGGCAGAAGCCGGTCTTGCCGGCGAGACAGTTCTTGCAGAATCCGCAGGCGACGTTGAAGGGCATCACGACGCGGTCACCCTCGGACAGGGAGGTCACGCCGCTGCCGACCTCCTCGATGATGCCGAGGTTCTCGTGTCCGAAGACGATGCCCGACTCGGCCGCCGTGCGGCCCTCGTACATGTGCAGGTCCGAGCCGCATATGGCGGTCGAAGTGACCCGTACGAGCACATCGTTGGGATGCTGGATCTGAGGGTTCTGGACGTCCTTCACCGCCACACTGAAGGGCTCTTCGTAGACGACCGCTTTCACCTCTGTCACCTCCGCGTCGAGCGCTGGACGACGGCGGAGAGGAGGGGGCGGCCCACTTCACCGCCGGTACTTCCAGGTAACGCCCCCACGGGAACGGGTGCAACCCGCCGGGAGGGACGCCGCACCGTGGCGCACGGCCCTGCGGCGGAAAACCATTCGACGCCGGACATGCCGTCGACGATGATCGACGGTATGTCCCGGTACGCCTTCCTCCTCACAGCATCCGCCGTCGCGGATGCGCCGAAGGCTGCCGTCCCGATCCTCGTGGCCGCTGTCGACGGCGCCCGAAGCTGACCCTCTCCGGAACGTCCGGCGGACCCCGCAGGGGGAGGGTCGGCCCGTCACCTGGGGTCCCGCGTTCCGTCACGACCAGCAGAGGCTTCGAGGTACAGCCATGTCCAAAACGGCCTACGTGCGCACCAAGCCGCACCTGAACATCGGCACCATGGGTCACGTCGACCACGGCAAGACCACCCTGACCGCCGCCATCACCAAGGTCCTCGCCGAGCGCGGCAACGGCAGCACCACCCAGTACGTTCCGTTCGACCGTATCGACCGCGCCCCGGAGGAGGCCGCCCGCGGCATCACCATCAACATCGCGCACGTCGAGTACGAGACCGACACCCGGCACTACGCCCACGTGGACATGCCGGGCCATGCCGACTACGTCAAGAACATGGTCACCGGAGCCGCGCAGCTCGACGGGGCGATCCTCGTCGTCTCCGCGCTCGACGGGATCATGCCGCAGACCGCGGAACACGTGCTGCTCGCCCGGCAGGTGGGCGTCGACCACATCGTCGTCGCGCTCAACAAGGCCGACGGCACGGACGACGAGGAACTCATCGACCTCGTCGAGCTGGAGGTCCGCGACCTGCTCACGGCCCACGGCTACCCCGGTGACTCCGTCCCCGTCGTACGGGTCTCGGGCCTCAGGGCGCTGGAGGGCGACCCGCGCTGGACGGCGTCCGTCGAGGCGCTGCTCGACGCGGTGGACACCTACGTGCCCATGCCGGAGCGGTACCTGGACGCGCCGTTCCTGCTGCCGGTGGAGAACGTGCTCACCATCACCGGGCGGGGCACCGTCGTCACGGGCGCGGTGGAGCGGGGCACGCTCCGCCTGGGGGACCGGGTGTCCGTGCTGGGCACCGATGTGGAGACCGTGGTCACCGGTCTCGAGACCTTCGGCAAGCCGATGCAGGAGGCTCAGGCCGGGGACAACGTGGCGGTGCTGCTGCGGGGGGTGCCGCGGGACGCCGTGCGGCGCGGGCATGTCGTGGCGGCACCGGGGAGCGTGGTGCCGGCCCGGCGGTTCTCCGCGCGGGTGTATCTGCTCTCGGGGCGCGAGGGGGGTCGTACGACGCCGGTCGCGAGCGGGTACCGGCCGCAGTTCTACATCCGTACGGCGGATGTGGTGGGGGACGTCGACCTCGGGGAGGCGGGGGTCGCCCGGCCCGGGGAGACGGTGACCATGACCGTCGAGCTGGGGCGGGAGGTTCCGCTGGAGCCGGGGCTCGGGTTCGCCATCCGTGAGGGCGGCCGGACCGTGGGTGCGGGAACGGTTGACTCCGTCGGTTCGTAAGGGCTTCTTCCCGTACCGGCGACAATGGGCTCGTGAGTGAAGCCATCCCCGTCACCCGGAACACCGATCACGGCACCGCCAAGCTGATGCCCGACGTCGACCGGGCGCGGGCCTGGTTGCTGACGGTCGACGGGGCGCCGCAGTCGTACGTCGATCTCGACGAACCGGCGTACCTGGAGTTCGAGTACGCGCGGCGGCTCGGACATGTGCTGGACACCGTCGCCGAGGCGGGGCGGGCGCTGGACGTGGTGCATCTCGGCGGGGGTGCGCTCACGCTGCCCAGGTATGCGGCGGCCACCCGGCCGGGCTCACGGCAGGACGTCGTCGAGGCCGACCGGGGGCTGCTGGAGCTGGTCGCCGAGCATCTGCCGCTCCCACAGGGCTCGGGCATCGCGCTGCACGCGGCCGACGCCCGGGCCTGGCTGGAGACCACCCCGGACGATCATGCCGATGTGCTGATCGCCGACGTGTTCGGCGGGTCCCGGGTGCCGGCGCACCTCACCACGCTCGCCTACGCCCGTGAGGCCGAGCGGGTGCTGCGGCCCGGCGGGGTCTACCTGGCCAATCTCGCCGACGCGACGCCGTTCGCGTTCCTGCGCTCCCAACTCGCCACCTTCGCGGCCGTCTTCGAGGAGCTGGCCCTGATCGCCGAGCCCGCCGTGCTGCGCGGCCGGCGGTTCGGGAACGCGGTGCTCGTGGCCGCGCACCGGCCCCTCGACACCGCCGCCCTGGCCCGTCGCACCGCGGCGGACGCCTTCCCGGCCCGGGTCGAACACGGCGCTGCCGTGCGGGAGTTCACCGGCTCCGCGCGGCCGGTCGAGGACGCCGACGCCGTGCCGTCACCCGAGCCGCCCGACGGGGCGTTCGGCATCGGCTGACGCGGTCACCGAAACGGTGCTCCCCCAGTCGGCTGCGCTCCGCGGGAAACTGGCCCCGAGGGCGTGCATGGTGACTCCATGAACACTGCACAGCTGAACCCAGCCCAGCACCCCCGACTCCTTTCCCGCGTTCCGCGAATATGCGCGGTGAGTGCCGTGAGCGCCCTCCTGGGCGTTGCCTGCCTGGCAGGCACGGCGAACGCCGCAGCAGCCGCACCCCCCGCCCCGCACACCGCCGCACAGGCCACCGCCGCAACGGCGGTCCCGGCCGACGTCCACCGCGCCCCCGCCCGTCCTGCCGGCGGCGACTACGGCGACGACGAGTGCGACGGACTCATCGTCCTGCTCTGCCTCTGACGGATCCCAGCGGCAGTTCGTACCGCGTCCCGCCCCGCCGAGGACACCGACGGGGCGGGACGCCCTGCTTCCTCCCCGGGTCGACGGCCTGCGTCCCGTTTCCCAGCGTTCGGAGAGGCGTCATGGCAGATGCGCCAGGCAGACCGCGAGGGGTCACGGCACGGGCCACCGGGCTCGTTCTCCTGGTCTGTGCGGCAGTGGCCCTCGGGCTGATACAGCCCGAGTCCGCCCTCGCGCATCGCACGGCGGCCGTACGGGACACGGACCCGCACTCCGACGGGGACATGCCGATGCCCCCGGACGTCCATGGCGAGGTCGTTCCCGAGGAGGCCATGCGCCCCCCGGCTCCGACCCTGCCGCGAGAGGGGTGGACCGCCACCGCCGACAGCGAGGAGACGCAGGCGGGTGACGAGCGTGCCCAGAAGGCGCTGGACGGCGACCCCGGCACCCTGTGGCACACCAAGTGGTCCGGTGACGGGCCCCCGCAGCCGCACACCATCACCATCGACATGCACCGCACCGCCGTCGTCTCCGGCATGGTCTACCAGCCGCGTCAGGACGGCAGCCCCAACGGCCGGATCGGCGAGTACGCCGTCTCCCTCAGCGGCGACGGCACGGCGTGGGGGAAGCCCGTGGCCACGGGAATGCTGGCCGACGACGCGACCGTCAAGACGCTGCGTTTCGTGCCCGCCCGGGCCCGCTATGTGCGGCTGACCGCCATCTCCGAGGCCGGCGGGCGCGGACCATGGGCCTCGGCGGCCGAGATCAACCTGCTCGGGGATCCTGGCGGCCCCGCACCCGGCGCGGATCTGCCGCGCGACGGGTGGACCGCCACCGCCTCCAGCGAGGAGGCCCGGGACGCCGATGACCGCGCCCGGAACGTGCTGGACGGCGACTCCCGCACGCTGTGGCACACCCGGTGGACCGGTACCGTCCCGCCGCTGCCGCACAGCATCACCATCGACATGCACCGCACCGCGGTCGTCTCAGGTCTCAGCTACGAACCGCGTACGGACGACAGCCCCAACGGCCGGATAGGCCAGTATTCGATCACCACCAGCCTGAACGGCACCGCTTTCGGGCAGCCGGTGGCGACCGGGACCTGGAAGGACGACGACACCGTCAAGGGCGCCACGTTCAGCCAACCCGTCAGTGCCCGCTATGTCCGGCTGACCGCCCTCACCGAGGCCGGTGGGCGCGGACCGTGGGCCTCGGCGGCCGAACTGCGCCTGAGCGGCCCGGCCGACCCCGCCGTACACGGCCGGTGGAGCCCCGTGATCGGCTTCCCGCTGGTGCCGGTGGCCACCGCCGTACTGCCCGACAACAAACTTCTGGCCTGGTCCGCCTACGCACCCGACCGCTTCGGCGGAAGCAACGGCTACACCCAGACCGCCCTCATGGACCTGGACACCGGCAAGATCACTCAGCGCCGCGTGGACAACACCAAGCACGACATGTTCTGTCCGGGCATCGCGCTCCTCGCCGACGGCCGCGTCCTGGTGACCGGCGGCAGCAACGCCGAGCGTGCCAGCATCTACGACCCCGGCACCGACAAGTGGACCTCCACCAGCGACATGAACATCGCGCGCGGCTACCAGGGCATGACCCTGCTCCCGAACGGTGACGCGTTCGTCATCGGCGGCTCCTGGTCGCAGGACAACGCCCCGGACAAGGGCGGCGAGGTCTGGTCGGCCGCCACCGGCACCTGGCGCAAGCTGCCCGGTGTACCGGTCACCCCCATCCTGACCGCCGATCCGGCGGGCCCCTACCGGGCGGACAACCACGCATGGCTGTACGCCATGGCCAAGGGCCGGATCCTGCAGCTCGGCCCCAGCAAGCAGCTCAACTGGATATCCACCGCGGGTGACGGCAGCATCACCCCGGCCGGCACCCGCGCCGACAGCGTCGACGCGATGAACGGCGACGCCGTCGCCTACGACGTGGGCAAGCTCCTGACCCTGGGCGGCGCCACGGCGTACGAGAACGCGGCAGCCACCAACCGCGCCTACACCGTCGACGCGAACGGCAGCAACGGCAAGCCCGTCAGCGCCCGTACCGGCGACATGTCCTACGCCCGCTCCTTCGGCAACAGCGTCGTCCTGCCCGACGGCAAGGTCGCGGTCTTCGGCGGGCAGTCGTATGCCAAGCCCTTCAGCGACGGCCACTCCGCCCTGACCCCGGAGATCTGGGACCCCGCGACCGGCCGCTTCACAGCCCTGGCGTCCATGGCCGTCCCGCGCAACTACCACAGCGTCGCCAACCTGCTGCCAGACGGGCGGGTCTTCACCGGAGGCGGTGGTCTGTGCGGCGACTGCCAGACCAACCACGCCGACGGGGCGATCTTCACCCCGCCCTCCCTCCTCAACACCGACGGCACCGAAAAACCCCGGCCCCGCTTCGTCGGTGACATGCCCGCCAAGGTCGCCCACGGGCAGCAGCTGAAGGTGACGACCGACGTGCCCGTCGACAAGTTCGCCCTGATCCGGGCCGGAGCCTCCACACACTCCGTCGACAACGACCAGCGCCGCATACCGCTGACACCCCGTAAGACCGGAACCAGCACCTACGAACTGACCGTCCCGGCCGACTCCGGCGTGGCACTCCCCGGCACGTACATGCTCTTCGCCCTCGACGCACACGGCGTTCCCAGCAAAGCCGCGATCCTCACCGTCGACTCCGCCGGCACGTGAGGGGTCGACCGCGCCGACGGCCCGTACGGCCGCGCTTGCCGGCGCGGCCGTACCCACCGCTACTCGTGCGTCGGACTTCCGTGCAGCCGGACCGTGCTGAGAATCTTCAGGACGGTCGCCCTGGAGATCCCGTCCTTCACGCCCGTGGCCCCGAAGAAGTCGAACGAGACATAGTCGCTGGCCGAGTTCTTGAAGCCGAACGTCAGTGCCTGGCCGTCGGTCACACACTTGCCCTTGCGCGGAGTGTGGTGCGACTGGGCCCACGCGTAACTGCCCTCGATGCCCGAGGTCGTCTTGAAGGGGGTGGCCTTCTTGTCCCACGAGAGGCTCTTCTTGTCCGGCATGGTGTAGGCGCCGTAGACCCACCAGGCCGGCGTGTTGATCGCGATCTCGTCCGTGTTCTTGGCGCCGCTGGCGCCCTTGGCGCCCACGGCGGCCAGCTGGGTGTCCTCGGTGCGGCCGTCCTTGTCGTCGTCGGACGTGCACCAGGTGGGCTTGTACTCGGCGAGGCCCGACATGGTGATGCCCGTGTTGGCCTCGCCCTTCGGGAAGTCGAACATGATCGCGGTGCCCGGCTTGTCGACCTGCCAGTCCGCGGGCACGTCGTAGGCGATGCCCCACTTGGAGTTCACCACGACCCGCCAGCCGGCGATGGTCGGCTTCTCGGTCTCGGTGCCGCGCGGGTCGTCGGTCGCGGACGAGGTGGCCGAGGGCTGTACGGTCGGCTTGCTCGTGTGCTGACCGCCCTTGCCGTCGGCCTCCTTGTCCTTGCCGCCGTTCGGGCCGAGGACCAGATAGCCGGTCACGCCGGCGGCGACCACGACCGCCGTGGCCGCGAGGATCGCGACCAGTTTCGTGCGGCCGCCGCCCTGCGGGGCCTGCGGGACGGGTGTGGTGGGCGGCTGTTGCTGCCCCCACTGCGGCTGCTGACCGTACTGCCCAGCTTGCGGGTACTGCTGGTACCCGGGCTGCTGGTACGGGTTCGGGTTCTGGTACCCCGGCTGCTGGTACGGGTTGTGCTGCGGATTGTGCTGCGGGTTCGGCGCGCCCCCTGGCGGCTGCTGATCTGGCCACATGGCCAGTAACCCTAGTGCGGCCCGGGACACGATTCGGTCACTGGCCCTCGCCAGGGTCGTAGCGAAGCCCTACTCATGAGTAACATATCGGCATGAGCGCAGACCAGATGTCCATCGGCGAGATGCTCGCCGCCACCGTGCCCATGGCCCGGACCCTGAACCTGGAGTTCCTGGAGACCACTGCGGACAAGGCCGTCGTGGCCCTGCCGGACCAGGGCGCGTACCACAACCACGTGGGCGGGCCGCACGCCGGTGCGATGTTCACGCTCGGGGAGTCGGCCAGCGGGGCCATCGTGCTGGCCGCGTTCGGGGACCAGCTCTCCCGTGCGGTGCCCCTCGCCGTGCGTGCCGACATCGCCTACAAGAAGCTGGCGATGGGCGCCGTCACCGCGACCGCGACGCTGGGCCGCCCGGCCGCCGACGTCGTCGCCGAACTGGACGCGGGGCAGCGCCCCGAGTTCCCGGTGGCGATCGAGATCCGGCGCGCGGACGGCGCCGTCACGGGCGAGATGACCGTCCTCTGGACGCTGCGCCCCAACCAGCAGGGCTAGCGAGGCACTTGAGGAGGGGTCCCGGCGCGGGGCCCCTCTTCCTGTCTTCTCGGGCGGCCCGGCGGCCTCCCCGGGAGTCGCTTTTGCCGTCTTGGGGTCCCGCGTACCGCTCGCGCCCGTCCAGGCGCCCTCCTGAGTGCGCCCGGAGAAACACGGGAACCGGCTGTGGAAGTGATACCGCCGGTAACTTTTGTGGATTTCGCCGACGTTGATGCCGAGTCAATCGAACTTCTTGTTTCCTGTCAGCCGCGTGTGCGAAGGTGAGCCTCCCCGCGGGAGGGCAAAGGCAGGCGCCGAGCGTCAAGGCCGGCCCTTCAGGTATGCACCAATGCACTGCTTTCCGACAGGACGGCATTTCGGGTGCTGTCCTGCGGCTGGAAAGGACATGGTTCCGTGCAGTCCCCTCACCCCCCACGCCCGCCGTATCCACCGCTGCCCGGTTCGACCGGGGAGTCCGACCGTAATCTCGCCGCCCTGCTCGGCGGCCCGCACCCAGCCCGCCACCACGCCGTCGCCCTGCTGCTGGCCCGCCACTGGCGGGCCGCCCGGGACTACGCCGTCGTCTGTCTGACCTCCGCCTGTCCCACGGCCCACCTCGTGGCCACCGCCGCCTTCCACGAAGTCCTCGGCCGCGTGGCGGGCGGGGCGGTGGGCGGCGCCCTGCGCCCGCAACTGCTGGTCGCCGTCCGCGACCTCGTCCGCGCCTGGGCGGACGACGACGCGGCCTGTGCGACCCTGCCTGAATTGCGCAAACCCGCCGGCGGTCGCGGACTGCGCGCGACAAAGCCCGGAACGCCGGAAAGGCGGCAACTCGCGGAACGCGCATTCCAGGCCCTTCCCGGCGCCTCGCAATGCCTTCTGTGGCACACCGAGGTCGAAGCAGAGCCGATAAACATACCTGCCGGTCTGCTGGGGATCGACCACGCCACCGCGACGGTCGCCCTGGAGCAGGCGCGCGAGCAATTCCGCGCCGGTTGCGTCCGCGCCCACCGGGAACTCGCGCCCTCCCGGGAATGCCGCTTCTACAACCGGCTCCTCGACGTCCCGATACGCCGTGGCGGCGCCCTGCTGCCGGATGTGCGACAGCATCTGACGGTCTGCGCGTACTGCCGGCACGCCGCCGAAACCTTCGGGCTGATCGACGACGGTCTCGGGCTCCTGCTCGCCGAGACCGTCCTCGGCTGGGGAGCCCGCCGCTATCTCGACTCCCGCCCGGGGTACGACGCCGTCGAGGAGGTGCCGCCCGCACCGGCGCCCGGCCAGGAGGGAACGGGGAGCGGAGGCAGGCACCGCACCGGCACCGGCGGACGCCACCGCACCGCCCTGGCCGTCGGCGTCGGGCTGGCCTCGCTCGCGCTGCTCGCCACCGTGCTCGCGGCCAGAAGCTGGTCCGATGACAACGCTGTCCCGGCGCCCGGCGCCACCTGGGGCGCACCGGCCGGCCGCACCACGCGACCGGGCGGCACCGGCGCCCGGTCCGGCACCTCCCCCTCGGCCGCCTCCGTCGGCGCAACCGCCGAGATCGCCCACGGCAGCCTGCGCGGCCTCGCCTCCGGCCGCTGCCTCGACGTGCGCGGGAACGCCGTGGAGGCGGGCGCGGGTGTCGCGCTCGCGCCGTGCTCGTCCGCCGCCTCCCAGCAGTGGTCGTACCAGGACGACGGATTGCTGCGCAGCGCCGCCGATCCGGCGCTGTGCCTGGCCGCCGACCCCGGGACGAAGAACGTCGTGCTGGCCGGGTGCGTCGTGCACGCCGGAGAGGTGGCGTACGACTTCACCGTGCGGGGCGAGATCCTGCTCCGCCGGCCCACGGGCCTCGCGCTCACTGCGGACTCCGGTGGCACGTCCGCCCGTGTCGGGCTGGTCCCGCGCGACGGTTCGCCGGAACAGCGCTGGGTCGTGGACCCGGGTCCGGACGGACTGCGGCGGCCCGACGCGGCGCCGGGTGCGCCTGGCGGTCCGGACGGTCCCGGTGTACCCGGTGCGGCCGGGGGAACGGACGGTGCGGGCTCGCCCGGTGACCGTCAGCCGGGGTTCGCGAAGGGGGATGCCGGCCCGGCGCCGCACGGGGGCGCCTCACGGGGCAAGCCGGAGGGCGACGGCCGAGGGCCCGGTCGTTCAGGAGGGACAGGGCCGGGGGAGTCGGGCAAGCCGGGGGAGCCGGGGGAGGCGAACGAGACCCGGATCGCTCAGGTCCGCGCCGACCACGGCCGCCGACGCCACCGGGCGGTGACGCCCGGCGAGGCGCTACGCGCGGTCCAGGAGGCCCTTCCCTCGGTCCCGGTCCACGAGGCCCTTCCCTCGGGCGGGGTGCGTGAGGCTCTGCCGCCGGCCGCGGCCGGTGAGGCCCTGCCGGCGGTGCCGAGGCAGCGCGTCCATCCGCGCGTCCATCCGCCGGTGCCGGTGCCGGTGCCGGTGCGTGACGGCCTGCCGTCGATCGCCGGCCCGGTCGCCGCCGTCCCCACGGCCCCGGGGACCGGGCTCCGCTGACACGTCGCGGGCTGACACCCGACGCCGGCCGCGTTCGGGCCACGGCGCCGGCGGCATACGGAATTTACAGACTTCCCGCGAATGTCCCGGCGCATGGCGGACGGGTGAGCCCGCGGCGAAACAGGCGGGCACTTTGCCGGAGTTCATGGGGGTGTGGCGCGTGGATCCGGGTGGTCCCCGCGCCCGCACCCATGAGGGGAATGGCAGCGTTTTCCGGTTCTTGTGGGGAATTCATCCCGCTGGCCGAATCGATGTCACCGCACGCGAAAAGGGCGCAACGTTATTGACCCGTGAGTAGGCCGAGGCTAGGTTCCGGTGCCCTCGCACCAGAGCGTTCCGCCGCACACACCCCCCACCGTGCTGTCTCGCCGATCGTGCCGGAGCATCATGACCTCGCCTGTGCGCGCCCATGACCTCGTCCTGTGCCTCACTCCCTTCGGAGCCCCCGATGCCGGTCTCACCGCAGCCGCCTGTGCCGCCGGTGCGCTCGGCATCCTCGACCTGGGCACCGGCGACCGAAGATCCCGGGAGGAGCTGGCGCGGCTGAGACGAGCCGCTCCGGGACCCTTCGGCGTCCGGGTGACCGGCCGCTGCGCCCTGTCCCCGGCCGAGGTGGGCGACGCCCCCGACACCGTGGTCCTCACCCCGGACACCACCTGGAGCTCAGCTGAACTCGATGCGTCCTGCCGGGTGCTGACGGAGGTCACGGACATCGGCCAGGCACGCGCCGCCGTACACGCCGGTGCCCGGGGGCTGATCGCCCGGGGCGGCGAGAGCGGTGGCCGGGTCGGCGAGCTCAGCACCTTCGTGCTGCTGCAACAGCTGCTGGGCGACGACGAGTTGAGCGGTGTTCCGGTCTGGGCCTGCGGCGGCATCGGGCCGCGAACCGGGGCCGCCGCCGTGGCCGGGGGTGCCGCCGGGGTCGTCCTCGACAGCCAGTTGGCCCTGCTCGCCGAATCGGGCCTCCCCGAGACGGTCCGCTCGGTGTTGCGCTCCCTGGACGGTTCGGAGACGGTGCTGCTGGGCGGCCACCGGGTCCTGCGGCGCCGGGGACCGGACGCCCCGTGCCCGCCGGCCGACGACCCGGAGGCGGTCGCGTCCCTGCTGGATGCCGGCGATCTGCGCGGCCGGCTGCTGCCCGTGGGCCAGGACGGCTTCCTCGCGGCCCGCTTCGCCGAACGGTACGGGGACGTACGGCGGACGGTGCGGGCGGTGTCGGCGGCGCTGCGCGGTACGGCCGACGGCGATCCGGCGCTCGCCCTGTGCCCCGGGTCGGCCATGAGCAGGGCACTCGGCACCCGGCTCCCCGTCGCACAGGGGCCGATGACCCGGGTCAGCGACCAGGCCGGTTTCGCCGCCGCCGTCGCCGAGGACGGGGCGCTGCCGTTCCTGGCGCTGGCCCTCGCCGACGGCGCGCGCACCCGGTCGATGCTCACCGAGGCCCGGGCCGTGCTGGACGGGCGGCCCTGGGGCGTGGGCGTGCTCGGCTTCGCTCCCGAGGGCATCAGGAACGCCCAGCTCGACGCCGTACGGGAGCTGCGGCCCACGCACGCGATCATCGCCGGCGGACGGCCCGCCCAGGCCGAGACGCTGGAGCGGGCCGGGATCCGCACCTTCCTGCACGTGCCCTCACCGGGACTGCTGCGGCAGTTCCTGGACGCGGGTGTGCGGCGGTTCGTGTTCGAGGGCTCCGAGTGCGGTGGGCACGTGGGGCCGCGGGCCTCCTTCCCGCTGTGGGAAGCCCAACTCGCCGTACTGGAAGACTTCCTGGCGGACGCCGACGACGGCACCGCCCGTCGGCTGGAGGTGTTCTTCGCAGGCGGCGTCCACGACGAGCGGTCGGCGGCGATGGTCGCGGCCCTGGCCGCGCCGCTCACCGCCCGGGGCGCCGCCGTCGGCCTGCTCATGGGCACCGCCTACCTGTTCACCGAGGAGGCCGTCGCGCACGGCGCCATCCGGTCCCTCTTCCAGCGGCAGGTCCTCACCGCCACCACGACCGCCCTGCTGGAGACCGCCCCCGGCCACGCCACCCGCTGCGTCCCGAGCCCCTTCACCGGCGACTACCGCACCCGGGAGGCCGCCTTACGGGCGCGGGGCCTGCCCGACCGCGAGATCTGGGAGAGCCTGGAACGGCTCAACGTGGGCCGGCTGCGCCTCGCCAGCAAGGGCGTCGAGCGCGGCACCGACGGCGCGCTGACGGCCGTCGGCGAGGAACGCCAGCTCGCCGACGGGATGTTCATGGCCGGCGAGGTCGCCGTCCTGCGCTCGGCGACCACCACCCTGGCGGACCTGCACCGCTCGGTGACCGACGGCGCCGCCGACTTCCTGACCCGGCGGGCCGCGCGCCCGAGCCCGCCCACCCCGGCCGAACCGGTGCCGCTCGCCCCGCCCGCACCGCTGGACATCGCGATCGTCGGCATGGCCTGCATGTTCCCCGAGGCCCCCGACCTGGCCGCCTTCTGGGCCAACATCGTCACCGGACGCGACGCCGTCACGGAGGTACCGCCCGAACGCTGGGACCCGTCCGTGCACCACACCGCGGGCAGCACGGCCTCGAAGTGGGGCGGCTTCCTGCCCCGCATCCCCTTCGACCCGCTGCGCTACGGCATCCCGCCCGCGTCCCTCGGCAGCATCGAACCCGTCCAGCTGCTGTCCCTGGAGGCCGCCCGCCGGGCACTGGAGGACGCCGGACTCGGCGAACGGGGACGGGAGTTCGACCGCTCACGGACCTCCGTGGTCTTCGGCGCCGAGGCGGGCAGCGACCTGTCCAACGCCGTCACCCTGCGCGCCGTCCTCCCCTCCTACTACGGCAGGGTCCCCGACGGCGTCGAGGAGCAGCTGCCCCGCCTGACCGAGGACTCCTTCCCCGGCATGCTCGCCAACGTCATCTCCGGCCGGATCGCCAACCGGCTGGACCTGGGCGGCGCCAACTTCACCGTCGACGCCGCCTGCGCGTCCTCCCTCGCCGCCCTCGACGTGGCCTGCAAGGAACTCGTCTCCGGCACCAGCGACCTCGTGCTGTGCGGCGGCGCCGACCTGCACAACGGCATCAACGACTTCGTCCTGTTCTCCTCCGTCCACGCGCTCTCGCCGACCGGACGCTCCCGTGCCTTCGACGCCTCGGCCGACGGCATCGCCCTCGGCGAGGGGGTGGCCTGCGTAGTCCTCAAACGGCTCGCGGACGCCGAACGGGACGGCGACCGGATCTACGGCGTCGTCAAGGGCCTCGGCTCGGCCAGTGACGGCCGCTCACTCGGTCTGACCGCGCCCCGCCCCGAGGGCCAGCGGGCGGCGCTGGAGCGGGCCTACCGCCATGCCGGTGTCTCGCCCGCCGACGTCGGCCTCGTCGAGGCGCACGGCACCGGTACGGTCGTCGGCGACCGCACCGAACTCGCCGTACTGGCCGAGGTGTTCGCGGCGGCGGGGGCGGAGACCGGCAGCTGTGCGCTCGGCTCGGTCAAGTCGCAGATCGGGCACACCAAGTGCGCCGCAGGGCTCGCCGGCCTGATCAAGACCGCCCTCGCCCTCCACACCGGGATCACCCCGCCCACCCTGCACCTGGAGCGGCCCAGCCCGGCCTGGGCGGAGGACGACAGCCCGTTCGTCTTCCACACCCGCGCCCGGCCCTGGACGGCACCGCCCGCCGAACGCCTCGCCGGGGTCAGCGCGTTCGGCTTCGGCGGCACCAACTTCCACGCAGTCCTCGCCGGCCACGCCGGGCCCGTACCGCCCCGGCAGGCCCTGGACGCCTGGCCGGCCGAGCTGTTCCTCTTCCGGGGCAGGGACACGGCGGCGGCCCACCGCCAGGCCGCGGACCTCCTCCGAGCCGCCGAGACCGCCGGCCGCCCCTGGCGCCTGCGCGACCTCGCCCTCGCCGCGGCCCACCGCGCCGACACCTCGCACGAACCGGTACGGGCCGCGATCGTCGCCCGCGACACCGAGGAACTGATCGCCCAGCTGCACCGCCTCCTCACCGGCGACCGCGATCCGGCCGCCGGGATCCATGTCGCGGGGCCGGGAGAGGGCCGTGCCGTGGGGCTGTTGGGTGGGGAGGTCGCCGGGTCGATGGTGGGTGAGGTCGCCGGGTCGGTGGTGGGTGAGGTCGCGGGGTGGGCGTGCGGTGAGGTCGCAGGTCTGGCGGAGGGTGAGGTCGGGGGGCCCGGTCGTGGCGGGGTAGCTGGGTCAGCGGTGGGCGAGGTCGCTCGGCCGACGATGAGTGAGGATGCGGCGCCGGCGGTGGGTGAGGTCGCTGGGACGGGGGTGGGTGAGGTCGCTGGGCCGGCGCCGGGTGAGGTCACCAGGGTGGCACCGGGCGAGGTCGCCGGGCCGGTGGAAGGGGAGGGCGTGGGCGCGGCGTGCGGCAAGGTCGCCTTTCTCTTCCCCGGTCAGGGCAGCCAGCGCCCCGGCATGCTCGCCGACCTCCTCGTGCACCTCCCCGAGCTGCGGTACTACCTGGACCTCGGGCGTGCGTACGCCGACACCGTCCACCCGCCGGCCGCCTTCGACGACACCGCCCGCGAGCGGCGCCGGGCGGCCCTCACCGACACCCGGGCCGCGCAGCCCGCCCTCGGCATCGCGGGTCTGGCCGCCCACGCCTTCCTCACCTCGGCCGGGGTCCACCCCGACCAGGCCGCCGGGCACAGCTACGGCGAGCTGGTCGCCCTCGCCGCGGCCGGCGCCCTCGACCCCGAGACACTGCTGGAGCTGAGCACGGAGCGGGCCGGCGCGATCCTGGCGGCGGCGGGCGACGACTCGGGCACCATGGCCGCCGTCGGCGCACCCGCCGGGACCGTCGTACACACCCTGCGCACGACCGGGGCACCCGCCTCCGTCGTCGTCGCCAACCTCAACTCGCCCGACCAGACGGTGATCTCCGGACCGACGGCGGATGTCGAAACGGCCGTACGGCTGCTGCGCGACGCCGGGCTCGGCGCGCGGCGCATCCCGGTTGCCTGCGCCTTCCACAGCCCGCTCGTGGCCGGGGCGGGGGAACGGTTCGCCAAGGTGCTCGAGGACAAGACGGTACGGCCGCCCGAGTTCCCCGTCTGGGCCAACCGCACCGCCACGCCCTACCCGCACAACCCCGCCGAGGTGCGCGCCGAACTCGCCGCCCAGATCGGTGCCCCGGTCGCCTTCGCCGCCCAGATCGAGGCGATGTACGAGGCCGGCGCGCGGGTCTTCGTCGAGGCCGGCCCCGGCACGGTCCTCACCCGGCTGGTCGGACGGATCCTCGGCGACCGCCCGCACCGCACGGTCGCCTGCGAACCGACCGCCGACAGCGGCCTGCGCGGCTGGCTCGACGCCCTCGCCCGGCTCGCCGTCGCCGGGCAGCCGGTGCGCACCGCCTGGCTCCTGCGGGGCCGCGACGCCGTCGACGCGCTGCGCACCCCGGTGCCGCGACGGCCCGGCTGGACGGTCGACGGACACCTCGTCCGCACCGCCGACGGAGCCCTCCTGCCCGGTGCCCTCGCACCGGCCCGACGAGTCGTGGAGACGACCGTGACCACCGACCAGCCGTACGGCGCCCCGGCCGACCGGGACGCGCTCATCTCCGAATTCCTGCGCACCAGCCGGGAGATGATCGCCGCCCAGCGCGATGTCCTGCTCACCTACTTCGGCGCCCCGCCCGGCGCCGTACCGGCGGCACCCGTCGCACCCGTGCCGCCACCGCAGGCGGCGACACCCGAACTGCCATCCGTGGAAGCCGAGTTGCATGTCGAGCCGGGCATCGAGGAGACGGTGGACGACGTGGGGCGGGTCGTCCTGGAGATCATCAGCGAACGCACCGGCTACCCCGTCGACATGATCGAGCCCGACCTCGACCTGGAGGCGGACCTGAGCATCGACTCCATCAAGCGGGCCGAGATCGCCGGCGAACTCGCCAGACGCCTGGGCATCGCCGGCGGCTCCGCCGTCCTGGCCGACGCCGAACTGGAGGAGCTGGCCAAGGCGCGTACGGCGGCGGCGGTGACGGCCTGGCTGACGGCGCGGGCCGGCGCGCACACCGGTGAGGGGAGCGGGCGGGCCGAGGAGCGGTCCGAGCCGTCGCTCATCCCTGCCCTCGGCGTGCCGCCCCAGCGGTACGAGCTGCGCCCCGTGCCTCTTCCGGAGCCCGACCCGGCCGCCGGCCAAGCCTCCGACCCGGCCGCCGGCCAAGCCTCCGACCTGGTCGGCCGGCGGATCGCCCTTCTCGGGGACGGTCAGGGCGCGGCGGCCGAGGTCGCGGAGCGACTCGTGGCGCACGGCGCCGATGCCGTGATCCTCGAGCGAGGTCATCTCCTCGCCGCCGCGGACGGCCCGGTCGACGCGGTCGTGTACCTCGGCGCGCTGCCCGGCCCGGACCTCCCGGTGCTGCCGGACGCCTTCCCGGTGCTCCGGGCGGCGCTCGGATGCGGCCCGCGCCGGCTGCTCGCCGTCCGGGCCGCCGACCGCACCGCGGCGCTGCGGGCGGCCGGCCTGGACGGGTTGTTCCGCAGCGTCGCGCGCGAGTACCCGGATCTGCTCGCACGGGTCGTCGCCGTCGCCGACACCGCCCCGGCGGCCGTCGCCGACGCCGTGCTCGCCGAGCTGCGCGCACCCGAACCGGCCCCCGTCGTCCTGCGTACGGCGACCGGAGCCCGGCAGGGGCTCGCGCTGCTGCCCGCGCCCCTCGGCACCCTCGCCGCAACGGGTGCCGGGCCGGCCGGGGACGGCGCCGCCGAAGCCGCCGCGCTCGGCCTCGACCGGGACTCGGTCGTGCTGCTCGTCGGCGGCGCCCGGGGCATCACCGCGAGGTTCGCCGCCACGCTGGCCGGCGCCTGCCGGTGCCGGCTCGAGCTGCTGGGCCGTACGCCGGCGCCCACCGCGGCCGAGAACCCGCGCACGGCCGCCGCCCGCACCCCCGTCGAGCTGCGGGCCGCGCTCGCCGCCGAGCCCGGCGCGCCCGGCCCCGCCGGGATCAGCCGGGCCGCCGAACTGATCCTCGCCCAGCGGGAGATCGGCACGACCCTCGCGGAACTGCGCGCGCTCGGCAGCGAGGCCCGCTACCGCTCGGTGGACTTCCGGAGCCGGGACGCCGTCCTGCAGGCGGTCAAGGAGACCCACGCCGAACACGGCCGGCTCGACGGAGTCGTCTTCGCCGCCGGAGTGATCGAGGACCGGCTGATCGCCGACAAGACCCCCGAGTCCTTCCAGCGGGTGTACGGCACGAAGACGGCCGGGGCCACCGCGCTGTTCGCCGCCCTGGACGACCTGCCCGGCGCTCCCGCGTTCACCGTACTGTTCGGCAGCATCGCCGCCGTCCTCGGCAACCGCGGCCAGGCCGACTACGCCGCCGCCAACGACGCTCTCGAAGCGCTCGGCGCCGACCGGGCCGCCCGCACGGGCGCCCGCACGTTGACCGTCCACTGGGGGCCCTGGGCGCCGTCCGCCACGCACGGCGGCATGGTGGGCGCGGAACTCGGCCGCGCGTACGCCCGGCGCGGCATCCAGCTGATCGACCCGGACGAGGGCACCGCGGCCCTGCTGCGGGAACTCGCCTGGGGCGAACCGTCGGCCTGTGCCGTCGTCTACACCGCGTCGGCCTGGTGAATATGACAACAGGTCAGGCTCCTGTCCCCGTCCCCATCCCCGTCCCTGTCCCCGTCTCCGTCCCCGTCTCCGTCGCCGTCGTGGGGATGGCGGTGCTGCTGCCCGGCGCTCCCGGCCTCGACGCCTACTGGCGCAACCTGCGCGACGGTGTCGACGCGATCCGCGACGTCCCCGCGGACCGCTGGGACCCCGCCTACTACCGGCCCGGCTCGGCCGCCGGCCCCGCCGTCGCCGGCCAGGTGTACTGCCGGCGCGGCGGCTTCGTGGACGGCCTGGCCGAGGTGGACGTCACCCGGTACGGCATCATGCCCGCCTCGGTGCCCGGCACCGAGCCCGACCAGCTGATCGCCCTCGACGTGGCCGCCGCCGCGCTCGCCGACGCGGGCGGCGAGGACCGGCTCCCGGCCCGGGACCGGATCGGTGTGGCCCTGGGCCGCGGCGGCTACCTCACCCCTGGCCTGGCCCGACTCGACCAGCGCGTCCGCACCGCCGCACAGCTGACACGCACCCTGGGGGAGCTGCTACCGGACCTGTCGACCGCCCAACTCGACCGGATCCACGCAGCGTTCACCGAACGGCTCGGCCCCGACAGCCCTGAGTCCGCGATCGGCCTGGTCCCCAACCTCGCCGCCTCCCGCATCGCCAACCGGCTCGACCTGCGCGGCCCCGCCTACACCGTGGACGCGGCCTGCGCCTCCTCCCTGGTCGCCGTGGACCAGGCGGTCACCGAACTCACCACCGGCCGCTGCGACCTGATGCTGGCCGGGGGAGTGCACCACTGCCACGACATCACCC
The DNA here is from genome assembly GCF_040634095.1 of Streptomyces sp. NPDC007205. Lineage (NCBI taxonomy): Bacteria > Bacillati > Actinomycetota > Actinomycetes > Kitasatosporales > Streptomycetaceae > Streptomyces > Streptomyces sp. NPDC007205. Next base: position 77,483 of record NZ_JBEYEW010000005.1, read on the forward strand.
TCTGGAGCGTCTTCGCCCAGCTGCGCGCCCTGTCCCCGACCCAGCGCATCCGCCCCTTCCACCGCGACGCCGACGGCATCCTCGTCGGCGAGGGCACGGGCGTCGTCGTACTCAAGCGGCTCGCGGACGCCGAACGCGACGGCGACCGCGTGTACGCCGTGATCCGCGGCACGGGCGTGGCCGGTGACGGCCGCACGGCGGGGCTCCTCGCACCGGACCCGGGCGGGCAGGCCAGAGCCGTGCGGCAGGCCTGGCGGGCCGCCGGACTCGACCCCGCCGCACCGGACTCCGTCGGCCTCCTGGAGGCACACGGCACCGCCACGCCCGCCGGCGACGCGGCCGAACTCGCCACTCTGGCCGAGGTGTTCGGGCCGGGTGCGGGTTACGGCGACGATGGCGCCGCCCGCCCGGTCCTCGGCTCGGTGAAGTCGATGATCGGCCACACCATGCCGGCCGCCGGTGTCGCCGGCCTGGTCAAGGCCGCCCTCGCCCTCCACCACGGCACCCTCCTGCCGACCCTGCACTGCGACACCCCCCACCCCGCGCTCGCCGCCACCCGCTTCCGCACCCTGGACCGGGCCCGCCCCTGGGAGACCGGCCCACGGCAACCCGTCCGCCGAGCCGCCGTGAACGCCTTCGGCTTCGGCGGGATCAACGCCCACGTGGTGCTGGAGGAGGCACCGGGGGGCCGTGCGGCGCCGGCGGAGGTGTGGGGTGCCGCCGCCGGGCTGGAGGGGGCTGTGGGTGCTGGTTCGAAGCCGGTGGGGGCTGCGCCTGCGGGTTCGGTCGTGGTGGGGGCTGCGCCTGCTGGTTCCGGGCCGGTGGGGGCAGTGCCTGTGGGTTCGGTTCCGGAGGAGGCCACGGGTGTTCGTCCTGGGCTTGGAAAGGCGGTGCCGCCCGGTCCGCGCTCCGCGTCCGCTCCCGCCCGCGTCACCGAGCCCGAGCGGATCCTGCTGCTCGCCGCCGGCAGCGTGGCGGACCTCGCCGTCGCCCTCGCCGCCGACGACTCGGCCGTCCTCGGCGCCGGTCTCGATCCCGCCCGGCCGCACACCGGCGCCGGCCCGGTCCGGCTCGGGATCGTGGCCCCGACCGCCAAGCGGCTCGCCCTGGCCCGCCGCGCGGTCGCCAAGGGCGGTGCCTGGCAGGGCCGTAGCGACGTGTGGTTCCGGCCGGCCCCGCTGCTCGGGCGGCCCGGCGGCCGGCTCGCGTTCGTCTTCCCCGGCCTGGAAGGCGACTTCACGCCCCGCACCGACGACATCGCCGCCCACTTCGGCCTCACCCCGTCGCCCGGCACGGATGTCCGGGTCGGTGACGTAGGACGACACGGCTTCGGGGTCGTCGGCGTGGGCCGGCTGCTGGACCAGGCGCTGCGCCGTATGGGTGTCGTACCGGACGCGGTCGCCGGGCACAGCGTGGGCGAGTGGACGGCCATGGCGGCGGCCGGACTGTACGCGCCGGACCAAGTGGACGCGTTCATGGCCGGGTTCGACCCCGACGCGGTCACCGTCCCCGGCCTCGCCTTCGCCGCCCTCGGCACATCGGCCGCACACGTCCGCGCCGCGCTCGCCGAGTCCTGGGCAGGCTCTGGGATCGTGCTCTCCCACGACAACGCGCCCCGCCAGTCCATGGTCTGCGGACCCGGCAGGGCAGTCGAGGGGTTCGTGCGGACCCTGCGCGGGCAGGGGGTGATCTGCCAGGTGCTGCCCTTCCGCTCCGGCTTCCACACGCCGATGCTGGAGCCGTACCTCGCGCCCATCAAGGAGGCCGCCGACCGCTTCCGGCTGCACCCGCCGACCGTGCCGGTGTGGTCCGGGACGACCGCCGCGCCCTTCCCACGGGCGGAGCCGGCGGTACGCGAGCTGTTCGTACGGCACCTGCTGGAACCCGTCCGCTTCCGCGAGCTGACCGAGGCCCTCTACGCCGCCGGGCACCGCGTCTTCGTCCAGGCGGGGTCCGGCCGGCTCACCTCGCTGATCGGCGACACCCTCGGCGACCGCGACCACCTGACCATCGCAGCCAACGTGCCCGAGCGCGACGGCATGCCTCAACTCCGCCGGGTGGCAACGGCGTTGTGGGCGGCCGGGGCGCCGGTATCACCGACGGTGCCGCCATGCACCGCAGGGGCGCCGGTCTCACCGACGGTGCCACTGCGCTCGACGGCGGCGCCCGTGTCGCCGGCGGTGCCGGCGCGCCCCGCTGGGCCGCCGGTCTCGTCGGCGGTGCCGCCCCGCGCCGCGGCACCTGTTCCGGTACGCCGGCGCCCGCCCGTCCGGCTCGATCTCGGCGCCGCCCTGGTCTCGCTGGACGGGCCGGTACTCGACGCACTCCGCGCGGAACTGCGCGCGGGGTCCCGCACCGCGCACCCGGCATCTCCGGACCACCAGAACCCAGCCTCTGCGCATCCCACGCCCACGCACCACCAGCGACCGCTTGCCGCGCACCCGGCGCCCGCTGATCACCCAGGATCAGCGTCCGCGCAACCCGCCTCCACGCACGGCCCCGGACCGTCTGCGGCGCACCCGGCGCCCCCGAGCCACCCTGGACCGCCCATCGCGGACGTCACGCCGTCGCCCCGTCCGAGACCGACCGCCGCGGGCCTCCCGTCGTCGGGCCGCCCGGGACCGTCCGGTACGCAGCTCGCGCCCCGGGACCGCCCGGCACCGGCCGTCGCGGATGTCACGCCGCCGACCATTCCGAGACCGACCGCCGCACACCTCACGCCCCCGGCCCGCCGAGGGCCGACCGGCACACCCCCCACGCCGCCCCCGCCCCCGAACTCTCCGTGCGGGCCCGCCTTCGGTGAACTCGAAGGACTCGCCGCGCGCTTCCCGGCCGCCGCCGAGCTGGCCGCACTGCTGCGGGACACCGCCGAGACGGCAGCCCAGCTGATCAGCGCAGCCCGCCGCCCCGCCGCCGACGCCGCCCCCGCCGTGCCGACCCTCGCGGGCCCGACCCGCGCAGCACCAACCCTCACCGGGACCACCGGCGCCGCACCGTCCGTCTCCGCACCGTCCGTCTCCGCACCGTCCCTCTCCGCACCGTCCCTCTCCGCACCGTCCGTCTCCGCACCGTCCCCCTCCGCACCGTCCCTCTCCGAGCTGCCCCCCTCCGAGCTGCCCCTCTCCGAGCGCACCTCCACCGCGCCCCTCCTCGCGGTGCCCACCCCGGCCGCCACCACCGTCCACGTCTCCCCCCGGACCATGCCCCACCTCCTGGACCACTGCTTCTTCCCGCAGCGCCCCGGCTGGCCGGACGTCGAGGACCGCTGGCCGGTGGTTCCCGCCACCACGATCGTCCGGCACATGATGGACGCCGCGGAGACGGCGGCCGCCGGCCTGCGGGCGGTCGCCGTGCACGAGGCCCGTTTCGACCGCTGGCTCACCGCGACACCCTCGATCGACATCCAGGTCACCGTCACCCCGGCCCCCAGCCACCCCCACCGCGTCACCGTGGCCTTCGGCCCCACCGCCCGCGCCGTCGTCGAACTCGCCCCGCACCACCCCGCACCGCCCCCGCCCAGCTCCCTCCCGGAGGCGCCCGAACGCCGTCCCGAGCACACCGCGGCCCAGATCTACCGGGAGCGCTGGATGTTCCACGGCCCCGGGTTCCAGGGACTCACCGAACTCACCGCGATCGGCGAGCGGCACATTCGCGGAGTGATCACCGTGCCCCCCGGCCCCGGTGCCCTGCTCGACAACGTGGGGCAGCTCCTCGGCTACTGGATCATGGCGACCCGAACCGAGCGGACCGTCGTCTTCCCCGTGCGGATGCGGCACATACGGTTCCACGGACCGCACCCGGCGCCCGGGACCGAGGTCGGCTGCGTGCTGCGGATCACCTCCCTCACGGACACCGTCCTGGAGGCCGACGCGGAGCTGACCGTCGGCGGACGGGTGTGGGCGGTGATCGGCGGCTGGCAGGACCGCCGCTTCGACAACGACCCGACGACCCGCCCCGTCGAACGCTTCCCCGAGCGCCACACCCTGTCCGCGGCCATGCCCGGCGGCTGGGCACTGGTGCACGAACGCTGGCCGGACCTCGCCTCACGCGAGCTGATCATGCGCAACTCGCTCGGCGGCGCCGAACGCACCGAGTACGCCGAACGCCCGCCGCGCGGCCGTCGGCAGTGGCTGCTGGGCCGGATCGCCGTCAAGGACGCCGTACGGCAGTGGCTCTGGCAGCACGGCGAGGGACCCGTCTTCCCGGCGGAACTACGGGTCCGCAACGACGAGTCGGGGCGTCCGTACGTCACCGGAGTGCACGGCCGCGCCCTGCCCCCGCTGGACGTCTCGCTCGCCCACCGCGCCGAGGCAGGCGTGGCGATCGTCCGGCCGCACACCCCGCGGCCCGGCCCCGGCATCGACATCGAAGAGGTCACCGAGTGCGATCCGGCGACCCTCGCCACCGCGCTCGGCCGGACCGAACTGCGGCTCCTGCGGGCCCGGTCGGAGGACGGCCCCGATCCGCGGGCCCTGTGGTTCACCCGGTTCTGGGCCGCCAAGGAGGCGGTCGCCAAGGCCGAGGGAGTCGGATTCGCCGGCCGGCCACGGGACTTCACGGTGCTGGAGACCGCGCCGGACGGCAGCCGGCTGCTGGTCTCCGGGCGCCTGGAACGCGTCTACACCGTGCACTGCGCGGCGGTGGCCAGTCCGCCCGCCCTGCCGGACCGCGCCTATGTGACGGCCTGGACGACCGGTCCCGGCGCCGACGACGGACACCCCCACGAAGCAGCCGAGGAGCACTGTCGATGAACCCCACACATCCGTTCCCGTCGAACCCCGCGCATCCGGCGCGGACGCAGCCCACCGTCGACGCCGTGCTCGCCGACGTCACCGGCATGCTCCGCACGGTGCTGGCCGAGTACGGCGACGACGACGTGGTGATCGGCCTGTCCACCACCTTCAACCGCGACCTGGAACTGGAGAGCATCGACCTCGTCACCCTGGCCGGCCTGCTGGAGGAGCGGTACGGGCCCCGGGTCAACCTCGCCGAGTTCCTGGCCGGCATGGAGTTCGACGAGATCATCGAGCTGACCGTCGGCCGGCTGGTGGAGTACGTGGTGTGGAGCCTGAAGAGCACGCACCCCAGGACCACCCACCCGGAGACCACCTACCCCGAGACCACCCACCCCAAGACCACACAGGCGGGCTGAGCCATGGCGATGGTCGACGCCCGCGGCATCCGGCTGCACGTCCAGCGCATGGCCCCGGCCGGCGACAGCACCCCGCACGGCACGGTCGTGCTGGTGCACGGTCTGCTCACCGACAGCCTGGCCAGCTACTACTTCACCGTCGCGCCCGCCTTCGCCGCCGCCGGACTCGACGTGGTCATGTACGACCTGCGCGGGCACGGCCGCAGCGAGCGCCCGCCGGAGGGCTACACCCTCGACGACAACATCGACGATCTGGAGGCCCTCCTGGACCGGCTGGCCGTCACCGGGCCCGTCCACCTGGTCGGCAACTCCTACGGCGGCACCATCGCCTTCGGCTTCGCCGTACGGCACCCCGAGCGCGCGGCCAGCCTGACGCTGATCGAGTCCGAGCCCGCGACCGCCGCGTGGGCGGCGAAACTCGGCCGCATCCTCGACCGGGTCATGACCGAACTCGCGCACAACGAGCCCGACGCCGTCGCCTGGATCACCGCCCACCGGGGGCACAACACGGCCCGGCTGGCCAAGGGCGCGGCCCGGCTCGCCCGCGAGACCACCCTCGACCGGGACATCCCCGCCAGCCGGGTGCTGACCGAGGACGCCATCAGATCGGTACGCTGCCCGGTCCTCGGCGTGTACGGCGGCGAGTCGGATCTCGCCCGCCTGGTGCCCCAGAAGCAGGCGCTGCTGACGGACTACCGGGCGGTCGTGCTGCCCGGACACGAGCACTCGGTGCTGGTGGAGGCGCCCGCGGCCGTCGGCGGACACATCCTGGACCTGATCCGCGCGGGGGCGGGCGTCCGATGAGCGCCTTCCTCTTCGTCGTGCCGCCACTGACCGGGCACGTCAACCCGGCCGTCGGCGTGGCCGCCCGGCTCGCCGGGCGCGGGCACCGGGTGGCCTGGGTGTGCCCCGACCCGGCGCTGGTGCGGCGGCTCGCGGGCCCGGACGCCGAGGTGTCCGGGTGCGCGGGCCCCGTGCCGGGCGCCGAGGGTGTCGTACGACCTCCGGACCTGCGGGGCGCGGAGGCGCTGAAGTTCCTGTGGGAGGGGTACCTGCTGCCACTCGCCCATGCCATGGCGCCCGGTGTCCGCGCCGCGGCCCAGGCGTTCCGCCCGGACGTGGTCGTGGCCGACCAACAGGCTTTCGCCGGTGCCCTGGTGGCCGAACGCCTGCGGCTGCCCTGGGCCACCTCGGCCACCACCTCGGCCGAGTTCTCCGGCGCCTACGACGGCCTGCCGAAGGTCGCCGAGTGGGTGCGGCACCGCCTCACCGAGCTGCGCTCCCACATCGGCGCCCCGTCCGGCACCGCCGATCCACGGTTCTCGCCGCATCTCCTGCTGATCTTCAGCACACCCGAACTCATCGGCCCCCAGGCACCGTTGGCGCAGCACATCCACTACGTCGGTCCCTCGCTCGCCGGCCGCCCGGACGGCCCCGGCTTCCCCTGGGAACGACTGGATCACGGCCGGGCGAAGGTCCTGGTGACCCTGGGCACGGCGAACGCCGACGCGGGCGACCGGTTCCTCGCCGAGTGCCTCACCGCCGTGCGGGAACGCGCCGACCGCGTACAGGCGGTGATCACCGACCCGGGCGGCGCCCTCGCGGTGCCACCCGACGACAAGGACGTCCTGGTGCTGCCGTCCGTGCCCCAACTCGCCCTGCTGGAAAGGATGGACGCCGTCGTCTGCCACGCCGGGCACAACACCGTGTGCGAGGCCCTGTGGCACGGCGTCCCGCTGCTCGTCGCACCCATCAGGGACGATCAGCCCGTGGTGGCCGGACAGGTCGTGGACGCGGGCGCCGGTGTCCGCCTCCGCTTCGGCCGGGTCCGCGCGGACCGGCTGGGCGCCGCCCTCGACACCGTCCTCACCGACCCCGCCCACCGGGCCGCCGCCGCCCGGATCCGCACCGCGTTCCGCGCGGCGGGCGGCGCCCGGGCAGCGGCGGCCCACCTCCAACGACTGGCAGCGGAGGCCCGATGAGCGACAACGACGACAAGAAGTCCCGCATCGCCGCCCTGCGCCCCGCCTACCAGCGGGACCTGGCCGCGGGAACCGACCGTTTCTTCGCACCCCGGCGCGAGACCTGCCCCTGGTGCGGCTCGGACCGGCTCGCCACCCGCCTCCGCACCACCGACCTGCTCCAGCACAAGCCCGGCCGCTTCACCCTCGACCACTGCGCCGACTGCGGCCACACCTTCCAGAACCCCCAGCTGACCGACGAAGGCCTGGAGTTCTACTACCGGGACTTCTACGACGGCCTCGGCGAACAGCGCATGAGCGGTACCTTCGGCGGCCGTACCGCCATGTACCGGGGCCGCGCCGAGGCGATGCTCCCGCACGACCCCGCCCCGAAGACATGGCTGGACGTCGGCACCGGACACGGCCACTTCTGCGCCACCGCCCGCACCGTCCTGCCCGACACCTCCTTCGACGGGCTCGACTTCACCGACGGCGTCGAACTCGCCGCCCGCGAAGGCCGCGTGGACCACGCCTACCGCGGCGCCTTTCCCGCCCTCGCCCCCGAACTCGCCGCCCGCTACGACGTGGTGAGCATGTTCCACTACCTGGAGCACAGCACCGACCCGGACCGCGAACTGCGCGCCGCCCACGAGGCCGTACGCCCCGGTGGGCACCTCCTCATCGAGGTGCCGGACCCGCAGAGCCGTTACGCCCGGCTGCTCGGCCGCTGGTGGCTGCCCTGGCTGCAGCCGCAGCACCTGCACTTCATGCCCGTCGCGGGCCTGCGGCGGCGGCTGACCGAGCTGGGTTTCACGGTGGTCGCCGAGCAGCACGCCGAAGCGCACGACCCCGTCGACCTGCTCGCCGCCGTCTGGCTGGCCCTCGACCACACCGCTCCGCGCGAGGACGTCCCCTGGCTGCCCGAGCCGCCCGGTGCCCTGCGCCGCGCCGCGCGCACCGCCCTCCTCCTCGCGGGGGTGCCCGCGCTCATCACCGCCACGCTCCTGGACCGCTTCGCGCTACGGCCCCTGTCCCACCGCCTCGGCCTGTCCAACGCCTACCGCCTGGTGGCGCGCCGGGAGTGACCGGAACGTCAGAGCACCTTCGCCCGGATGAGTGCCGACAGCGTCAGGGCGCCCGGCAGCAGCGGCACCCAGTCGGTCAGCACCCGACAGCCGACGACCGTCGCGGTGGCGGGCGCCGGTGGGGAGCCGAAGGCGACCAGCGTCCACACCAGCGCGGCGTCGACCGCGAGCCCGCCCGGCGCCGGAACCGCCCCGACGGCCGTGCCCGCCGCGAGGTAGGCGAGCACCACGTGTGCCCAGGGCAGCCCCAGTCCGAGCGCGGCACCGACACAGGCGAGCGTGGTCCCCTGCACCAGCGGCATCGCGACCGCCCCGCCCCACAGCGCGATCACCCGGGACGGCCGGGTGTGCACCTCCCGCGCATCGGCGAGGGCGGAGCGCAGCAGCCCGGACACCGGCCGCCGGAGCGGCCGTACGACCGTCAGCAGCACTCCCGCCATCGCGACGGCCCCGCCCGCGACGGCGGCGACCGGAACCAGCAGCCGCCCGTCCGGTACCAGCTCACCGAGGCGCCGCCAGGCCGGTGACGCCGCCAGGAACACCAGCAGCACCAGCGTCTTCGCGCCGGACTTGGCCAGCGAGTACAGCCCGATCGACGCGGTGGCCCGGGCGGCCGGCACCCCGCGGCCCCGCAGAAAGCGCAGAGTGACGGCATGGGCGCCGAGCCCGCCGGGCAGCACGTGGTTGGCGGCACCGGCGGCGAACTGCGAGGCGAGCAGCAGACCCGGCGGCAGCCGGTCGGGCAGGGCGCCCTGTCGCACACACGAGGCCGCCACGCAGTTCAGGCAGGTGAAAGCGGCCCCGGCCAGCAGCCACCACGGGTCGGCCGCGACGAGCCGCCGGACGCCCTCGTCCATCACCGGCCGGTTGGCGACGGCCCAGCCGGCGGCCGGCAGCAGGGGAGCCAGGCACAGGACCAGCCGTATGTGCCGGGCCGCCAGGAGGGACGGGGGCCGGGCGGCGGCCTGCGGAGCGGTGCCCGGCGGAGCGGAGAGCGAGGGGGACTCGGACACTGAGGACACGGGGACGTCGTCCTTCCGCAGCGGCCCCCGCGTGCGGGGACCTGGGGGAGGCGGGTCGGGCTGAACCGCGGGGAGCCTTCCCCTCCCGTGTGACACCGGGATGTCCGAAAACCGAAGGAGTGAGGGCGGGACGGTGCCGCCGGGCAGGCGCGCAAGCCGCCGTTCGCCGCCGACCAGGTAGCCTTCCCTTGGGACGTCCTTTACATGCGGCGTCCCGGAAGACAGGGACGGCGACAGGGGAGGAACCGGCGGTGCACGTCCAGGAATGGCTCGACACGGTGCCCGCGGCCGCCGTCTACGCCGTGGTGGCCCTGGTGATCGGTCTGGAGAGCCTGGGCATCCCGCTGCCGGGCGAGATCGTGCTGGTCTCGGCGGCGCTCATGTCCTCCCAGCACTCCGGGATCAACCCGGTCGTCCTCGGCGCCTGCGCGACCGCCGGCGCCGTGATCGGCGACTCCATCGGCTACGCGATCGGCCGCAAGGGCGGCCGCCCGCTGCTCGCCTGGCTCGGCAGGAAGTTCCCGAGGCACTTCGGTGAGGGCCATGTGGCCACCGCCGAGCGGTCGTTCGAGAAATGGGGCATGTGGGCCGTCTTCTTCGGCCGCTTCATCGCCCTCCTGCGCATCTTCGCGGGCCCGCTCGCGGGCGTCCTCCACATGCCGTACTGGAAGTTCCTGACCGCCAACGTCCTCGGCGGCATCTGCTGGGCGGGCGGCACCACGGCCGTCATCTACTACGTGGGCATCGTCGCCGAGGACTGGCTGAAGAAGTTCTCGTACGTGGGGCTCGCAGCGGCGGTCCTGATCGGTCTGGCCTCCATGCTGATCATCAAGCGCAAGGCGAAGAAGGCTCAGCCGACGGAACGAGAGGCAGAACCCGTGAGCGCCGGGGATTGAGCCAACCCGAAGGGGCGCGGGGCTGTATCGACATGCGGCTCCGCCGCGTGGGCGCGAGCATCCTCCGCGCACCCGCACCCGCCGAACGGCCTACTCGTGCACCTCTCGATGCGCCTTCGCCAACTCCGCATACATCGTGCCGTTGAGGGTGACCCCCTGCCCCTCCTCCTCGCTCAACGGCCGCCTCACCTTCGCCGGCACCCCCGCCACCAGCGAGCCCGCCGGCACCACCATCCCCTGCGGCACCAGAGCCTGAGCCGCGACCAGCGACCCCGCCCCGATCACGGCCCCGTTCAGCACGGTCGCCCCCATCCCGATCAGGCAGTCGTCCTCGACCGTCGCCCCGTGCACCACCGCGTTGTGCCCGATCGACACCCGCTCACCCACGTGCACGGGAAACCCGGGATCCGCATGCAACGTGACGTTGTCCTGCACATTCGCCTGCGCCCCCACGGTGATCTTCTCGACGTCCCCGCGCACCACCGCGCCGTACCAGACACTGGCCCCCGCGTGCAGCGTGACATCGCCGATGACAGAGGCCGTGGGCGCCACGAACGCCTCCGGATCGATCTGCGGCTCCTTGCCCCCGATACCCACGATCAGCGCCCGCTGCGTCATCACCGTCTCCTCGTGTCCGTAAGTACTCCGCACGCTACGACACGGCGTGGGGCAAAGATCACAGCAGCCCACCCTCTCGCCGGAGACAACCGGTGAGTAACGTGACCCCGTGCCGAAGCGCAAGAACACGTTCTCATCCTGGCGACGCCGCGCAGCGCAACGCGTGGTGCACGCGGCCTGGGCCTGGGCGCAGCGCACGGGCTCCGTCACCGCCGACCACCCCGGCCGCCTGCGCTTCGGCTCGATCGGCGAAGCCACCCGGCTCGCCTTCCCGCTCGGCACCGTCTTCGGCGAACCCTGGATCCACCTCGGCTCCCACTGCATCATCGCCGAGCAGGTCACCCTGACCGCCGGCCTGATGCCGGACCTGGACCTCGGCCCGGACCCGATCCTGCGCATCGGCGACGGGGTGGTCCTCGGCCGCGGCAGCCATGTCATCGCGGACACGACGGTCACCATCGGCAGCGACTGCTACTTCGGCCCGTACGTCTACGTCACCTCCACCAACCACTCCTACGACGACCCGCACGAGCCCATCGGCAGGCAGTGGCCGCGCATGGAGCCGGTGGAGATCGGCACGGGCTGCTGGATCGGCACCGGCGCGGTGATCCTGCCGGGCGCGCGGATCGGCCGGAACGTGGTCGTCGCGGCCGGTGCCGTGGTCCGCGGCACGGTCCCCGATCACGCCGTGGTCGCCGGGGCGCCGGCCCGGGTCGTCCGGCGCTGGACGCCCGAACAGGGCTGGCAGCCGCCGCTCAGGACCCCGGCGCCGGTGCCGATCCCGGATGGGATGACGCCGGAGCAGTTGCGCGCGTTGGCGGAGCTGGACGAGGACGGGGTGGCCCGGCTGGCGGAACTGGAGCCCGAGGGCTGACTCAGCCGGTGGCCAGCAGCAGCGTGCCGACCAGCGCCAGGCCCGCGCCCGCCGCCTGGATCGCGCGCAGCCGCTCGCTGAGGAAGCCGCGCGCCGCCAGCGCGGTCACCACCGGATACAGCGAGGCGAGGACGGCCGCCACGGTGACCGGGCCGTGCTGGGCGGCGATGGCGTAGGTGCCGTTGGCGGCCACGTCGGCGACTCCGACCAGCGCCAGCCCGGGCAGCGAGGCGGAGGTCAGGCCGCCCTCCGGAACGGCGGTGGCGCCCCGCCGGACGGAGACGGCGAGTGCGGCCCCGCCCACCGCCGTGCTCAGCAGCCGCTGCACGAACAGCGCGAGGAACAGCCCGGCGACGCCGGTCGAGGCTTCCGTGAGCAGGGCGAACACCGAGCCGAAGCCCAGCGCCGAGACCAGCGTGAGCAGGATGACCCGCCGCTGCACGGACGCGCCGCCCCGCTGCGGACCGGCCGCGAGGACGACTCCGGTGACGGCGACCGCGATTCCGGCGACCTGGAGCAGCCCCGGGCGCTCGCCCAGGACGAGCCCCACTCCGATGGGCACGGCCACACTGAGGGTGGCGAGCGGTGAGACGACACCCATCGGGCCGAGCGCGAGGGCCTTGTAGAAGGCGAGTATTCCCACAGGTGAAACGAGGCCCGCGGCGACCGCGAACCACAGGCGCGGCCCAGTCTCGCTCCAGCCGCCGGCGGCGAGGACGATCACCCCCAGCACGGCCGTGGCGATCGCCTGCGAGACGACGACCACCGTCAGCGCGGGAGTGCGCCGGGTCAGCAGACCGCCGCCGAAATCAGCCAGCCCGAACAGGAGACTGGTGGTCAGAGCGAAGAATGCTGTCACGGCCGGCCTCGCAGTACAGTTCGATGGACGATCGGGTGCAGCCCACCGTAGTTCATTCAACTGAACCCTGTCATTGAATATATTGAACGGACGTGATGTGTCGGACCTCGACCTGCTGACCCAGTCCCTGGCGCGCAACGTCAAGCGCTGGCGCACCGAGCGGGGCTTCACCCTGGACGCGCTCGCCGCCCGCGCGGGAGTCAGTCGCGGCATGCTGATCCAGATCGAGCAGGCCCGGACGAACCCCAGCATCGGCACCGTCGTCAAGATCGGCGACGCGCTCGGCATCAGCATCACCACGCTGCTCGACTACGAGCAGGGCCCCGCCGTCCGCATCGTCCCCGCCGAGCAGGCCGTCCGGCTGTGGCACACCGACGCGGGCAGCTACAACCGCCTCCTCGCGGGCGCGGAGGCGCCCGGGCCCCTGGAGATGTGGGACTGGCGGCTGATGCCCGGCGAGCAGAGCCCCTCCGAGCCGCACCCGGCGGGCACGGTGGAACTCGTCCACGTCACCGCGGGCCAACTGACCCTGACCGTGGACGGCGTCAAGCACCTCGTGCCGACCGGCGCGAGCGCCACGTTCGAGGCGAGCACCTCCCACACGTACGGCAACGAGGGCGACGTCCCGATGGAGATGGTGATGGCCGTCTCGGTGCCGCCCGTGCGCTGAACCGCGCCGCAGCGGGCTGCCGCAGGGCGCGGTCCCCGCCGACGGCATCCTCTATGTCGAGACCGACCCGCGGTGGGCGCAACAGATCCGCCACTCACACCGTCAGATGGTGGGCCAGGGCGAGATGCGGATCCGTCTCGCCCGGCGCGGGTGCCGGGTCGGCGTGGACCAGGGCGGCCGTCAGCCTCGGTACGGCGTGCAGCAGGGCGTGTTCCGCCTCGACGGCGATCGCGTGCGCCTGCCGTAGCGTCGCCTCGCCGTCCACCACCACCGCGAGTTCCGCCCGCAGCCGGTGCCCGATCCAGCGCAGCCGCAGTTCACCCACCTCCCGCACGCCCGGCACCGCACGCACCGCCCGCTCGGCCCGGTCCACCAGCGCCGGGTCGACGGCGTCCAGCATCCGCCGGAACACCTCCCGCGCCGCGTCCCGCAGCACCAGCGCGATCGCGGCCGTGATCGCCAATCCGACGACCGGGTCGGCCAGGTGCACGCCGAGAGCCGATCCTCCGGCGCCCAGCAGCACCGCCAGCGAAGTGAAACCGTCGGTACGGGCGTGCAGCCCGTCGGCGACGAGCGCCGCCGAGCCGATCTCCCTGCCCACCCGGATCCGGTACCGGGCCACCCATTCGTTGCCCACGAACCCGGCCAGCGCGGCTGCCGCCACCGCCGGCAGGTGCGTCACCGGGCGCGGATCGAGCAGCCGGCCCACGGCGGCCCACGCGGCGAAGGCCGCCGAGGCGGCGATGGTCAGCACGATCACCAGCCCCGCGAGATCCTCGGCGCGCCCGTAGCCGTAGGTGAACCGCCGGGTCGCCGCCCGGCGCCCCAGCACGAAGGCGATACCGAGCGGTACAGCGGTCAGGGCGTCGGCGGCGTTGTGCACGCTGTCCCCGAGCAGCGCCACCGATCCGGACACGGCCACCACGGCTGCCTGCGTCAGTGCGGTCACCCCGAGGACGGCCAGCGACACCCACAGCGCCCGCATTCCATGCGCCGAGGCCTCCATGGCCGGGTCCAGCTTGTCGGCGGTGTCGTGGGAGTGCGGGGTGAGGAGGTGCGCGAGCCGGTGCCGGAGGCCGGGGGTACGGGCGGCGTGACCCTCACGGCGGTGGTCGTGGCTGTGGCTGTGACTGTGCACGTGCTGGTCATGGCCGTGTCCGCCGTGTCCGCCGTGTCCGTGGTGATCAGGGTGCCGGTCGTTCACGTGGGTCCCCTTCCGTGCGAGAGTGGACGGATGGCGCCCACGGGACCATTATGTGCGTATGAGCGCACGCATGCATCTGTCACCTGCACACCATGCGCACCCGCGCACCCCGGGCGAGGAGCAGTTCGCGCTCGCCGCCGAGCTGATGGCCCTGCTCGGCGACCGCACCCGCCTCACCCTGCTGCACGCCCTGTCGGCCGGCGAGGCCGACGTCACGACGCTCACCGAGGCGTGCGGCGCGGCCCGTCCCGCCGTCAGCCAGCATCTGGCCCGGCTGCGGCTCGCGGGCCTGGTGAAGACCCGCAAGGAGGGCCGCCGGGTGATCTACTCACTCCCGCACGGACACCTGCGCCGACTGGTGGAGGAGGCCCTGAAGACGGCGGACCACCACCTCGCCGATGGGCGCACCGGAAGTCAGTAGGCGGCTGCCATGCCGAGATACTGCTCGGCGAAGGCCGCCGCCGCGGCCGGCGAGGTGAACAGCCGGCGCAGCCGGGCCAGTGTGGTGCCGGCGCGGAACGGGTCGCCCGACGCCACACCGTGGTAGATGTCCGACAGCCACTGTGAGAACTCCTGGTAGTCCCACACCCTGCGCAGACAGGCCGCCGAGTAGCCCTCCAGGCCGCTGTCGTCCCCCTTCGTGACGTACGCCGCGAGCGCGTCGCCGAGCAGGAAGGCGTCGTGCAGGGCCAGGTTCATGCCCTTCGCGGCGATGGGCGCGACCAGGTGACCGGCGTCCCCGGCCAGGAACAGCCGCCCATGACGGAGCGGTTCGACGACGTAGTGGTGCATGTCCAGGACGCGCTTCTCGATCAGCCTGCCCTCGGTGAGCGGGGGCGCTCCCACCGCGCCGAGCCGCTCGCGCAGTTCGGTCCAGACCCGCTCGTGCGACCAGTTCGCCGGATCGTCGCCGGGCGGGCACTGCAGGTAGAACCGGGTCACCTCGGGGCTGCGGGGCATCTGCCCGGCGAAACCGCGCGGGTGGACGCCGAACAGGACGCAGTCCGTCGACGGCGGTGCCTCCGCGAGCAGCGCCAGCCAGCCGATACCGTCGTCCTGCCGGGCGATCTGCCTGCGCTGCGCGGGTATCGCGTCCCGCGTCACCCCGCGCGCCCCGTCGCAGCCCGCGACGAAGTCACAGCGCAGCAGCCGTCGCTCACCCGTCTCAGGACACCGGTACGACACCGCCGGCCGGTCCGAGTCCAGGTCGTGCAGCCGTACGTCACGCACCCCGAAGCGGATGTCTCCGCCGCGCATGTCGGCGTACTCCCGCACCAGGTCTGTCACCAGCAACGGCTGCGGATGGACGTAATGGTGCGCGCCGGTCAGCTCGGCGTAGGGAAAGCGGTACCGCTCGCCGCCGAAGCGGAACTCGCAGGTGCTGTGCGGCTCGGCCCGCTCGGGCAGCCGTCCGGCCAGTCCGCGCCGGCCGAGTTCGCGCACCGCCCACTCCTCGATGACACCGGCCCGGGGCCGCGTCTCGATGAACTGCCTGCTCTCGGTCTCCAGGACGACACAGTCGACGGAGGCGTCCCGCAGGATGTTGCCGACGGTGAGCCCGGCGGGCCCGGCGCCCACGACGACGACCGTACGGCGTTCCTCGGGCGGGGAGCCGAGGTGGGGGGAAGGGGAGATCATCCCCGCATTATGACGGTGTCCCGTCAGCCACGGCTCTGCTGACGGGACACCTGGTGGGGGAGTGGCTCAGTGGGCCGGGGCGTCGGTGATGACGACCTCGTCGATGCTGCGCTCGATCGCCTCGGGCTTCGAGGCGGTCGCCTTGGCCCAGTAGTAGATGACGATCGAGAACGCGGCGACGACGACCATGTCCCACCACAGCGGCAGGTCACCGGTACCACCGAAGGTGCTCAGGTAGGAGATCACGCCCAGGCCCGCCAGGTACGGCGGCAGCCACTGCGCGGCCTTGAAGTCCAGCCGGGGAGCGTCCGGCAGGCCCTTGCGGATCGCGTAGCCGGCGTAGGAGCCGAGCAGCAGGTAGCCGAGCAGGATCGCGCAGCCCAGGCGCCACAGGGTGTCCCAGCCGGACCAGAAGATGATCAGGTTGGCCACCACGAACGACAGCGGCGCGATGAACTTTCCGGCGGGCAGCTTGTACGGACGCTCGTGGTTCGGCAGCCGGTCCGCGAAGACGCCGTAGGCCAGCGGGGCGCCCGCGTACATCAGCACGCTCGCCGAGGTGATGAAGCTGACCAGCGTCTGCCAGCTCGGGAACGGCAGGAAGCAGATCACGCCGGTCACGAACGACATGGCGAGGCCGAACCACGGCACACCGCGCTTGTCCGTCTTGGCGAACACCTTCGGCGCGTAGCCGTTCTTCGCCAGGCCGTAGGAGATACGGGAGGTGGCGGTGGTGTAGATCAGGCCGGTGCCGCCGGGGGAGATGATGGCGTCGGCGTACAGGACCCAGGCCAGCCAGCTCAGGCCGACCAGCGAGGCGAGACCCGCCCAGGGGCCGCTGATGCCGGCGTAGGCCAGGTGCGCCCAGCCCTTGGCGAAGGAGGCGTGCGGCAGGGCGGCGATGAACACGACCTGGAGCAGCAGGTAGATCACGGAACCGATCGCCACCGAACCGAGCGTCGCGCGCGGCAGGTCACGCTTCGGGTTGCGGCTCTCACCGGCCAGCTGGATCGCCTGCTCGAAACCGAGCAGCGCGAAGATGATGCCGCTGGAGCTGATCGCGGTGAGGACGCCCTTGGCGCCGAACGGTGCGAAGCCCTCGGAGGTGAAGTTGCCCGGGTGGAAGTTGCCGATGGCGATGACGAAGATCGCCGCGAGCGGGACCGCGATCTTCCACCAGGTGGCGGCACTGTTGGTGTGGGCCAGGACGCGGACGCCGAGGAAGTTGACCGCGACGAACACGGCCATCAGGAGCACCGCGACGACGATGCCGCTGGTCGTGAGCGTGCCGTTGGTGTGCTGCAGCCCGTCGGCGAAGCGCCAGTGCTTGGCATAGCCGATCATGGCCTCGACCTCGATCGGGGCCACCGTCGCGGCTTGCAGCCAGGAGAACCAGCCGAACGACATGCCGGCCAGGCCGCCGAAGGCGTAGTGCGGGTAGCGCGCGGTGCCGCCCGCCACCGGGAACATGCCGCCGAGTTCGGCGTGCACGAGGGCGAGCAGCACGATGGCCACCGCGCCGATCACCCACGAGATGATCGCGGCGGGACCGGCCGCCACTACTGCTTTCTCGGCACCGAACAGCCAGCCGGAGCCGATGATGGAGCCAACCGAGGCCCACATCAGACCGATGAGTCCGACGTCGCGGCGCAGACCGCCACCGGTGTCGCTTGTGGCTACCGGTGCAGCCTGGTCGACATTCGCCATGTCAAGTGGCCTCTCAGATCGTAAACGCAGGATTAACGAGCAAGGAGGCCACAGGCTAGGGACGCTTTCCGAGTGAGCAAAAGAGTGTTAACCAAATTTTGACCCTGGATCTTAGCTGTCTTGAGCACACGCTCGGTCACAGCCTTGTCACAGCTCAGATGCCCACTGTGAATGTCAATATTCAGCGGAGAATTGTGAGTAGAAGGAAAGATTCGCTACTGCAGAAGGGGAATTTCGATCGCCGGGCAGCGGTCCATCACCATGTCCAGACCGGCTGCCCGGGTCCGCTCGTACGCGCTCTCGTCCACGACGCCGAGCTGGAACCACACCGCCCGCGCGCCCTTCGCCACGGCCTCGTCGGCCACCGCGCCGGCCAGCTCCCTGTTGACGAAGACGTCGACCACGTCGACGTCGAAGGGGATGTCCGCGAGGGAGGCGTACCCCTGCTCGCCGTGCACCGTCTCGGCCTTGGGGTGCACCGGCACGATCCGCTTGCCGAACCGCTGGAGCACCTGCGCCACCCCGTACGCGGCCCGGCTCCGGTTGGTGGACAGGCCGACCACCGCCCAGGTGTCGCCCAGCTGGGTCAGAATCCTGCGGATCGTCGCTTCGTCGCCGTACACGGCCGCCTCCTGGGTTGCTGCGGGTAACTGTTCGCCTGGGCAACGGCACCCGGCGGGTCCGGATTCCCTCCCGTAGCCGCCACCATGTCCGTAATCGGCGCAAGGTGCCTGCGCGCGGCCGCCCGCCCGCCTACGCTCGGCCCGTGCTGCGCTTCCTCGACGCCCGAACCGGTGAGCCCGTCCCCGCCGCGCCCGCCCGCCGCGGCCTGACCCGCATCGAGGCCTATGCCTCCGGCCTCGACCCGACCGCCCTGCGGGTGCTGCTCACCGCCGACCTCCTGGTCCGCGCCCTGGAACTGACCGGCACCCCCGTCTGGACGATCCTCACGGCCCCCCACCGCCACGCCGAACTCCGCACAGTCGCCACCACCCTCTCCATCCGCCCCTTCGAGGACGGCCGGGACCTGGCATCGGGGCTGGGAGAGGCCCAGGCGATCCACGTGACGTCCGACCCTGAGCACGTCCTCAACGCCGGTCCGGTGATGCGGGTGGCCCCGGTGGAGTGGACGGCGGACCCGACCGGTGCTCGGGCACCGGGATCTACGTCGGCTGGGGCCGGTGGGGTCGGTGGGGTCGGTGGGGCCAGTGGGGCCGGTGGGGGCGCTGGTGATGCGGGTGAGTCCGCTGTGCACCCCGCGCTCCCGGTGCTGCTCACCGATCCCGCTGCTCTGCGGCTCGCGCTGCTCTCCGTCCCGCGCGGTGACACCGTCCGGCTGGACTGCGTGGTCCTGGGTGAGGCTGCCGGGCGGTTGGCGCGGGTGCGGCGGGCCGTGGCCGGGTGGGCGCGGCAGCCGTCGCGGCCGGTGCCGGAGGGGGTGCGGACGCGGTTGCGCTCCGCGTGGGAGGACGACCTCGACCTGCCGGGCGTGCTGGACGTACTGCGGTCCGTGGAGACCGACCCGGACATCTCCGACGGTGCCCGGTTCGAGACGTACGTCTACGCCGACCGTCTGCTCGCCCTCGACCTCGCCCGCGATCTCGGGAGCCTCGCGTGATCGCGCGGGCGGGCACGGGCCCGCTGCGCCGGCTGGTGGTCCTGCGGCATGCCAAGTCCGCCTGGCCCGAGGGCGTCGAGGACCACCGCAGGCCGCTCGCGCCGCGCGGCCTGCGCGACGCCCCGGCCGCCGGACGCGCCCTCGCCGACGCCGACTGCCTGCCCGACCTCGCCCTGTGCTCCACGGCCGTACGCGCCCGGCGCACCTGGGAGCTGGCCTCCGCCGAGTGGGGCACCCCGCCGCCGGTGCGCTACGACCGGCGGCTGTACGCTGCGGAGGTGCCGGACCTGCTGGAGGTCGTACGCGGGGCGCCGCCCGAGGTGGAGACCCTGCTGCTCGTCGGGCACAACCCGGGGCTGGAGGAACTCGTCCTGGAGCTGGCCGGGGACGGCCTGGACGGCACCCTGGACCGGGTGCGGACCAAGTTCCCGACCTCCGCGATCGCCGTCCTCGACTGGCACGGCACCGGCTGGACCGCCCTCGCCCCGGGCACGGCCCTCCTGACGTCGTTCACGGTGCCACGCGGACGCAAGGGCTAGACCCTGCCGGCCTGGCGCCCCGAAGGGCCGCGAGGCTGTATCGGTATGCGGCTCCACCGCGCGGGCGCGACCGGCCACGACGACGCCGCAGACGAACGACGGCACGCCTCCCGTCCCGGCGCGACCAGCGGAGCGCATACGCTGACGGGATGCAGGACGAGTACCGCACAGTCGCCCGCGCGGGCGTCCACGAGACCGAGATCAACCGCTCCCGCTTCCTGTGCGCCCTCGCCCCGGCCGCCACCGAGCAGGAGGCGCAGGACTTCATCGCCTCTGTGCGCAAGGAGCACGCCGACGCCACCCACAACTGCTGGGCGTACGTCATCGGAGCCGACGCCTCCGTGCAGAAGGCCAGCGACGACGGCGAACCGGGCGGCACCGCCGGCGTCCCCATGCTCCAGATGCTGCTGCGCCGTGAGATGCGCTACGTCGTCGCGGTCGTCACCCGCTACTACGGCGGCGTCAAGCTCGGTGCCGGCGGACTCATCCGCGCCTACGGCGGCGCCGTGGGCGAGGCCCTCGACACGCTCGGCACGCTCACCCGGCGCCGCTTCCGGCTGGCCACGGTGACCGTCGACCACCAGCGCGCCGGCAAGGTGCAGAACGATCTGCGCGCCACCGGACGCGAGGTGCGGGACGTCCGTTACGGCGAGGCCGTGACCATCGAGATCGGGCTGCCGGACGCCGACGTGGACGCCTTCCGTGGATGGCTCGCCGATGTGACGGCGGGCACAGCGGGGTTCGAACTCGGCGGAGAAGCCTACGGAGATGCCTGACAGTTGGAGCAAATCGGGCAAAACTTATCAAAGTTGGCCGGTCGTCACGGGCTGATACGGGAGTAACCGCCCGTGATGTCAGACCCGGCCGTTAGTCTCGGGGATCATGCGACTCCTGCACACGTCCGACTGGCATCTCGGCCGGGCCTTCCACCGGGTGAACATGCTCGGGGCCCAGGCCGAGTTCATCGGTCACCTCGTCACCACCGTGCGTGAGCGCGAGGTGGACGCGGTGGTCGTCTCGGGCGATGTGTACGACCGCGCGGTGCCCCCGCTCGCCGCGGTCGAGCTGTTCGACGACGCCCTGCACCGCCTCGCGGACCTCGGCGTGCCCACGGTGATGATCTCCGGCAACCATGACTCGGCCCGCCGCCTCGGCGTCGGCGCCGGACTCATCGACCGCGCCGGCATCCACCTGCGCACCGAGCCGTCCGCCGCGGGCACCCCGGTCGTGCTGGCCGACGCCCACGGCGACGTCGCCTTCTACGGCCTGCCGTACCTCGAACCGGCCCTGGTGAAGGACGAGTTCGGGGTGGAGAAGGCCGGTCACGAGGCCGTGCTCGGCGCCGCCATGGACCGCGTCCGCGCCGACCTCGCCACCCGCGCGCCCGGCACCCGCTCGGTCGTCCTCGCCCACGCCTTCGTCACCGGCGGTGAGGCCAGCGACAGCGAGCGGGACATCACCGTCGGCGGGGTCGCCGCCGTACCGGCCGGGGTCTTCGGCGGCGTCGACTACGCGGCACTCGGTCATCTGCACGGCTGCCAGACCATCACCGAGCGCGTGCGCTACTCCGGCTCGCCGCTCGCCTACTCCTTCTCCGAGGCCGGTCACCGCAAGAGCATGTGGCTCGTCGACCTGGCCGCCGACGGCTCCGTCACCGCCGAGCGCCTCGACTGCCCGGTGCCGCGCCCGCTGGCCCGCCTCCGCGGCACCCTGGAGGACCTGCTTGCCGACCCGGAGCTGACCCGCCACGAGCACGCCTGGGTCGAGGCCACCCTCACCGACGCGCTCCGGCCCGCCGATCCCATGGCCCGCCTCACCGAGCGCTTCCCGCACACCCTCAGCCTGGTCTTCGCCCCCGAGCGCGCCCCGGACGACCCCCAGGTGTCGTACGCCCGGCGCCTCGCCGGCCGCAGCGACCAGCAGATCGCCCAGGACTTCGTCGCCCATGTACGCGGCGCCGGACCCGACGAGCGCGAGGCCGCCGTGCTCCGGGAGGCGTTCGACGCCGTGCGCGCCGACGCCGCCGTACGGGAGGTGGCCCGGTGAGGCTGCACCGGCTCGACATCACCGCCTTCGGGCCCTTCGGCGGCTCCCAGAGCGTCGCCTTCGACGCCCTGTCCGCCGCCGGGCTCTTCCTGCTGCACGGCCCCACCGGCGCCGGCAAGACCACCGTCCTGGACGCCGTCTGCTACGCCCTGTACGGCTCCGTCCCCGGCGCCCGGCAGAGCGGCCAGGGCATGCACCTGCGCAGCGACCACGCCGAGCCGCGCACCCGCACCGAGGTCCGCCTCGAGCTCACCGTCGCCGGCCGCCGCCTGGAGGTCACCCGGCAGCCGCCGTGGGAGCGGCCCAAACTGCGCGGCAAGGGCACGACCGTCGACAAGGCCCAGACCTGGCTGCGCGAGTACGACGCCGCGGCCGGCGCCTGGAAGGACCGCAGCCGCTCCCACCAGGAGATCGGCGAGGAGATCACCCAGCTGCTCGGCATGAGCCGCGAGCAGTTCTGCCAGGTCGTGCTGCTGCCCCAGGGTGACTTCGCCCGCTTTCTGCGCGCCGACGCGGAGGCCCGTGGCCGGCTGCTGGGCCGCCTCTTCGACACCCAGCGATTCGCCGACGTCGAGAAGCGCCTGGCCGAACGCCGCCGCGCCACCGAGGCACGCGTGCGTGAGGGCGACGCGGCTCTCCTCGCCGATGCCCACCGCATGCAGCAGGAGGCCGGCGACGCCATGGAGGTGCCGGAGCTGGCCCCGGGTGACCCGGGCCTGGCCGGGGCCGTGCTCGGCGCCGCCGCGGTCGCCCGCGCCACCGCCCGCGAACGCCTGACCGTCGCGCACTGCCGGTTCGCCGCCGCCGAGTCCGCCCACGCCGAGACCCGGCGCGCCCTGGACGACGTACGCGAACTCGCCCGCCTGCAGAGCCGGTTCGCCGAGGCCCGGCAGCGCGCCGAGCGGCTCCAGGAGCGGACCGGCACCCATCGCGAGGACCGGCAGCGCATGGAACGGGCCCGCAAGGCGGAGGCGGTCGCGCCCGCACTGGAGCTGCGTGAGGCCGCTGAGCAGGAGCACCACAGGGCGGTCCGGTCCGAGGCACGCGCGCGTGGCCTGCTCCCCGGCTCCTGCGCCGACGCGGGCGCCGGCGGACTCGCCTCCGCCGCCCGCCGGGCCGCCGAGGAACTGGGCGGCCTGGACGCGGCCCGGCGTGCCGAGCAGCGGCTCACCGAGCTGGCCGAGGAGCGGTCCGGGCTCGACCGCCAGGAGCGCGCCGACGAGGACGCGCTGCGCGAGGCCGAGGCCTGGCTCGCCGAGTGGGACACCATGCGCGCGGCGCTGCAGTCCCGCGTCGACTCCGCCCAGGAGGCCGCCATCCGCGCCGAACAGCTCGCCGTCCAGCGGGAACCGATGCGCACGCGCCTCGACGCGGCCCGTACCCGGGACCGGCTGGCCGCCGACCTGGAGCAGGCCCAGCAGCGCGCGCGTGCCTCCGAGGAGCACGCTCTCGACGCCCGCGCCCGCTGGCTCGACCTCAAGGAGCAGCGCCTGAACGGCATCGCCGCCGAGCTGGCCGCCCACCTCACCGAGGGCGAGCCCTGCGCCGTCTGCGGAGCCGTCGAACACCCCGCACCGGCCCGCAAGGTCGTGGGCCACGTCGACCGCGAGACCGAGGACCGTGCCCACCAAGCCTGGCAGCAGGCCGACGCCCGGCACACCGAGGACGAACGGGGCCTCGGTGTCGTCCGCGAGGCCCTGGCCGCCGCCACCGCCGAGGCAGGCGACCGGCCCACCGCCCAACTCGAAGCGTCACTCGCCGAGTTGGAGCAGGAGTACGCCCGAGCCCGGCGCGCCGCCTCCGCGCTGCACGCCGCCCACGAGGAGCTGCGGCGCGCCGAGCACGAGCGCGAGCAGCGCCTCGCCGACCGCCAGCAGGCCGCCGTACGGGCCGCCTCCCGGCTCACCCGGCGCGAGACCCTGGAGCGCGAACAGACCAAGCTGGAGGCGGAGTTGGCGACGGCGCGCGGCGGCTCGGGCAGCGTGGCCGCGCGCGCCGCAGAGCTGGAGCGTCAGGTGGCGCTGCTCACCGACGCCGCCGACGCCGCGCGCACCGCCGAGGACACCGCGCAGCGCCTGAAGGACGCCGACGCCCGCCTCGCCGACGCCGCCTACCGCGCCGGCTTCGACACCCCGCAGGCCGCGGCCGACGCCCTCCTGGACCCCGCCGCCCACCGCGAGCTGCAGCACCGCCTGGACGCCTGGCAGACGGAGGAGGCCGCCGTACGCGCGGCACTGGCGGAGGCCGACACCGCGGCCGCCGCCCAGCGCCCGCCCGCCGACCCGGCCACGGCCGAGCGCTCGGCGGCCACGGCCGAACACCGGCTGCGCGAGGCGGCGTCCGCGCGGGACGCGGCGGCCCGCTGCTGCGCCGAGCTCGACCGCCTCACCGCGCGCGCCACCGGGGCCGTACGAGGACTCGCCCCGCTCCGCGAGGAGTACGACCGGGTGGCCCGCCTCGCCGCCCTCACCGCGGGCACCTCCGCCGACAACGAACGCAGGATGCGCCTGGAGTCGTATGTGCTGGCGGCCCGCCTGGAGCAGGTCGCCGCCGCCGCGACCGCACGGCTGCAGCGCATGTCCTCGGGCCGCTACACCCTCGTCCACTCCGACGACCGCGCCGGACGCGGCCGTAGCGGACTCGGGCTGCACGTGGTCGACGCCTGGACCGGACGCGAACGCGACACCGCCACCCTGTCCGGCGGCGAGACCTTCTTCGCCTCGCTCGCCCTCGCCCTCGGCCTCGCGGACGTCGTCACCGACGAGGCCGGCGGCGTCCGCCTCGACACGCTGTTCATCGACGAGGGCTTCGGCAGCCTCGACGACCAGACCCTCGACGAGGTCCTCGACGTCCTCGACTCCCTGCGCGAACGCGACCGCAGCGTCGGCATCGTCAGCCATGTCGGCGATCTGCGCCGCCGTATCCACGCCCAGCTGGAGGTCGTGAAGGCAAGAGCGGGCTCCACGCTGCTCCAGCGGGGCGTGGACGGATCGTGAACCCGGAATCCGTCGTGCCGGTCAGGGGTGCGACGCTCCCACCACGGACCTCAGCCGCTGAAGGAGCTCTTCTCCGTCGGGTGTGCCCAGGCCGGTGCAGGCGTCCCAGCCGACCCCGGCCTGGTAGGAGCCGTTGTCTCCCTCGGTGACGTCGTGGAAGCCGGGGACAGGCGTATGGGCTGCCACGCCTTGGTAGACAAGGGGCTGAAGCAGCCCGAGCGGCCGGCCGAGGTCCTGGGCGAGGCGGCACACCAGGGCGGCCCACAGGGGTGCGACGGCGCTGGTGCCGCCGATGACCGCGGGCCGGCCGTCGACGCGGACCTGGTATCCGGTGGCGGGATCGGCGTCGGCGGAGACGTCGGGCAGGCCGCGTACCTGGCCGCTGCCGCCGGTGACGGCGTCGGCCTGCCATGCGGGCCGTTCGAAGACATCGCTGAAGCCGCCGCCGGTGCCCGCGCCGTTGGTGTGCCAGACCACCTCGGACGTGATCTGTCCGGTGCGGGGGTCGGCCTCCAGGCGGGTGCCACCGCAGGCGAGCGTGAGCGGGCTGGAGGCGGGGAAGTCGGCGTGCGGCCGACCGTCGCCTACGCCGTCACCGCTGCCCTCGTCGCCGGTGGCGGCACATACGGTGACACCGATGGCCGCCGCGTCGGCGAGAGCCTGCTCGAACACATTGCGGTTCTGCTCGGTCCAGGAGTCCTCGCTCTTGCCCCAGCTGATGCTCACCGCAGTGGGAGTGGGGGTGGCGTGGACGGCGGTGATCAGGGCGTCGGCGAAGGCCCGGTCGTTGTTGGGCGCGAAGTAGACGGTCTGCCGGGCGCCGGGCGCCAGGGCGCCGGCGACCTCGATGTCCAGCAGGACCTCTCCGTCGGGGCCGTCCGGATTTCCCTCCGGTGCGTTGCGGGCGCCGTGGATGCCACGGGCCGTGACGGTCGGCGTGGGGACGATGCCCAGGCCGGCGAAGTACGTGTCGAGGTCGTCCTGGGTGTACCCGCCGCTCAGTTCGAGGATCGCCAGGTTCTGGCCCGTCCCGTCGGCGTCCTTCGGGAAGTGGTACACATCGGCGAGTTGGGGCGGGGTGTACGAGTGGCCCGCGTGGGCCCGGTCGTGCAGGCGGAGGTGAGGACGGGCTTGTGGGCGGTCGTCGAACCCGAGGACGCCGGTGACGATGCCCTCCCACTCGGAGGGGATGTGCAGGACACCGGTCCGGTGCCGGTGACGCACCGGCCGCCCGGTGCGGGGGTCGGCGCTGTCGGCGTACTCCAGCGTGCCCGGATCGATCACCTCGCGCAGCTGGCCCAGCGTTCCCGACAGGAAGATCCGGCGGCCGGCCAGGTCGGTCTCCGCCTGCAGACCGTGCCGTTCGGCGACGCGCTGCACCTGGGCGGCATCCTCGGGGTCGGCTCCGTACTGGCGGGCCAGGTCTTCCGGCGTGAGGGTGCGCGGAGTGTCGACGTACTCTCTCGGCAACCCGCTGCGTCGGCGCAAGTACACGGTGAGGTCGATGCGCTGGGTGTCGGGTACGTCTGCGATCGGCTCGGCGCCGGGGGAAGGAGCGCGTTCGCTGCCGTGAAGGGGGACTTTCCGTAGGGTCATGACGATCTTGTCCTTCTGCGGTCACGGGACGGGAGGATGACGTCGCTCAGGTCGGTGGGATGAGCCGGCGCGCGACGAGGTCGGCGTGCACCTGCTCCAGGTGGGAGGTCTCGCTCCGGGCCGGGTTGGCTCCGATGGAGGTGGGGACGATGACGCCGTCGAGCGGGTCGTCGTCGCGCGGCTGTCCGAGTGTGAGAACGGCGCCGATGCCAGGGGCGTTTTGGTCACGAGCGGTCAGCGAGTCCAGCCCCCAGCGTTCCTCCACGGTCTTGAGCAACGACGTGTGATCCAGAGGCGTGGATCCGTTGGGGACACGGAAGACGGTGCCGGCCTCGATCAGCGGGGACACCAACACGGTGGGCACGCGCACGCCGAAGCGCGTGAAGTCGAAGCCGAACTCGCCCACCGCCTGGTCGGGCGGCTCCGCATCCGAGGGCGGCGGTATGTGGTCGTAACAGCCGCCGTGCTCGTCATAGGTGACGACGAGCAGCGTTGCGGCCCAGTCGGGACCGTTGCGCAGTGCGTAGTACACGTCGTGGATCAGCTGCTCGCCGAGAGCCACGTCGTAGTTGGGGTGCTGACTGTTGCCCGTGGACGACCAGGCGGGCTCGAGGAACGTGAAAGCCGGCAGGGCGCCTTGGGCAGCGGCCTGCTTGAAGTCGATGAACTGGCCGAAATGCGTCGCGGCGGCACCGGCGATGTCGGGGAAGTCACCACGGGTGAGCGGCTGGGCATGGTAGCCGTAGACGGTCCACTCGACGTTCTTCCGGGAGAGCTCGCCGAAGATGCTGGGCGTGGTGAAGGTGTGCGTGTGGTCGTCCATGTGGCCCTGACTCGTTCCGGCCAGTGTGAACGCCCGGTTGGGCAGGGTCTCGGTGGGCACCGAGCTGTACCAGTGGTCGCACACCGCGTAGCCGCGGGCCAGACCGGACAGCACCGGAAGTCCTCGCGGGGTGAAACACCCCATGATGTCAGCGGTCGTTGTGCCCGGATACACCGGATCGTGCCGCTCCTGGTGGCGTTCGAGGGTCATGGCGAAGTCGGTGACGAAGCCGTTGTTGGTCGGTTTCTGCCCCGCGGCGGGTGTGGCCGTACCGAACACCTGGTGGCTGGTGGCCCGGTACCCCTCCCCGGGGTTGGCGCCGGGCATGAAGTACGCACCCGCAACGGCCGGGTCGATCCGGAAGACGGTGACGTCTCTGCCGTTGTCATCGGGATTGGACTCGCCGCCGGTCAGTCCCTCATAGGGGGCACCGGACTTCGATCGGTTTCCGTCGTCGGTGTACAGGAATCCCAGCATGTGGTCGAACGAGCGGTTCTCCAGCATCAGGACCACAAGGTGGTCGATCTGGTCCAGGTGTGCGGATGCGGGCATGGGAAGCCTCCGGACAGACCGAGGGCAGATGAGACAGCTGTGAAGGTGAGACAGCTCTGCAGGAGACAGCTGTGAAGGTACGGCTGCTGGGGGGCGTCAGGCGGGATCCCCCTGCCGGTCACGGCGAATCCGCTTCTCACCCACAGCATTTCACCATCTGGTCGCACGCGCATCCCGGTGGAATTGCACAGCGCGCGGTGCTGTGCATCGACGTTCGGTGCGGAGGCCGACTGGTTGAACCGGAAAGGGCCCCCGCCGAACTCGGCTACCGGGTCGAGGAGATGCCGGTCCGATGCTGGGCGGCTCGGAGTACTGCCTGCCACCCCCGCCCGTGTAGGTTCTCTGCCCATGGCTCGATACGCGGATCCAGGCGCGCTGGAGTGGGTGGAATCGGGCGGCGGCCCGCTGATAGCCGTCCCGGAGACGGTGCTGCCGTTCTGGGCGGGCGCCGACAGCGAGGAACTCGACACCGACTACGACCGGGCCTGCGAGGTCGACGGATACGTCGGCCTGCTCCCGGTCGGCGACAGCGCGGCCCTGGTGTTCGGCGACGAACCCGCCTCCACCTCCTACCTGCCGGACCACGCCAGCTTCGTACGGTGGTCCGCCGCGAGCTCGGAGGCCGAACTGCTCGACAGCGTCCCCGCCGCCCTCGACGCGGCGGCGTGGGGGAGCGAGGTGCGCTGGCGGGTGCCCGGCCCGGTGCTGCTGTTCGACTCGGCCTG
Organism: Streptomyces sp. NPDC007205; assembly: GCF_040634095.1. Lineage (NCBI taxonomy): Bacteria > Bacillati > Actinomycetota > Actinomycetes > Kitasatosporales > Streptomycetaceae > Streptomyces > Streptomyces sp. NPDC007205. The sequence continues at coordinate 106,064 of NZ_JBEYEW010000005.1, forward strand.
GCCGGGCGGCGCCGCGGCGAGCCAGGAGCATGTGCGGATCGAGCTGGAGCCGGGTTCGTACGCGGTGCGCGCCGCGTACGTCCAGCCCGGACCGGAGACCTGGGTCGGCCTGGTGCAGCTCAGACGGCTCGGCCACTGACCGGACCGCCGGCGCGGTCAACGCAGGCCGTCGAAGGCGATGTTCAGATGCCGGGGGCCGCGCAGCACCGCGTTGCGCCGGTACGGCGGCGGGTCCTCGACCAGGCGGGGGTTCTCCAGCCGCCGGGCCAGTTCGGACAGGGCGATCTGGGTCTCCAGCCGGGCCAGCGGAGCGCCGAAGCAGCTGTGGATGCCGCTGCCGAACCCCAGGTGCTGGAGGTCCTCGCGGTCCGGGTCGAAGCGCTCGGGATCCTTGAACCGATCGGGGTCGCGGTTGCCCGCGGCCAGCATCAGCCAGATACGTGAGCCCTTGGGGATGACGACCCCGCGCAGCTCGATGTCGGCGATACAGGTGCGCTGCGGCACGATCTGCACCGGCGGCTCGTAGCGCAGCAGCTCCTCCACGATCCGCACCGACAGATGCGGATCCTCGCGCAGCCGCTGCAGGACCTCCGGGTGCCGCAGCAGGGTGAGCATGCCGTTGGTGATGAGGTTGACCGTCGTCTCGTGACCGGCGATCAGCAGCAGCACCGCCGTGCTGAGCACCTCCATCATCGTCATGGCACCGTCCGGCCCCCGGCTGCCGACCAGGTCGGACAGCAGATCGTCCTGCGGCTCCTTGGTGCGCTGCTCGACCAGTCCGGCCAGGTACATCCCGAGCTGCATCCGTGCTTCCTGCGCCGTCTTCACGAACTCCGGGTCGGCGTTCTGGCGCGTCTCCGGGTCCAGGGTCGCGACCAGCGGGTCCACCCAGGCGCGAAAGCGCGGCTCGTCCTCCCGGGGCACGCCGAGCAGCCGGCAGATCACCGTCACGGGGAAGGGATAGGCGAAGTCGTCGACCAGGTCGATCTGCCGCTTGTCCTTCAGGCCGTCGAGCAGCCCGTCCACGATGGCGCCCAGCTCACCCCGCATGTTCTCCACCCGGCGCGGCCGGTGCGGCGGCCCGAAGCCCCGGTTGGCGATGCGCCTGAGCCGGTCGTGCTCCGGCGGGTCGAGCCGGATGAACGACGGCGGCAGCCCTCCCGTCTCCTCCGCCTGGCTCAGTTCGTCGTCCCCGGCGGCGGCCAGATGGGCGGCGTCCGAGCTGATCCGCGGATCGTGGAGCAGCGCCTCGATGTCCCAGTAGGAGCTGATGACGTAGGGGCCGCCGTCCTCTTCGTGCAGCACCGGTGTCCTGCGGAGTTCCGCGTACAGCGGATACGGGTCGGCGCGGTTGGCGAAGTCGGTGATCTGGCGGAACAGCGAGGCCTGCGTCATGACAAGTCCTTCGAGCGTCGGGGCCGGGCGGCGGTCAGTGGCGGGCGGGGTGGAAGACCAGCTGCTGGTCGGCCGGTGAGTAGCCACTGAGGGTCACGGTGGGGCCGTGGGTCGGCAGAGACGGGTCGGGGAAGTCGGCCGGCATCGGCTGCCGGCCCTCGGGACGTCGGTCCATCGTCGGGAACTCCACCGGGAACGGCGCGCCCCGCTCGATCTGCCGCGCGTAGAACTCCAGCCACCGGGTGTTGTCGAAGGTCACGGCGGCGACCATGCGGCCCTCGTAGCCGTACACGCCGACGAACCGGCGCTCGGCGAGCGAACCCTGAGTGATCATGATCTGGTCGCCCATGGGCGGCACTCCGACGGACTTGATGTTCACGCCGAACATCGAGGACCAGAAGGCGGGCAGCCACAGGTGCGGGCGGCGGTCGGCGCCGTGGCAGATCATGTTGTGCGCGGCAGTCTCCGCCTGGGCGACCGCGTTGCCCCAGTGTTCGAGCGACAGGAACTGGTAGCCGAACAGCGCGTGCGGCGAGCGCGCCACGTCACCGGCCACGAAGACGTCGTCCGTGACGATCCCCCGGAAGTCGAAGGCCCGGCAGCCCGCGTCACAGGCGATGCCCCGGGGCCCGGCGCCCAGCCCCGATCCGGTCAGCCAGTCGGTGTTGCGCACCGAGCCCAGCGACACCACGACCACGTCCGCCTCGACGACGCTCTCGTCGGACAGGTGGACGGCCCGCACCCTGCCCGTCGAGTCGCCCTCCAGCGAGGTCACCGTGACATGGGTGCGCAGATCCACGCCGTTCTCCAGCTGCAGGTCGGCGGCGACCGCGCCGATCACTCCGCCGAGCGCGCCCACCAGCGGCGCACCCGCGCGCTCCGCCATGGTGACCTGGAGGCCCATCTCCCGGCAGGCCGACGCGACCTCCGAACCGGCGAAGCCCGCGCCGATGATGAACACCCGGCGCGGCCCCGCCTTCAGCCGCTGGTACAGATCGGCCGCGTCGTCCCGGGTGCGCAGCAGACAGACGCCGTCCAGCCGGGCCTCCTCCTGCTTGGGCCAGGGCCGGGCGCGCACGCCGGTCGCGATGAGCAGCCGGTCGTACTCCACCTCGTCCCCGTCGGTCAGCCGCACCCGCTTGGCCGTCAGGTCCAGACCGGCCGCCGGGACGCCGAGCCGCCACTTCGCGTCGATCTCCCGGCGGTGCGGCAGCTCGGTGCGGCGCGGGGACGCCATGCCCAGCAGGACGGACTTGGACAGCGGCGGCCGGTCGTACGGCTCGTACGGCTCGTCACCGATCAGGGTCAGCTCGCCGGTGAAGCCCTCGGCGCGCAGCGTCTCGGCGGCCCGCAGCCCCGCCAGCGAGGCGCCGACGATGACGATACGGCCCTCACGCCTGAGCCATTCCACAGGGTCAGCGGCCATCGGAAGCCTCCCGGTCGGACCCGGCCCCCCGCTCGGACCCGGCGCCGTCCAGACCGTCCGCGGTGATCGCCTGTACCGGGCAGGCGGCGACGGCGCGGGCCAGCCGTTCCCGCTGCTCCTCGGGGGCGTGCGGGTTGTAGACCAGTGACTCCTCGCCGTGCATGGCGAAGACATCGGGAGCGAGGAAAGCGCACTGGGCGTACCCCTGGCATTTGTTGAGATCGACGACGAGCCTCATCGACGCTCCGCCCTTCCGGTGGCCAGGTCCGGTGGCGGCCGGCCGTGTCGCGCGGCATTCCCGGACGGCGGTCATGTCCCGTCTGCCAGCATGGGCGGGGTGCAGCGACCTCGCCCGCCGGGAAAGCCATTCGGGCTGCCGGCCGTCACGGGGCCGCCGTGGCAGGGGCCCCGCTGCGGCCGCCCGCCGCGATGACGTACAGGCTGAGCAGCAGCGACCACGCGGGGAAGACCAGCTCCGCCCAGGGGACGTTGGATGCGGCGAAGAGCAGCGTGAGGGCGGTCAGAAAGCCCAGGATCGAGAGCCAGCGGGGCAGGACACCCAGGCGGTGGCCGATCATCGACAGGGAGGAGACGAACACGGCCGCCATCCGCGTGGCGTACTCCGTCATCAGGGTGTACGCGAAATGACGGCCGAAGTCCCAGGTGGACAGGTCCGGCGCCGTGCCGGTGGGGTGCCCGACCGCGAGGACGGCCTGCACGACCGCGGCGGCGCCGAACATCGTGGCGGTGAAGACGAGGCCGCTGCCGAGGAAGACGGTGGCGAGGAACTTGTCCTCGGCCGCGCCGACGTACGCCCGTACCGCGCCGACGAACCACAGGAAGAAGATGCCGGCGAACGGCACCAGCACGAGGGCGGCATGCAGCGCGTCACGGCGCCCGGCGTCCGTGAACCCTCCGGCGGTGACCGCGTCGGCCCCTTCCGGAATGCCCAGCCGGAGCAGGACGATCGTCGCCGAGAGCAGCAGCGCGAACACCACTCCCGCCAGCCCGGCGACCCCCGGCGTCTCCAGCACCCGTCGCCGCTGTCCCTGCTGCCGCATTCCGGCCCGCCTCCTCCGCACCCGCCTCCGGCACCAGCTAGCCGCCGCCCGGCCGCCCGCGCCACCTGGGGGCGGCCGTACGGCCGAGGGCGCCGTCCGGCGGAACAGGCAGGGGGCGGACCCAGAGCCGCCGGCACCACCGGAGCCGGGACCCGGTACCGTCCGCGAGGCCGCCAAGCGCGTCCCCGGCCGGCGGCATGACGACGTGCACTCGCCCCCGCACCGGAAGCGCCCCCGGCGCCGCAGACCGGGCCCACCCGCCCGCCTGCGGGACGCTGCCCACGGCGGGGCGGTCTGAGGTCGGGCTCCGAGCCGGCGTCGCCCGTGTGCGTTGCCGGAGCGGGGGCGGCGGGTGGCGCTGCAGGCCGGGCCCATCCGTTCCGGCCTGCGGGACGCTGCCCACGGCGGGGCGGTCTGCGGTCGGGCTCCGAGCGGGCGTCGCCCGTGTGCGTTGCCGGAGCGGGGGCGGCGGGTGGCGCTGCAGGCCGGGCGGATCCGTTTCGGCCTGCGGGGCGCTGCCCACGGCGGGGCGGTCCGCGGTCGGGCCGGGCCCGGTTCCCACGTGGCCGTGCCCGCATCAGACCCGATGTGCCCGTGCCCGCCCCCGCACCTCGCACGTTCCCGGCCCGACACCCTCCCGTGGCCGCCCCCGCACGTTCCCGGCCCGGCACCCTCCCGTGGCCGTGCCCGCTCCGGGCCTGCGAGCCGTCCCGTTCCGGCAGCCGTGCTGGGCGCCGGGGGTCAGAGCCCGGCCAGCTCGTCCACCAGGTCGTCCAGTCCCAGCGAACCCTGCGACAGCGCCGCCATGTGCCAGGCCTTCAGGTCGAACGCGTCGCCGTGCCGCTCACGCGCCTTCTCCCGGCCCAGCAGCCACGCCCGCTCGCCGAGCTTGTAGCCGATCGCCTGGCCCGGAATCGTCAGGTACCGGGTCAGCTCGCTCTCCACGAAGTCCGCCGGCCGGCTGCTGTGCGCGCCGAAGAACTCCTGCGCCAGCTCCGGCGTCCACCGCTCCCCGGGGTGGAACGGCGAGTCGGCGGGGATCTCCAGCTCCAGGTGCATACCGATGTCCACGATCACCCGCGCCGCCCGCATCATCTGCGCGTCCAGATAGCCGAGCCGCTCCTCCGGACCCGTGAGGTAGCCGAGCTCGTCCATCAGCCGCTCCGCGTACAGCGCCCAGCCCTCGGCGTTGGCGCTGACGATGCCGACCGTCGCCTGGTAACGGGAGAGGTTCTCCGCGACGTGCGCCCACTGCGCGAGCTGGAGGTGGTGGCCGGGCACGCCCTCGTGGTACCAGGTCGAGACGAGGTCGTAGACCGGGAAGCGCGTCCGGCCCATCGTGGGCAGCCAGGTGCGGCCGGGACGGGAGAAGTCCTCCGTCGGTGGCGTGTAGTAGGGGGCCGCCGCGCCGCCGGGCGGAGCGATGCACGACTCCACCTTCCGCACCCGCTCGGCGAGTTCGAAGTGGGTGCCGTCCAGATCCTGGATGGCCTTGTCCATCAGGGCCTGCAGCCACTCACGGACCTCGTCCACGCCCTCGATGTGCCGGCCGTGCTCGTCGAGGTGCGCGAGCGCCACCCACGGCGTCCCGGCGCCGGGCAGGATCTTCTCCGCCTCCTGCTTCATCTCGCCGAGGATCCGGTGGAACTCCGACCAGCCGTACGCGTACGCCTCGTCCAGATCCAGATCGGTGCCGTTGAAGTAGCGGGACCAGCGCGCGTACCGCTCGCGGCCCACCGTGTTCGGGGTGCCCTCGATCGCCGGCGCGTACACGTCGCGCAGCCAGTCCCGCAGCTCTGTCAGGGCGCCGGTCGCCGCGCGGGCCGCCTCGTCCAGCTCGGTGCGCAGCGCCTCGGGCCCGGCGGCGGCGAAGTCCTCGTACCAGCCGCGGCCCTTGCCGTCCGTGTCCGTCCACTCGGTGAGCTGCTCGATGTATGTCGCGGTCGGCCGGGGCGCGGCGAACAGCTTGCGGTCCAGGCCCAGTCGCAGCGATTCCCGGTAGCCCGCGAGTGCGCCCGGCACCGCCCGCAGTCGCTCGGCGATCGCCGCCCAGTCCTCCTCCGTCTGTGCCGGCATGATCGTGAAGACATCCCGCACCGCGTGGCCGGGCGTGTCCATGTTGCCGACCCGGCGCAGGTGCTCCTCCGCGTCGTGGACGGCGAGTTCGGCGGTCAGCCGCTCCCGCAGCAGCCGCCCGCAGCGCCGCTCCACGTCACTGTCCGCGCCGGGCTGGCGCTCCGCCTCGTCCAGTTGCGCGAGGGTGGCCCGGGTCAGTGCCGCGAGGGACTCCCGGCCCGCGGGCGAGTAGTCGGGCAGCCGGCGCGAACTCTCCTCCACACCGAGGTAGGTACCGGTCACCGGGTCGAGGGCGATGAGGCCGTCCACGTACGCGTCGGCCACCTGACGGGGCAGTGGGCTCTTGGTCTCAGACATGCGGCCATCCTCGTACGCGGAGGATCACCGCGTCACCCACGTTCGGGGGGATTCAGCTCTGGGCGTGGCCGGGAGGCAGCAGTGGTCCGCACTCCCACTGCTGGAAGATCAACCGGGTCTCCACCCGGGCCACCTCCCGCCGTGCGGTGAACTCGTCGAGCACCAGTCGCTGCAGATCCGCCATGTCCGCGACGGCCACATGCACCAGATAGTCGTCCGGCCCGGTCAGATGGAACACCGACCGTGCCTCCGGCAGTGCCCGGATCCGCTCCACGAACGGCCCCACCAGCTCCCGCCGGTGCGGCCGCACCTGTACCGACAGCAGCGCCTGGAGTCCGCGCCCGAGTTTGGCCGGATCGAGCCGCAGCTGATGCCCGAGGATCACGCCCGAGCGGCGCAGCCGGGTGACCCGGTCCAGGCAGGTCGACGGTGCCACGCCCACCTGCACGGCGAGATCGCGGTAGGTGGTCCGGGCGTCGTTCTGCAGCAGCCGCAGCAGATGGAGGTCCACCGGATCCAGTACGACAGATTCGGCCATTGGCCGAACGTAGCACGGTGTTCGAATTTCGAGAACCGTTCGATGTTCACCCTTCCGCCCATGGAGACAGCGAGCACCGGTGCCTACGACGACGTACGCACCGCATCGAGAGCCCTGGCCACAGAAGCCGTACACGCCGGCCGCGACGATCTCGCCCGCCAGGGCCTGCACGCCCCGCCGATCGACCTGTCCACCACCTACCCCTCCCACGACAGCCGTGGTGAGGCCGCCCGCATCGACTCCTTCGCCACCGACGGCGCCGACCCGTCCGGTCCGCCGATCTACGGCCGTCTCGGCAACCCGACCGTCGCCCGCTTCGAGACCGCACTGGCCCGGCTGGAGGGCACCGAGTCCGCGGTCGCCTTCGCCAGCGGCATGGCGGCGCTCAGCGCGGTCCTGCTCGCCCGGTCCGCCATGGGCCTGCGCCATGTGGTCGCGGTCCGGCCCCTGTACGGCTGCAGCGACCACCTGCTCACCGCCGGGCTGCTCGGTACCGAGGTCACCTGGACCGATCCGGCCGGCATCACCGACGCGCTGCGCCCGGACACCGGGCTCGTGATGGTCGAGTCCCCGGCCAATCCGACCCTCGCCGAACTCGACCTGCGGGCCGTCGCGCACGCCTGTGGTTCGGTCCCGCTGCTCGCGGACAACACCTTCGCCACACCCGTGCTGCAACGCCCGGCCGAGCACGGCGCCCGGGTGGTGCTGCACAGTGCCACCAAGTACCTCGGCGGGCACGGCGATGTGCTGGCCGGAGTGGTCGCCTGCGACGAGGAGTTCGCCGGGCGGCTACGGCAGATACGGTTCGCCACCGGTGGAGTGCTGCATCCGCTGGCCGGCTATCTGCTGCTGAGGGGCCTGTCCACGCTCCCGGTCCGGGTGCGGGCCGCGTCCGCCAACGCGGCTGAACTGGTCCGCCGGCTCGCCGCCGACCCGCGGGTGGCCCGTGTCCACTATCCGCGGATCGGCGGCGCGATGATCGCCTTCGAGGTGCACGGTGACCCGCACGAGGTCATCTCCCGGGTCCGGCTCGTCACCCCGGCGGTGAGCCTCGGCAGCGTGGACACGCTCATCCAGCACCCCGCCTCCATCAGTCACCGCATCGTCGACGCCGACGACCGGCGCGGGTCGGGGGTGAGCGACCGGTTGCTGCGGCTGTCGGTGGGGCTGGAGGACGTGGACGACCTGTGGGCGGACCTCGACCAGGCGCTGGGGGAGCCTGTCCGGACGCCGGTGCCGCTGCGGGAAGCGGTGCGCTGAGGGGCGGCGGCCGGTGGTGAGTGCCGGTGAGCCGGGCACCGCCGTCGTGGCTGAGCGCCGTTGCGGCGGATCCACCGTGCGGCTGCTGTGACGGTGCACCGGCCCATCGCCGGTCAGTCGCGCTTGGCCGGGTCGCCGGCGCGGCGCAGACCGGTGCCGTACGGCGGGTGCTGCGCGGCCGGTGTGGGGCGCAGGCGGGCCGTGATGACCAGCGTGCCCTCCTCGATCTGGTAGTCCAGGGGCAGCCCGAGGCCGCGCATCGCGGCGACCATGCCGGTGTTGGACGCCTGCGTCACGGCGTACACGCTCTCGCAGCCGGCCTCCACGGCCATCGCCACCAGCCGGTCGAGCAGCTCACCGCCGATGCCGCGCTGCTGCCAGTCGTCCTCGATCAGCAGCGCGACCTCGGTCTCGTCGCCGTCCCAGAGCAGATGCCCGAGGCCGACGATGCGTCCGGAGGTGGTCTGCGCCGCCAGCGTCCGGCCGAAACGGGGGCTGAGCAGGTGGTTCAGATAGCGGGCCGCGTCGCCGACCGGGCCGTGGTAGCGCAGCCCGAGGGTACGCGGCGAGCACCGCTCGTGCATCTCCTTCGCGGCGGCCAGATCTCCGGTGTCGACCCGGCGGACGGTGATGTCGTTGCCCTCCGGCAGCGTCAGCACGTCCCTGCCGCCCGGGACCCGCGGACCGAGCCGGTTGTCCAGCTCCACCAGCGCCCGGGCCCGCGCGAACTCGGTCGGCGTGAACGGCAGATACGGCCGCTCCACGGTGAGTACCCCGCCCTCCGGGGCCGGCAGCCGCATCACGGTGTCCTCCAGCACTCCCTCGCCCGGCACCGGCTCCGGTCCGCGGCCACCGCCGACCGGTGTCCCGGGCAGTGAGCGGATCGTGCACCGGCCCAGCAACTGGCGCAGAGCCAGCGGTAGTTCGGCGGCGTCCAGCGCGGTGCGCGCGGCCAGGCCGAGCACCCGGGTGGGGGCGTCGACCAGGTCATGGGCGTCGGCCCGCTCGATCCAGGTGGACGCGCCGCCGGCCAGCGCGACCACCCGGGAGATCCCGGCCGCAGCCAGCGTGCCGGGCGCCCGCAGCAGGAACTCGTCCACGGTGCCGTCGGCCAGCGGGTGCGTCTGCAGGCTCAGGATGTCGACGCGCCGCTCGGCCAGCGCCGTGCACAACGCCGCCAGCGAGCCGGGCTCGTCCTTCACCGTGGTCCGCATCCGCCACAGCACGCCGGTGCCGGCCACGTCGTCCGCGGTGTCGTCCGGCCGCGCCGAGGGCCCGGCCGACCGCGTCTCGGCGGTCGGCCGGGCACCGGTATCACCGGTCGGCGGTGCGTGTCCGTGGCGCCGTGCCCACCAGGTGTGGAAGCCGGCCGTCGCGGCCAGCGCGAGCGCCGAGATCACCAGCAGCGCGGGACCGTCGGGACCGTGCCCGACCAGGTTCGCCACCGCGTCGGCGACCGCGACGGCCGTGAACAGGGCGGCGAGTTCCACGAGGTCCCGCCGCCAGTGGTGCACGGGGCGGCCGTGCTTCGCCCGGGTCACATTCGACATGTCTGGAGTCATGCAGCCACTGTGAAGGAAGGGTGTTGCGTGATCACGAACGGTTTGTGACCGATGAGTAAAGCATGCTCCGTCCCTTTTGTTGGATTTACATGGTCGGGTCGCCCCGCACCGCCGAGCTCCCTACTGGCCGACCCGGCCCGGCTGGAGCGTCTGCGTGAACAGCACGGTGCCGTCGTACTCGCGCAGCCGCACCGTCAGCTCGCCGCTGTCGCCGTCGATGTCGACCTCGCCGAAGAACTGATAGCCCTCGGCCGGAGACACGTTGGCGGCGGTGGGCGCCTTGACGAACACCCGGTCCGGACCGAACGTGCCGTCGAGCGCGCTGGCCGGGAAGGCACCGGCGTTGAGCGGTCCGGAGACGAACTCCCAGAACGGCTCGAAGTCCTTGAACGCGGCCCGCGACGGGTCGTAGTGCTGAGCGGAGGTGTGGTGCACGTCGGCCGTCAGCCACACCGTGCCGGTGATCCGCCGGTGCTTGATGAACCGCAGCAGCTCGGCGATCTGCAGCTCGCGGCCGAGCGGAGCCCCCGGGTCGCCCTGCGCGACGGCCTCGAAGTTCGGTTTGCCCTCCACCGGATCGGGCACGACGAGGCCGAGCGGCATGTCGTTGGCGATCACCTTCCAGACCGCACGGGACTTCGCGAGCTCCCGCTTGAGCCACTCCAGCTGCTCGCGGCCGAGGATGCCCACCGGGTCCACGGCCTGGTCGTCGGGGGAGTTCGCGTTGCGGTAGGTGCGCATGTCGAGCACGAACACGTCGAGCAGCGGACCGTGGTGAACGACCCGGTAGATCCGGCCGTCCGGGCGCTCGCTGATCGTCGGGATCGGGAAGTACTCGGAGAACGCCTGCCGGGAGCGCAGCGCCAGGTCGTCGAGCCTGGTGCCGGCCGGGTAGGGGGTGCCGGCGCCGATGACCTCGCCCGGGTACCAGTTGTTGCGGACCTCGTGGTCGTCCCACTGGATGATGTTCGGCACCTGGGCGTTGAACCGGCGCAGCGCCGTGTCCAGCAGGTTGTAGCGGAAGTTGCCCCGGTAGTCCTCCAGGGTGATCGCGACGTGCGACTTCTCCTCGGTGGTGACGTTCCGGTACACGCTGCCGTCGGGCAGGGGCGCGGTGGCCGCGATCGGACCGTCGGCGTAGATGTTGTCACCGCTGCACAGGAAGAAATCCGGGTCGACCTTCGCCATGGCGTCGAAGATGCGGTAACCGCCGATCGACTCGTTGATGCCCCAGCCCTGTCCGGCCAGGTCGCCGGACCACACGAACCGCACACCCTGGCGCCGCTCGGCGGGCGCGGTGCGGAAGGTGCCGGTCACCGGCTCGCCCGTGCGGCGCGGGTCGTCCGGGTCGGCGAGCAGCACGCGGTAGTGGATCTGCTCGCCCGGCGGCAGGCCGTGCAGCCGGGTGGTGCCGGTGAAGTCCGTGCCGGAGCCCAGCAGCGGGCCGTGCCATCTGCGCGGGTCGCGGAACGACTCGGTGGCCGAGGTCTCCACGATCATCCGGGCCGGCCGGTCCGAACGCACCCACACCAGACCGGAGTCGGCGGTCACATCGCCCGCCTGCACGCCCCAGTCCGCCCGGGGGCGCCCGGAGCGGGCGAACGCCGGGGCCGCGCCGAGGCCGACGGGCAGGGTGAGCGCCGCCGATGCGGCGAGGGAGCCGCGCAGAACGCTGCGGCGGCCGGGGAACGGACGGTCTGACATGGCTGCGCCTCCAGGGACGGGGTCCGGCCAGTGTGCAGAGCCACACCTACTGGGACGCTGCGGCGCGCACGGAAACCCGAAGTGAACAACGGGGCTTGAGGCCGTGTCCCCGGGCGGGGGCGCCCTGGTCCCGCCCGGCCCGGGGAGTGGGCAGAACAGGCCGGTGCGCGGCTAGTGGGGGGACGTCGTGTCCGGCCTGACGGAGGGATCCGCCGGATCCGCGCCCGCGCCCACAAGCGCAGACGTCGCACACAGCTCACACAGCGCATCATGCAGCGCGCCCGACGGCCGGGCCCAGCCCCTTCGGCGAGGCGACACCGGTGGCCGGCCCGGCCCTTCCGCCGAGGGACACCGGTGCCCAGCCCGGTCCCATCGCCGAGGCGACACCGGCGGCAGACCCGGCCCTTTCCGTGAGGCGGCAAGCCGGTGGCCGGCCCGGCCCTTTCGGTGAGGCGGCAGGCCGGTGGTCGGCCCGCGTCGTCAGCGACGGGCTCGACACCGGCGGCCCCGCTCGCCGCCCTCCGTGCGCCGACGCCCGGCCGCCGTGAGCCGGTTCAGCGGCTGCCGTCCAGGATGACCCGGGCGACCAGCGCCGGATCGTCGTTCATCGGGCAGTGTCCGCAGCCGGGCAGCCGTACCAGCCGGGCGTGCGGGATCAGCTGCTTGGCCCGTACGCCCTGACGGCGGACGAGGAGCCGGTCCCGGCTGCCCCAGGCCACCGTGACCGGCAGGCCCGGCAGCGCGTCGGTGAACCGCACGGTGGCGCCCGCCCGCAGTGTCGCCTCGAACCCGGTGGCGCCCACCAGCGCGAGCGTCTCGGCGACCACAGCCTCCGGGTCGCGGCGTGCCGGGCGGGCATAGATGGTGCTGGTCAGCGCGGTACGGCCGGCCGCGGTACGCGAGAGCCGCTCCACCAGCGGCAGCGGCAGCCGCTGGGCGATGCCCCGCATCGCGAGCAGCACCGCGAAGGCGTACCGGCGCTCGGCCTGCGTCCAGAACCCGGCCGGGGAGAGCGTCGTGACGGAGCGTACGAGCTTCTCCCGGCCCAGCTCCAGGGCGAGCAGGCCGCCCAGTGAGTTGCCCGCGATGTGCGGGCGGTCCAGTTCCAGCGCGTCGAACAGGGCGCGGAGGACGGAGTTGGTGGTCGGCAGGTCGTAGGCGAGGCCGTCCGGCAGCCCCGGGGACGCCCCGAAGCCCGGCAGGTCGACGGCGATGACGTCGCGCTCGGTGGCGAGGATGTCCACGACCGGGTCCCAGGCCTGCCGGTGATGGCCGATGCCGTGCAGCAGGACCAGCGGTTCACCGCGTCCCACGCGCGCGTAGGACACGGCCACGTCCTTCGGGCCATGGGGAGTGGGGACCTTGAAGGAGACGGTGGCGGACATGGGGGTGCTCCTCGTCTGGGTGCTGACGGACGCCGTAGACAGCTTGTCAGCAATTACTACCGGCCGGTAGCCCTCGGCCGGCGTACGTCCCGCTGCCGGGGCCGTCAACCCGCCCGGCGCACCTCGATGTTGAAGTCCGCGGTCCCGAACTGCCGCATCATCGTGAGCCACAGCGGCAGGTACATCTCCATCGCCCGCGCCGCGCGGATCCCGCCCAGGTCGAGCACCCGCTCCGCCGGCCACCCGAACTCCCCGAGCAGATCCGTCACGTGCCGCTTGGCCCCGGCGTCGTCCCCGCACACGAACAGGTGGTGGGCCCCCGGCACCCGCCCCGGATCCACCATCACCTGACAGTTGACCGTGTTCAGCGCCTTCACCACGCGCGCGTGCGGGAAGGCCCGCTGGATCTGCTCGCCGACGCTGTCCGACTCCACCGGGTCCAGACGCGCCTGGCCGTCCTCGAAGGCCAGGGGATTGGAGACGTCCACCACGACCTTGCCGTCGAGCTGCTCCGCACCGGCCGCCCGCAGGGCGTCGAGCGCCACCCGGCCGCCCACCGCGTTGATGACCACCTCGGCCGCGGCGGCCGCCTCCGCGAACGTGCCCGCGCGGGCACGCTCCGCCGCCGCCGTGGCCCACTCCAGCGCCACCGGGTTGTCCTTGACGCGGGAACCGAGGGTCACCTCGTGCCCCAGCTCCACCAGCCTGCCGCCCAGTGTGCGGCCCACCTCGCCCGTGCCCAGCACCGCGTACCGCATCGGCCACCTCCAGGTCACCGGCCGCCGACCCCCGGCGGTCCGCGGTCATTGTGATCCGGACCGGCGCCGGACGGGCCGATTCCGGGTGGACACACCCGGCGCGTGTCGGATGGGATGGAGCGGTGACCGCCGACGCCGCGACCGACCTCTTCGAAGCGCACCGCCCCCTGCTCACGGGGGTCGCCTACCGCATGCTCGGTCGGGTGGCCGACGCCGAGGACGTGGTCCAGGACGCCTGGCTGCGCTGGTCCCGCGCCGACCGTGCGGAGATCCGCGAACCACGCGCCTACCTGGTGCGCATCACCACCCGCCTGGCCATCGACCGGCTGCGCCAGGTACAGGCACGGGGTGAGGCGTACGTCGGCCCGTGGCTGCCCGAGCCGTACCTCACCGAGTTCGGCGACGCCGCCCCGGACGCGGCGGACCGCGCCCTGCTCGCCGACAGCGTCTCCCTCGCCGTCCTGGTCGTCATGGAGTCGCTGTCGCCGCTGGAGCGGGCCGTCTTCGTGCTCAGGGAGGCTTTCGGCTACCCGTACGCCGAGATCGCCGCCCTGCTCGACCGCGCTGAGACGGCGGTACGGCAACTCGCCGGGCGGGCGCGCCGGCACATCGACGAACGCCGGCCGCGCTACGAGGTCGACCCCGCCCGGCGGCGCGAGCTGACCGAACGTTTCCTCGCCGCAGCGGGCGGCGGAGACCTGGAAGGGCTCATGGCCCTGCTCGCCCCGGACGTCCGTCTGGTCGGCGACAGCGGCGGCAAGGCCAAGGCGCCGGTGCGCATCCTGCACACCGCCGACAAGGTCGGCCGCTTCCTCATCGCCGTCGCACAGCAGCAGCTCCAGGCGGAGCCGTCGTACCGCTTCCTGGAGACCAACGGCGGTCCGGCGCTGCTGATCCTGTCCGACGGCAAGCCCGACAGCCTGGTCCAGGTGGACGTCGCCGACGGCCGCGTCACGACCGTGTACGTCGTCCGCAACCCGGACAAGCTGCGGCATCTCGCCGACGGCTGAACCCCACGCGCCCCAGGAGCCCCCGTCCCGCGACGGGGGCTTTGCCGCGACGTCAGCCGCGCGTTGCCCAGGGGATCGAGGATTGGTCTTGACCAAGGGTGAAGGCCGCCCTATGGTCGCAGAGAAGTGCAACAACCTTTAATAAACAAGGGCGCTAAAAACCGCCGGACCACGGCTCTTGCGGAGGACAGGGTGGGGACCACGCAGCTGGAATCGGTACCGGAACCGAAGTACTGGCATCTCAAGACCGTGCTCACCGAGGCACTGGACTCCGAGTTCTCGGTCGGCGAGATCCTGCCCAACGAGCGCGACCTCGCCGCCCGCTTCGGCGTGGCCCGCGCCACGCTCCGCCAGGCCCTCGAACAGCTGGAGCTGGAAGGCCGGCTGCAGCGCCGCCGCGGCGTCGGTACGACCGTCGCACCCCCGCGCGTGGGCGTGGCCGTCGGCACCGAGCAGCACGCCTGGCCGGGCGCCGCCTCGGACGCCTGGCAGCCCCTCGACTGCGACCAGGCGGTGCCGCCCGCGGCCGTCGCCACGGCGCTGGAGACCGGCGCGGGCGAGCCCGTCCACACGGTGCGCCGCTCCCGGATGTCCCACGGCCAGCCGGTCGCCACCGAACTGCTCTACATCCCAGCGGCCTCGGTGCCCGACCTCACCGCGATCGACGCCCCGTCCGGCCCCGCACGCGCACGTGCGGTGCTGCGCGAACTCCAGCACCTGACGCTCGAGGGCCAGGACCGCGCCGTCGAGCTGGGCTCCGCCCGCGCGGACGACGCCAAGGAACTCGACCGGCTCCCCGGCTCGCCCGTCCTGGTCGTCACCACCCGCTTCTTCACCGAGGGCCGCACGGCAGCCCTCTCCCTGGCGACCTACCGCGCCGACACGTGCCGGCTCACCTTCGGTGAATCGGCCGGGGTGGAAATACACCACGACCCCCAGCGCCAGGCTTCCTGATGTCCGGGTGACTCCGCAGCGCCGGGGCGGAGGCACCGACCCAGGGGCGCGGGGCTGTATCCGGTGTGCGGCTCCGCCGCGCGGGCGCGACCAGCCACGACGGCGCCGCAGAAGCTGGATGGCCCGCGCCCCCTCAGCGCCGTGCAGTCGCCGTTCCGTCCAAGGCGAACAACTGCTCCTCCACATGGTCCAAAGCCAAGCGCAGTGCCCCCGTGGCCACGGCCGCCTCACCCAACAGTGACAACGCCACCCGCGGCGGCCGCAGGCAATAGCGGGCCAGTTCGCGGCGCAACGGCTCCAAGACGCCGTCGAGACCGGCCGCCCAGCCGCCGATCACGACCAGCTCCGGATCGAGTGCCAGCACCAGCGCGGCCACGTCGTGCACGAGCCGCTGGATGAACCGCTCCACGGCGTCCCGCGCCCGCTGGTCGCCCTGCCGGGCCAGCGCGAACACCTCGGCGACCGCCTGCTCGTCCAGCGGGTGCAGCGGCTCGTCGGTGGTGGACAGCAGCGTCTCCGGAGTCGCCTCCCGGCCCAGCAGATGCAGCGCGCCGATCTCCCCGGCCGCCCCGCCGAAGCCGCGGTGCAGCCGACCGCCGATCAGCGCACCCGCGCCCGGGCTCAGCCCGGCCAGCACGAACACCACGTCGTCCGACTCGGCCGCCGCGCCCTTCCAGTGCTCGGCGACGGCCGCCGCGTTGGCGTCGTTCTCCACCAGCACCGGGCACTTGAAGGAACGGCTCAGCCGCTCACCCAGCCTCAGCCCCGTCCACTGCGGCAGCGCCGTGCCCAGCCGTACCGTGCCGTCGGCCTCCACGATCCCCGGCGTGCCCACGCCCACGGCCCGCAACGAGCCGCGGGCGACCCCGGCCCGCCGCAGCAGCTCGGTGACCGCGCCGCGCAGCCTGTCGAGCCGCTCGTCCGCCGTGGCCGTCTCGCCGACCTCCTTGGCCTGCGCGCCCAGCACCCGGCCGTCCAGGTCGGACAGCAGCGCCGCGACCCGGTGCGGCCCGATCTCCAGACCCAGCAGATGCCCCGCCTCGGCCCGGAACCGGAACCGGCGTGCGGGCCGCCCCTGACGGCGCGCGGCGCTCTCGTCGGCGGCCGTCTCCACGACGAGGCCGCCCTCGATGAGCCCTTCGACGACCCCCTCCACCGTCGGCCGGGACAGCCCGGTGACCCGGGTGATCTCGGTGAGCGTCGCGCAGTCCGTGGCACGCAGCGCATGCAGCACCACCGCGGAATTGATCCTTCGCAGCAGCGAGGGATCGCCGCCGGTCAGCTGCCCCACCGTCCGTCCTTCCAGCTCGCGCGCGTGTTGGGCGGATCGTACTCGGCCCGGCGCACCCCGGCGAGTGCCGGGTTCCGCTTCAGCGGCCGCACACCGCGTCTCGACGAACCCGGCCCCCTCCGCCGCGATCACCGCCTGGGTACGGTCGCGCGCGCCGAGCTTGACCAGTACGGCGCTCACATGCGGCTTCCCCGTGTCCGTGGCCACCACCAGCGCGCGGCGATCTCCCCCTTCGACAGCCCCCGCCCCATCAGCCGCAGTACCTCCGCCTCCCCGCCATGGTCGCAGCCGGCACCGACAACGGGCCTCCCTCGCACAGGCGAGACGCTCCCCACCGGCGGGGGAGGCCCCCGACACCCCCGAACCACAAGGCTGTTGCCATGACCAGTATCGACATACGCGGAAGCGTCGCCGGCTTCCTCCCCGACCGAGTCGGCCAAGTCACCCTGCACAGCACCTGGTACGCCCTGCACTGCCAGGACGCCTGACGGCACGCCAATTGTCAGTGGTGCCCGCTTTACTGGATCGCATGGACATCGCGAACCACCTTGCTGTGATCGACCAGCTGTGCGACCGGGAGTTTCCGGCGGAGCACGGCAGGACGGACGTCGGCACGGGCGGGCCCGGGTACCTGATAGCCGAGTTACAGACCAGCGGCGACTTCTACGAGGACGATGGCACTGAGCGGCAGGAGACGGAGGAACAGTACGAGGCGGACCGGGACGCCCTCGGGGAGCGGCTCGCCGAGCGGTGGGGACCGGTCGACGCGTTCAGCCTGTCCAGCACCTTCGAGCGGGCCATGGAAGGGGAGGACGTCGACGAGCCATGGGCCACGCTCGCCTCGCACGTACCCGATGTGCACCTGTGGAAGGCGCCGACGGGCCGCTGGGTCGCCCTGGGCGTGTCCCAGTGGGACGACGAGCTGCCGTTCCAGCTGCTGGCGGTGGTCACGTCCGTCGACCCGCCGTGACCCGCCGAGCCTGCGCAGCGTCCCGCAGCCGGGCGAACTCCTCCGCCATGGTCGCCGTCGTCCAGTGCGCGTTCAGCCCGCTGGGGTTGGGCAGCACCCATACCCGGCTGTCCCCGATGGTCCGCTCCTGCGGTCCGACCTGCGCGGTACGGTCGCCGAAGGCGGCCCGGTACGCGGTCACCCCGACCACGGCCAGCCACCGCGGCTTCAGCCGGGTCACCTTCTCGGTCAACAGCCGCCCGCCCTCGACGTACTCCTCGGCGGTCAGCTCGTCGGCCCGCGCGGTCGCCCGTGCCACGACGTTCGTGATCCCGAGCCCGTACGACAGCAGTTCCCGCTGCTCGGCCGGCTCCAGCAGCCTCGGCGTGAAACCCGACAGGTGCAGCACCGGCCAGAACCGATTGCCGGGACGGGCGAAGTGGTGACCGGTCGCGGCCGTCATCAGTCCCGGGTTGATGCCGCAGAAGAGCACACGGAGGCCGTCCGCGACGACGTCCGGCACGAGACGGTCGCGGGCGGCCTCCAGATCCGCTTTCGTCAGGCGGGTCAGAGGATCGCTCCGGGGGCGTAACCGGCAGCCTCCGGGTGCTGCTTGACGATCTCCTCGATCCGGCCGACGACCACACCGACCTGGTCGGCGGCGGCGCCGGTGAAGGACAGCTTGTCGGCCATCAGCGCCGCGAGCTGCTCGCGGTCGAGGGGGAGCCGCTCGTCGGCGGCGAGCTTGTCGAGCAGGTCGTTGCGCTCCCCGCCCTGCTCGCGCATCGCCAGCGCGGTGGCCACGGCGTTCTCCTTGATCGCCTCGTGCGCGACCTCGCGGCCGACCCCGCCCCGCACCGCGCCCATGAGCACCTTGGTGGTGGCGAGGAACGGCAGATAGCGGTCCAGCTCGCGGGCGACGACGGCCGGGAAGGCACCGAACTCGTCGAGCACGGTCAGGAACGTCTCCAGCAGACCGTCCAGCGCGAAGAAGGCGTCCGGCAGCGCGACGCGGCGCACCACCGAACAGGACACGTCGCCCTCGTTCCACTGGTCACCCGCCAGCTCGCCGGTCATCGAGGCATAGCCGCGCAGGATGACCATGAGTCCGTTGACACGCTCGCAGGAGCGGGTGTTCATCTTGTGCGGCATCGCGGAGGAGCCGACCTGGCCCGGCTTGAAGCCCTCGGTGACCAGCTCGTGCCCGGCCATCAGCCGGATCGTCTTGGCCAGCGAGGACGGCGCCGCCGCCAGCTGCACCAGCGCGGTGAGGACCTCGTAGTCCAGGGAGCGCGGGTAGACCTGGCCGACCGAGGTGAACGCCTGCGAGAAGCCCAGGTGCCGGGCGATCCGGTGCTCCAGCTCGGCGAGCTTGGCCGCGTCGCCGCCGAGCAGGTCCAGCATGTCCTGCGCGGTGCCGACCGGGCCCTTGATGCCGCGCAGCGGGTAGCGGCCGAGCAGTTCCTCGACGCGTCCGTAGGCGACCAGCAGCTCGTCGGCGGCGGTCGCGAAACGCTTGCCGAGGGTGGTGGCCTGGGCGGCCACATTGTGCGAGCGGCCCGCCATGACCAGCTCGGCGTACTCGCCCGCCAGCTTGCCGAGGCGCGCCAGCACGGCCACCGTACGGTCGCGCATCAGCTCCAGCGACAGCCGGATCTGCAGCTGCTCGACGTTCTCCGTGAGGTCACGCGAGGTCATGCCCTTGTGCACGTGCTCGTGCCCGGCGAGGTCGTTGAACTCCTCGATCCGCGCCTTCACATCGTGCCGGGTGACCTTCTCGCGCTCGGCGATCGAAGCCAGGTCGACGGTGTCGAGGACACGCTCGTAGTCGGCGATCGCCTCGTCCGGCACCTCGATGCCCAGGTCCTTCTGGGCGCGCAGCACGGCGAGCCAGAGCTGCCGCTCCAGCTTCACCTTCTGCTCGGGGGACCAGAGCGTGGCGAGCTCGGCGGAGGCGTAGCGTCCGGCGAGGACGTTCGGGATGCGGGGCTTGGCGGGCGCAGAAGTCACGTGTCCAGAGTTTACAGTCCGTCCATACAGGGTTCGTACCGTCCAGGAGCCGTAGGAAACTACAGGTCAACGGGCCCTCCATGGGCCGTCGCGTGCCCGTCCGTGAGACGGATGTGAGACGGCGCCCGGCCCGGTCAGCGCGAGTCCGTGCGGGCGCCCTGACCGGGGTCGCCCGAAGCCGATGATCGTAGCGGGCTTCCATGCGGGGGAGGCCTGGTCGTGCGTCCTGCGGGCTGGTCGTTGTCCTGCCCTCCGACGGGCCGGCAGGTGGACGGCCGGTTCTGGCTGTGACGCCCTGACGGCTCAGGCCAGCCGCTGGAAGTCCTGCCGGATGCCCGGGCGCGCGGCGCCGAGTGCGTGTGGGGCGGTGAGCCGCTGGCCACCGCGACGGCCATTGACTTCGGCGAGCGCGAGACCGATCGCGGCCACTGGTTCCCGCGGGCCTGTCGGCCCTGGGCGCGGCGGGCAGTCCTCGCCGCGCGCAACGACCACCCCGGCCGGTGCGAGCAGTGCACGGACGGAGGAGCGGAAGGAGATCCATATCGACGGCGCGACCGATCAGTGACCAGGAGTGACGTGCCCCGGTCGGGAGGCAAACTCGTCGACCCCGCACGGAGTTTCGTCGGTGCCCTGGTCCAGGGCCGAATGGCCCACACCACCTCCCACTCGTGGCGCGGCCACACGGGTGGTTCTGCGCGGAGCGCCTACGCCGGCGTTCGGCCTCGTGATGCCTTGGCCCACAGGGGATTTGGGTCGGCCGCCGGGTCGGCGCCCCGCGCTCGTTGATCGGACGATCCGGCGTGCCGACGAGCGGATATCGGACATTTGCGCATTAACCTCTCGTCACCTTATGACGTGGCGGAACGCGTACGCGTCCGCTTCAACGCTCGGAGAAGACATGCGCAAGACTCGCAAGACCGCTGTCGTGGCCGTCCTTCTCGCCACCGTCGGCTTCCTCGGCACCGGCACTGCCTACGCCCACGGGCAGGGGCACGGGCAGCGGCACGGGCACGCACAGAAGGGTCAAGAGAGCGAGACGGTCCTCATCAGCCAGAGCACCTCGTGCACGACGGCCGAAGAGAACGTCGACGTACAGGGCGAGTCCGGGGTCGGGAACGGCCAGCAGGGCAATGAGTCCAACGGCAAGGGCTCGCCTGGCACGCAGACCACCAACGTCGGCTCGAGCCTGGGGTGCAACAACACCCTCGTCCTCGGCAAGTAGCTCAACGGGCCCCGGCGCCGAGCCACACGCCCGGCGCCGGGGCGACCGGTGTGAGGCCGCGTGTCGTGAACCGGAGCGCGCGCTCCGCGTCCGGAGCGGAGTCCGGACCGAATACGATGCCGGCGTCGCCCCGGGGGCCGCTGCCGCAACGGCGTCGGGAACCGCCGCGGCACTGTCGCCCACGGCTCGGATCGTGCCGATGGCCAGCGCTGCTGCTCGCAGCGGCTGTGCTCGTCATCGGCTTCACGGCGAGCCAGGTCACCGAGCAGCCGGCAGCAAGCGCGTCACGAGTGTGTCCGGGACAACATCGCCTTCGGCGCGGTCGAGGCGGCATGTGACATCGGAGAGACGTCCGTCACGTCGTCCGCGGCTCCGCGACTCGTCTGGTAGAAGGTCCTCCGGCATCCTGGACAGCGCGGAGGCGATCGACGACAACAACCTGGCCATGCCGGCCGCGAACGCACATGGGTGCGGCTGAAGTGAAGGTCTCGATCAGGCCGTCGGTCTGAATTCGGGCTGGTCGGGGCTGTTGTAGAGCCGTTCGTGCTCGCGTGTGGTGTGGTAGGCCCAGTAGGCATCGAGGTCGTTGTTGGCGGTGAGAGCGCGCAGGCGGAGGACTTCGGCTCCTTCGAGGCCCCAGCGGGCTCCGGTGATGTCGAGGCGGTCGCCGATGAGGTGGGGGCAGGCGCCTCCGACGGCGCCGGTGGCGATGGGCCAGCCGACTTCGAGTGCGGTGTCGTAGCGAAGGTGGCTGGTGAGCTAGCGATCACATGGGGTGACGGCCTCGCGGCGGGCCGGCCCAGGTCTCCGCCTCGTAGCTATCGGGTGGGTGAAAGGCATGGGCGGCGGTCTAGGTGTATTCGGCGACGTGGACGAAGTCGAGCAGGACGTGGACGGTGATGTTGCGGCGTCCGGCTTCGGCGTGGATGAGGCCGAGCTGGTGATGGGCGCCGTCGATGAGGACGATCCATGGACGGTGGTGGTGCGGATCGCGTGCGTGGGCTTGGTCGAAGGCGTCGGTGACCTGTCGGGCGGGCGATTCGCCGAAGCGGTGCACCATGTGTGTCAGGCCCCTCCGAAGCCGGAACAGCTCAGCTTCGGCGGGGCCCGCCGGGCGAGGTCAGTAGTGGGCCATGATCTGTCCACCGGCTACCCGAGGGCTTCGCCAACGCTGGTCAGCTCGCTGTCGGACAAGTCCGACCGTCCCGGATTCCGCACAGGAATCTCGAACCGGGCGAAACTCTATGATCACTCGTAGACGAGACCATTCAGGAACGCTTCACATCACCCGGATGTCGGCGTGTCCGCGGAAAGACGCCTTCGCGCCGCAATCGGAACCTTGACGGCCAGCAGTTCCGTCCAGGCCAGCTGGTCGGGCAGATCACCACGTCATGTCGAGAATGTTATCACACTGCGGTCAGCCCATAGGGCAGCCACGGCGCTCCTTGCGGCATCGCGGCCAGGCTGCCGCCATGGATCGGCCGGGATGATCTTCAGCATGTTGTCACTCACGAGTGTCCGCCCCATGAACGTACACGTCGCCCTCGGCGATGTCGTCGACTTCCTCGGCTCGCACGGCGGAGAAGCCGGCCAGCCGCAGGATCCCGATCAATGCCTTCTGCATGAGCAGAACGACCTCGGCGTAGCGATTCCACTCCGGCGCCGCCCGGTCCTGCCGTTCTGCCACTGCCTGTATACCGGCCTCTGCCAGTTCTGGCGCGTTCCAGCGGACATAGAGGCCCCCGGCGTACTCACCCTGGGTGTCGACTTCCACTCCGGCGCCAGGCTGTTTGGCTACTCCCGGACGCTCGATGTAGGCGGGAAGGCCGGCGCGCTGGAGTTCCTGACAGACCTGGGCTGCGAGGTCGTACCCAGCGGCGATGATTTCCTCCGATGCATACGGGTGACCGTGTGCCTTAGCTTTGGCGCGGATCTCGGGGTCTATGTAGGTCACCTGGCATCTCCTGGTGTGAAGTCATCTCTGTTGACGGGCTCCCCCCTTGAGGGGGGAGCACATCACGCGTCACTCAGACAGACTCGGTTGAGTGGAGCGTGCAAGCCTTCCACCCTCGAATGTGTCGAGCATGTGCTTGATCATTCCGCCTGCGCCGGGTCCGTCTGGGGTTGAGTAGGTTACCGGGATGCCTTCCACGAGAGGAGAGCACTTGGCATTGCAGGGGCTACGTTCGCTGTAGAGTTCCGAGATCTGGTTCTTGTTAAATCCTTTTTCTTCCAGCTTTTTTATGATCAATTCCTCGGAGTGAAGCCCCTGGGGGATATTCGCAAAGACGACAAAGTCGTTCTTCGCGCCGGTGGCCTTAGCCCATCCCGGTACCCTTGCAACCGCGACGTTCCGTCCGAACTTGTACCTGAGTCCGCTGGATACTCGGAACTCGTAGGCAACATGCGCCAATTCCGAACTGCCGTACGGAATTATGTTCTCACACGCGCCGCCGCCAGAGCGTAGCAACGGGGCCATCGCCCGCTTGGTGCACGTCTCGTACAGCTGCTTGAGGAGCCTGGCGCCGATTCCTTCCTTTGTCAGCGGCGACAGACCGTCCAGGCCACGTAGTGCCTTGAAGGCGTCTTCGAAGCCGATGCCTGTCCTGGCGGCAGCATCGAGGGCCTTGACTGCTTTGCTGATATCGCTGAGAGCGCCTCCTACTGGGAAGTAGGTCGCGTAGGCCCAGGCGCAGCCGCTGGCGCTGCCGTGGAAGCATTTCAGCATGTCTTCGGCGAAGAACGAGAACAGGAGCGAGCCTGCCTTTTCGCCGAAGAGGGTCTCCCATCCGGCGCGGGCGATGTCCTCGCCGGAGAAGTGGTGCTGCCAGTTGTCGATCTTGACGTTCTTCAGCGTGGAACGCTGGAGGTACTGCCATGAAGGCTTCGGGCAGCCGTCCGCCGTGGCCTGGGCGTTGTCATCCGTGCACAGGTAGAAGTCGGCCTCGTAGTCCACGACCAGGTTGTAGGTGGCGTCGCAGCCGACGAGCACCGCGTTGGATGGGCACTGCCCGATCTGCTGGGAGCTGACGATCTCCACGGTGGACTGGTCCGGCACGGCGAACACGCCGGGGATACCCGTAGTAGAGCCCTTGGACAGTTCCTGGTTGGCCTGCTCCTTCGCAGCGTTGTCGGCTGCTTCCTGGGCCTCTTGGGCGTATTTGTCGGCGTCCTTGGCGTACTGCTCGGCATCGGTGGCGTCCTTGTCGGCGCGGTCGGCGGCGGCGCGGGCGTCCTTGGCGTCCTGGGAGGCCTGGTCGGCTGCCTGGTGGGCTGCCTGGGCGTCGAGGGCGGCCTGGTCGGCGCTGTTGCGGGCGTCCTTCGCATACCCTTCGGCCCGTCCGGCTGCCGCATCAGCGGCGGCGGCGTCCTCTCCGGCCTGCCGGTCGTACTCCTTTGTCCGGTTCAGGGAGTCGACCGCTGCCGCTGCTGACTTGGCGGCGGCGGCCGAGTAGTCGAGTGCTTGGTTGGCGTAGTCACGGGCGTCCGAGGCGGACTGTGCTGCGTTCGCGGCCGACTGGAGGGCGGCTTTGGTGTCCGCGCCGGCCTTGTCCGCGAGCGCCTTGGCATCGGCGGCTTCCTGTTTGGCGTTCTTCGAATGCGCGTCAGCAACAGCCTTCAACTGCTCCGCAAGGGACTTGGACGCCTGACCGGTCAGGACCACCAGACTCGCGACACTGTCGGTGTCGACGTAGGGGGAGCCAAGTTCGATGGCGTCGTTGGCGGGTTTGACGACCTGCTTCGCCGACTTCCCCGCATCCACCGCCGCCTGCGCCGTGATGTGCGCGTACCCGGCGGCCTTGGCTGCTGCGAGGAGTGCGACCGCCAGGTCCTTCTTCGCCGCGTCCGCTTGGGTCTTGGCGTTATTGGCGTCGGTCTCGGCCTGGTCGGCGAGCCTGACCGCCGCACGGGACTCCGAGGCAGCGTGCTGGGAGGCGGCGATCGCGTCCGCGGTCGATGCGGTGGCGGTACGGACGTCGGCGTCGGCCTTCGCCTTCGCAGCCTGTGCGGCGTCGGAGTCCGCGCGTGCCCGCTTGGCCGCCGCTTCGGCACGGGTTGCTGCGGCGTCAGCGTCTTCGGCTGCCTGTGTGGCGGCGTCGGCGTCGGTCTGGGCTTTCTTCGCGGCTGCTTCGGAGTCGTCGGCGTGTTTGTCGGCGTCGTTCGCGGCCTGCCGTGCGGCGTCAGCATCGGCGCCGGCGTCAAGGGAGTCGGCGTAGGCGTTCTTGGAATCGGCCTTGGCACGGTCGGCATTGGCCTTCTGCTCGGCATCCCACGCGTCGTCCCGCATGGAACGGGCGTGGTCGGCGGCCTTCTTCGCCCCGTCCCGCTTGTCGGATGCGGTCTGCTCGGAGGCTTCGGCCTTGTCCTTAGCCGTCTTGGCCTTGTCCGCCTGGTCCCGGGCGGCCTGCTTGTACTGGTTAGCGTCGGCCTGGTGGGCGGCGGCGTTGGCCTTCTCCGCCTTCGCTGTCTTCTCCTGGGCCTCTGCGTCCACCCGGCGGTCGTGTGCGGTCTGGGCAGCGGCCTTCGCGTTGGCTTCGGCCTTCAGTGTCTCGCCGAGCTTCGTTTTCGCTGTGTCTGCGTCCTGCTTGGCGTTGTCACGGTGGATCTTCGCCGCATCGGCAGCCGCCTTGGCCTGCCACTCGGCTTCCGCGGCCGCCTGCCGGCGGAACTCCGTCTTGACCTGTGCGGCTTGGGCGATGGCCCGCTGGTTGATGGTGTCCGCATCCGACGCGGCGGCACGAGTGGCGGCCTCGGCGGTCTCACCGGCCTTGACCATCGCCGCCAGCGCGGCAGCCGCGCCCTTGGTGACCTGGGCCTTCTGCTGCCCCACCACAAGGCCCCGGCCGCGTGGGGCGCCCATCTTGTCGGCCTTGGCATACGCCTGGTTCAGGCTGGTGTCGGAGTCCTTCGCGGCCTGCTGGGTGATCGTGAGCTGGGCGCGCAGGGCGGCAAGCTGAGCCTTCGCCTCCTTCTGCGCACCAGGGATGTTGGCCTTGGCCTTGTTCACATCACTGGCTGAGGGGGCGGGCTTGCGTTTGGTGTAGTAGTCGAGCCAGCGGGTGGAGTAGTCCGCGATGTAGGACTGGCCGAGGATCTTGCCCAGGGCGAACGTACCCGCCTGCAACGCGTTCCCGGCCTTGTCGTTCGCGGCCAGGATCCCTGCGCGTTCCGGGGACTGGTCGGCAAACTCCTTCTGCCACTCATCCGACGCGGCAGCAACAGCCTTGCCCCACACCTGGTCGGGGTCGACCGGGTTGCGCCACGTGCACGAGGCGAAGCGTTCCTTCAAGTCCTCGACCAGGATCCGGAACTCCGGAGAGCCAGGATCCGGTTCGGTTTTGGGGAAACCGCCGGAGGAGAGGAAGATCCGGGAGTCATCCGCGTACGAGCGGGGCGGCACTTCGGTGGCCTTGGACTTCCAGTCCTTCCACGCGTCCGCTTCCGGCCCGCTGGTGTTGGCGTAGAACTGGTCGCCGAGCTTGATGACCGCAGTCGTGCTGGTCTTGTCGGCGAGCGGGGTGGTGTCGTTGAAGAAGAACGTCACCCCGCCCGTGTACGACTGCCACAGCCACGGCATGAGGCCGGTGTTCTCGAAGATCTTCTCCCGGCCGGTCGGGGCACCGGGATACGACTCCAGTGTCGCGACCGCGCTGGCCCAGGACTGCTTGACGGTGTCGACGTTCTTGCTGAGGGCGTCGCGTGCGTTCTCGTCCTTCTGGAACGCCTTCGCCATCGGCGAGTCCGGGTATCCCCGGTCGGCCATGGGATGAAGCTGAGCGGCGGGCAGATTGATCGACGACTCGGCCAGGTCGAACATGTTCTGGCCGCCCTTGCGCAACGCTTCGGCGGTGATGCACTGGTCCTGGCGGAACTGCTCGGCCGCCTTCCCGTCGAACCCGTCATACGTTCCGGCGACGGTCTTCATGCCGCCCGGATCGTCGGTGACGAGTTCAGG
This sequence comes from Streptomyces sp. NPDC007205, assembly GCF_040634095.1. Lineage (NCBI taxonomy): Bacteria > Bacillati > Actinomycetota > Actinomycetes > Kitasatosporales > Streptomycetaceae > Streptomyces > Streptomyces sp. NPDC007205. Next base: position 132,978 of record NZ_JBEYEW010000005.1, read on the forward strand.
GTGAACGGCAAGGGTCGCGAGCAGGCCGAGCGACGCTATGGACACGACCGGCGTCGCCAGTCTCTTCGCCCATCTGCATCTGCGGAATGGTGGTCTGGGTGGTCTGCGCAGCACGCGCATCCCTCTCTGTGAAGGTGTGGCCCCGTTTTTTGCGGGTCACGCCCTGGGAGGGAAGCAGCCAGCCCCCTCGGGGGTCGGGGAGGCTGGTTGCGCGTGGCGCTTCCCCCACGACGCGCCGGCCCTTCTCCCAGAAACGGACTGGTCAAGTCCATTCGGGGAGCGGATCATCACCATATGCACGCGGCATGCACACGGAGCAAGACCCATACCTGCACAGGAAGTTACCGACAGTTACCGCAATGACGGCTTTCGGAGCAGTGAGCACCTGTGCATAACCTGTGAATGATCAGCTCTTTGCTGAAAACTGGCCCACCCCCCACCCCGTACACGTACTGTGACCATGAGATCAACATCACACAGTGGGAGTCGACTTGCCGCTCAGGCCGCTATGGCTTGCACGCCGGGTTCCCTATGTTTAAGGCAAGTTGACAGGATTGACCGGGACGAGCCGGAAATGCAGAACTGAACCCGCTTACCAGGCGCAGAAGTTCGTTCGGGACGGAAGGCCGGCAGTCGAGGCGACCGACCCGCAGACCTCTGACAGATCCTCCGGTGGCCGTGGGTGCAGTCTCGGCTGCCGACGAGCGATGGACCGGTACGTGCTACAAGCGGCGGTCATGACAGCAGCAGGAACAGACGTGATGCCGGCGCCAGCGTGTCCGCACTGAGAGGAGCCCGACCATCTGTCGGCCGGCCCATCGCCACCGGCGCCGTCGGAGGCGCCTGCCCCCACCTCATCGGCGACCGCCTCGACATCACCGGAGCCCGCTGGGGCCTCGAAGGAGCCGAAGTCCTCCGCCTGCGCGCTCTCACCGCCGACAACGACCTCGATGCCTACTGGGCCTACCACACCACACGCGAGCACGAACGGCTCTACAACAGCCCCGACCAGCCCGAATTCAGACCGACGGGCTGATCGAGACCTTCACTTCAGCCGCACCCCACGCACATCGTGACCGACACCCTCGGTCTGCGCCTCGTCGCCTGCGTCACCGCCGCAAACATCGGCGACCGGGACGCCGCGGCGGGCCTGCTGACCCGGCTGCGACGCCTGCACTGAACCCATAGACCCCTTCCTTGGACGCAACCATGACGTCCCGCAACAACAACAGCGGGTGATGGCGGGAAGGGGGCCGGCGCCCGGCGTTTAATCGGTGCATGGCAGCCGGGCGGGGCTCCGGGTTAGGGCTCCACCCGTCGCCAGTCCGTCACGGGGCCGGGGTCTGTGTGGTCCGAAGGGGTGACCCAGAAGGCTTTGCCCAGCTCAGCGCTAAACTGGGCGCCTGTCCGGCCGTCCCCCGAGGAGCGGCCGGTCAGGCGCCGGCCTATCCACGGCAGCAGGTGCCGGCGGGCGAAGCGCGCGTCCGCCATCCGGCGCGTCACCCAGCCCGGCGGGAGTGTGGCCGGCATCGGCACGTGCCACTCGGTGTCCTCCGGCTCGTACCCGAGCGTCTGCCACACCGCCTCGGTGACCCGGCGGTGTCCTTCGGCCGACAGGTGCAGCCGGTCCACGTCCCACAGCCGGGGATCGCTGAGTGAGCGCGCTCCGTACAGGTCGACGACGACCGCGCCGTGCTGTGCGGCCAGCTCGTCCACACAGGCGAACAGCTCCTCCATGCGCGGCCGGAACCGCTCCAGCACCGGGCCCTGGCGGCCGGGGCTGCGCATCAGCACCAGCTGCTTGCAGGACGGCGCCAGCCGCTCCACGGCCTCGGTCAGCAGGCCCTTCACCCGGCCCATGTCGCACTTGGGCCGCAGGGTGTCGTTGAGCCCGCCGACCAGCGTGACCACGTCGGCGTTCATGGCCGCCGCCGTGCCCACCTGCTCGTCGACGATCTGCCCGATCAGCTTCCCGCGCACGGCCAGATTGGCGTACCGGAAGCCCGGAGCGCGGTCCGCCATCCGCGTGGCGAGCAGGTCGGCCCAGCCCCGGTAGGAGCCGTCGGGCAGCAGGTCCGACATGCCCTCGGTGAAGGAGTCGCCGACCGCGACCAGGCTGTTGTACGGGGGAGGTGTGGGATTCGTCTGCATGGCGTCAGCGATGGTATCCCGGCTCCATACCTACCGGTCGGTCGCCCCGGGAACGCCCGGCAGGATCCCGGCGTCATCCCGGTGTCGGCTGCCCGAACAGCTGCCGCAGCACGTCCTCCATGGTCACCAGGCCGGCCAGCCGGCCGTCGTCGCCGAGCACCGCCGCCAGATGCGTACGGCTGCCGCGCATCGCGGTGAGCACGTCGTCCAGGGGGGTGCCCTCCCGCGCCCGTGCGATGGGCCGCACGTCCCGCAGCCGGAACGGCACGTCCCGCGGCGAGGCGTCCAGCGCGTCCTTGACGTGCAGATAGCCCACGATCCGCCGGCCCACGTCGACCACGGGGAACCGGGAGAAGCCCGACTCGGCCGACAGCCGCTCCAGCTGCTCCGGGGTGACGCCCACGCGCGCGTACACCACCCGTTCCAGCGGCACCACGACGTCCCGCACGGGCCGGCTGCCCAGCTCCAGGGCGTCGTGCAGCCGCTCCTGCGCCCGGTCGTCGATCAGGCCCGCCTCGCTGGCGTCCTTGACGATCTCGGCGAGTTCGGTGTCCGTGAAGGTCGCCGCGACCTCGCCCCTGGTCTCCACCCGGAGCAGCTTCAGCAGCCCGTTCGCGAAGGCGTTGACCGCGAAGATCACCGGGCGCAGGGCCCGGGACAGCGCGACGAGCGGCGGGCCGAGCAGCAGCGCGCTGCGCACCGGCTCGGCGAGCGCGATGTTCTTGGGCACCATCTCGCCGAGCAGCATGTGCAGATAGGTCGCGAGGGCCAGCGCGATCACGAAGGACACGGCGTGACCCGCGCTCACGGGCACACCGACCGCGCGGAACACCGGCTCCAGCAGATGCGCGATGGCCGGTTCGGCGACCACACCCAGGACCAGCGTGCACAGCGTGATGCCGAGCTGGGCGGCGGCCAGCAGCGCCGAGACGTGCTCCAGGCCCCACAGCACGGCCTTCGCACGCCGGTCCCCCTCCTGGGCCAGCGGCTCGACCTGCGAGCGGCGCACGGAGATCAGCGCGAACTCGGCGCCGACGAAGAAGGCGTTGACGACCAGGGTCGCCAGCCCGATCAGCAGCTGTACGGTGGTCATCGCGCCTCCTCCGGGGTCTCGTGGGCCTGTTCGTCGTCCAGTGGCGCGTGCAGCAGCACCCGCGCCGCCCGGCGGCCCGAGGCGTCCACCACGTCCAGCCGCCAGCCCGCGACCTCGACCTTGTCACCGGTCCGCGGTATCCGGCCCAGCAGGGTCGCGACCAGCCCGGCCAGGGTCTCGTACGGCCCCTCGGGCGCCCGCAGGCCGACGCGCGCGAGCTGGTCGGTGCGGGCGGCGCCGTCGGCCGAGTACAGGGCCCGCCCGTCCTCGTCCGCCCCGGCGGGGGCGAGGTCCGGCGTCTCGTGCGGGTCGTGTTCGTCCCGCACCTCGCCTACGACCTCCTCGACGATGTCCTCCAGGGTCGCCACGCCGGCCGTGCCGCCGTACTCGTCGATGACGACGGCCATGGTGCGCCTGCCGCCCAGCCGGTCCAGCAGCCGGTCGACGGTCAGGGACTCGGGCACGAGCAGCGGCTCGCGCATGAGCTGGGCGACCGTGCGGTGGCGCCGCTGGTCGGCGGGGACGGCCAGCACGTCCTTGATGTGGGCGGTGCCGACGACCGAGTCCAGGGTGCCCCGGTAGACCGGGAACCGGCTCAGCCCGGTGGCCCGGGTCGCGTTCGCCACGTCCTCGCAGGTGGCCTGGGTGTCGAGGGCGACGACCTGGACGCGCGGGGTCATCACGTTCTCCGCCGTCAGGTCGGCCAGGTTCAGCGTGCGCACGAACAGCTCGGCGGTGTCCGGCTCCAGTGCGCCTTTCTTGGCGGAGTGCCGGGCCAGCGCCGCCAGCTCCTGCGGTCCCCGCGCCGAGGCCAGCTCCTCGGCGGGCTCGATGCCGAGCCGGCGCACGAAACGGTTGGCCGTGTTGTTCAGGTGCGTGATGAAGGGCCGGAAGACGGCGCTGAACCAGCGCTGCGGATTGCCCACCCGCTTCGCCACGGCCAGCGGTGAGGAGATCGCCCAGTTCTTCGGCACCAGCTCGCCGACGACCATCAGGAACACCGTCGACAGGGCCGTACCGAGCACGAGGGCGGCCGAACCCGCCGTGCCGCCCGACAGCCCCATCGCCCGGAACGGACCGGCGAGCAGCCTGGCGATGGACGGCTCGGCGAGCATGCCGACCACCAGGTTGGTCACGGTGATGCCGAGCTGGGCGCCGGAGAGCTGGAAGGTCAGGTTCCGTGCGGCCTTCAGGGCGCCGGGGGCGCCGCGTTCGCCGCGCTCGGCGGCTCGCTCCAGTTCACCGCGCTCCACCGTGGTCAACGAGAACTCCGCCGCCACGAAGGCACCACAGGCGAGCGACAGCAGGATCGCCACCAGCAGCAGGAGCACTTCGGTCATCGGGTCACCCCCGTCCCATGCTCGGACAGGGCAGGACGGGGCGCGCGGCGGCGCGTACCGGGAGGCTCGCCCATGGGCGGACGCTCACAACCTTTCATAGAGGGCCGAGTGCTCCCTCAATGGTAAAGGATGGGCAAAGGAACCCGGGTGGCTCAGTCGGTGAGCGGCTTCACCCAGCGCCGCCAGCGCTCCTCCGGGCCGTAACCGGCCGCGCTCCAGGCCTGCTGCGCCCGCTCGTTGCGGACCAGCACCATCGCGTCCGCGCGCCGGCCGCCGAGCCGTACGAACCGCTCCTCGGCGGCGGCCAGCAGCGCCGAGCCGATGCCCTGCCGGCGCCGCTGCGGATGCACCGCGAGCCGGTACAGATGGCAGCGCCAGCCGTCGAAGCCCGCGATCACCGTGCCCACCAGCTCCCCGCCCTGCTCGGCGAGGATCAGGGCCTCCGGGTCGCGGGCCACCAGCCGCTCCACCCCGTCCCGGTCGTCGCTGATGCTGGTGCCCTCGGCGGCCGTCTTCCAGAAGGCGAGGACAGTGTCGAGGTCGGCGTGCGCCGCCGGGCGTATACGCGGGTCGGTCATGGGGTCATCGGATCACTGGGTGGGTGGCCCGTGTGCGGGTTTCCATCATGCGGACTCCTCGCGCAGCTGCTCCATCACCGGCGCGAAGGCCTCCATGTACGGCTCCAGGACGGTCAGGTACGAGAACCCGAACCGCTCGCGCTGCGCCCGCACCCGCTCGACGACGTCCTCCAGCGGGCCGGCCAGCACGATGGGCAGCGCCAGCGCGTCGTCGAGGGTCAGCTGCGACTGCCGCTCCAGCAGCGGCTTCAGCACCGGTCCGGGGTCGTCCGTGACCGCCACGAGCTGGAGGAGCAGGTTCAGTTCCGCCTCTTGCGCCCGGCCCGCCGCGACGCTCCGGTAGCGCGCCACCCGCTCGTCCAGCTCCTCGGCGGTGAGCGGCTCCAGCCCGCCCGGTGTCCTCCCCGGCCGGGCTCCGGTGAAGGCCGCGATGTCCGCGTGCTCGGCGGCCAGCCGCAGCATCCGGTCGCCGTTGGCGCCGATCAGCAGCGGCACCCGGGGCCGGGCGGGGCGCGGCTGGTGTTCGGGGGAGCCGAGCAGCCGGTCGAGTTCCGCCACCGTACGGCGGAGGTGGTCCACCCGCTCGCCCGGTGAGCCGTACGGCAGCCCCGCCGCCTCGTGTTCGGCCGGAACGTACCCGGTGCCCAGCCCGAGTTCGAGACGTCCGCCGGTGAGCGCGTCCGTGGTCGCCACCTCGCGGGCCAGCAGTGCGGGATTCCAGAACCCCGCGTTGAGCACGAACGTGCCCAGCCGGGGGCGCTCGGTCGCCTCGGCCGCCGCGACCAGCGCCGGGAACGGGGCGACCATGCCGAGGTGATCCGGGACGAGGATCACGTCGTACCCGAGCTCCTCGGCGCGCCGGCACTTGGCGCGCCACTCGGCGGCGGGCGCGGGCGTGAGCAGATTGACCCCGAAGCGGAACGGACGCGGCACGAACTCTCCTCTTGCGCAGGTGACTTGAGCCTGGACCTGCGATTCCATCACGTCCGTCGCACGCTCGGGAGGGTGCCCTCACTCGTGGGCGATCGCCGCCAGCACGTTCATCCGTGACGCCCGCAGCGCCGGCAGCAGAGCCGCCACCACGCCCACCACCGCCGCACCGACGACGACGGCGACGATCGTCGTCCAGGGGAACGCCAGCGCCGTCAGCCCGCGCAGGGCCAGCACCTGCTGCATGCACACGCCCCACACGAGTCCCAGCGCCAGCCCGAGCACCGCGCCGAACACCGCGATCACCACCGACTCCAGCCGGATCATCCGGCGCAACTGCCGCCGCCCCAGCCCGATCGCGCGCAGCAGCCCGATCTCACGGGTGCGCTCCACCACCGACAGGGCGAGGGTGTTGACCACACCGAGCACGGCGATGACGATGGCCAGTCCGAGCAGCGCGTACACCAGGTACAGCAGGACGGCGATCTGCTTGTGGACCAGGTTCTTGTAGTCGGTCTGATTGTGCACCTGCACCTGCGGGAACGGCGCGAGCACCCGTTCCAGCCGGGGCCGCAGGTCCTGCGGGTTCGTCCCGGTGGCCGCGTTGACGTAGAGCGCGGAGTCCTGGGCGCGGGGCGCGTACTTCGTGAGGGTCGCCAGGCCGAAGTACATGCCGCCCTGGGAGCCGAAGCCCTCCGTCGGAGCCTGGTCGGTGAGTGCCGCGACGGTCAGCTCGGTGTGCCGTCCGCCCGGGAACTCGACCGGGACGACGCTGCCGACACGCACGCCGTGGTCCCTGGCGAAGTCGGCGTCCATGGCGAGATGACCGTCCGCCAGCGCGGCCCGTGAACCGCCCTGCGCGTAGGTGAGGTGCAGGACGTCGTCGAGCCGGGGCCCGTACGCGGCGGCGGTCGTGCGGACTTCGTCTCCCTTCGGCAGGCGTACGGCGACCGGGGTGAGCCGCTGCCGTACGACGAGCCCGACGCCGCGCGTCGCGGCCACGGTGTCCCGCACCTGCTTGGTGAAGGGGGTGAAGTTGGTGTTCTGGATGATGAAGTCGGCACCCAGGTTCTTGTCGATCTGCTGGTCGAACGACGCGGACATCGAGGCGCTCGCCACCGACATCCCGCCGACCAGGGCGAGGCCCACCATGAGCGCGGCGGCCGTGGCGCCCGTACGACGCGGGTTGCGCAGGGCGTTGCGCTGGCTCATCCGGCCGACCGGGCCGAACAGCGCGGGAAACGCCCCGCCCAGCACCCGGATCACCGGCCGCACCAGCAGCGGACCGGCCACCACGGTCGCGATCAGCGTCAGGACCACGCCCAACCCCAGCAGCGGGGCCGCCTGGGCGACCTTCGTGGCCGCCGCGCACCCGGCCAGCGCCGCCGCGCCGGCCACCCCGACCACCGCACCGACGATCGCCCGCGCCCTCAACGGCTTGCCCACACCGGCGACCTCGGCGTCGGCGAGCGCCGCCATCGGCGACACGGCCGCCGCGCGCCGCGCGGGCAGATAGGCGGCCACGAAGGTGACGCCGAGACCGACGACGTACGCCGCGACGGGCGTGCCCCAGCCGATGACCATCTCCGTGGCCTTCAGGTTCATCCCGAACGCGCTCATCAGCCGGATCAGCCCCAGCGCCAGCCCGATACCGGCCAGGAGGCCGAGCGTCGAACCGACCAGCCCGAGCAGCAGCGCCTCCGTGAGCACCGAACGCCGCACCTGCCTGCGGTCCGCGCCGAGCGCCCGCAGCAGGCCCAGCTCGCGCGTGCGCTGGGCGATCAGCATGGAGAAGGTGTTGACGATGAGGAACACGCCCACGAGCAGGGCGACACCGGCGAAGCCCAGCATCACGTACTTGATCACGTCGAGGAAGGTGCCGAGGCCGGCCGCCGCCGACTTGGCCTGCTCACCCGCGGTCTTCAGGTCGTAGGTGCCGGTACCGATCGCCTGGCCGACACGCCGCTTGAGCTGCGCGTCGGTCACTCCCGGCGCCGCGTCCACCGAGATGCCGGTCGCCTGCGCGGCCGACCCGAGCAGTTCCCGGGCCGCGACCGCCGGGTCCAGGAAGACCAGGGCCGCGCCGGGGTTGGTGGTGGTGAACGTGGCGATGCCGACCACCCGCACCCGGAACGTGCCCGGCTGCGCCTGCACGGTCAGCGTGTCGCCGATCCGTACGTGCCTCTTGCCGGCCGTGTCGGCGTCCAGCAGTGCCTCGCCCGCACCCCGCGGCGCATGGCCGGAGGTGAGCTGCACCGGGCTGCGATGCGTGACGTACCAGGCCATCGCGAGGGTCGGGGCGCCCGTGGTCGGGCCGACGGACTTGTGGCGGGCGTCGACCACGACGGCGTTCTCCACGGACACCTCGGCGCGGGCCGCCGCGACCCCGTCGACCTTCGCCACGCGGTCCCGCAGCGCGGCGGGCAGGGTCTGCACCGCGCCGCTCAGCCGCGCCGACCGCAGATCCTGCTTCGGCTGGACCGTCACATCGGCGGCGGTGGAGGCGAACAGCCGGTCGAAGGTACGCGTCACGGTGTCGGAGAAGATCAGACTGCCCGAGACGAACGCCACGGAAAGGATCACGGCCAGCGCGGACAGCGCGAGCCGCCCCTTGTGCGCGAGGAAACTCCTCAGGGTCGCCTTGAGCACCGGCTCAGTCCTCCCGGGCGGTGACATCGTCGCCGAGCCGGCCCCGGACCACGCCGGCCCCGGGACTCCGGGGGTTTCCCGCGGGAAAGACACGCATGCGTTCCAGCACCGCCTCGGCCGTCGGCTGTGCCATCTCGTCCACGATCCGCCCGTCGGCGAGGAAGAGCACGAGGTCGGAGTGGGCGGCGGCACCCGGGTCGTGCGTGACCATGACGACCGTCTGCCCGAGCTCGTCCACCGCGCCGCGCAGGAAGCCCAGCACCTCCAGACCGGCCCGCGAGTCGAGGTTCCCGGTCGGCTCGTCGGCGAAGATCAGCTCCGGCCGGGAGGCCAGCGCCCGCGCACAGGCGACCCGCTGCTGCTGTCCGCCGGAGAGCTGGGCGGGCCGGTGCGTCAGCCGCCCGCGCAGCCCCAGCGCGTCGATGACCTGGTCCAGCCACCGCTGGTCGGGCTTCCGGCCCGCGATGTCCATCGGCAGGGTGATGTTCTCGGCCGCCGTCAGGGTCGGGATCAGGTTGAACGACTGGAACATGAACCCGACCCGGTCCCGCCTGAGCCTGGTCAGCTCCCGTTCCCTCAAACCGGTGATCTCGGTGTCGCCCAGCCACACCTGGCCGGCCGACACCGTGTCGAGGCCAGCCAGACAGTGCATGAGCGTGGACTTCCCCGACCCCGAGGGGCCCATCACGGCGGTGAAGCGGCCGCGCGCGATGTCCACGTCCACCGAGTCCAGGGCGATGACGGCCGTCTCGCCGGAGCCGTAGGCCTTGGTCAGTCCGCGGGCGCGGGCCGCGATTCCGCCGTTGGGCGTGCGGCCCGGGGCGTGCTGCGCAGCTGGTGTGGACAAGTCAGCCTCCCGGTCGTTCGAACCGCCCGTTCCGGGCGAGCGTAAGGGACAGGCCGACCCGGCGCAGCGTGTAGGCGCGCCCTTGTCTTGCTAGCGCCTCGGCGCTAGCGTCGAAGCATGGCGAAGACCCAGCTGAACGTGCGCGTGGACGAGGGCACCGCCCGCGCGGCCCGCGAACGCGCCCTGGCCCGTGGCATCAGCGTCAACCGCTATATCGAAGAGCTGGTCAGACAGGACACCGGGGAAGCGGGCCGTACGTTCGTCGAGGCCGCCGCCGACTTCATGAGGCAGTACGAGTCCGTGTTCGCGGAGGAGTTCACCGAGACCCCCCGCGGTGCCGGCACCGGGGACGGCCGCTGATCCCTTGAACGAGCTCAGTATCGACCTCGCCTGGCTCCTCATGCTCGCCGAACAGAAGACGCCCGGGGACCCGCAGGTCACCGACTGGGGCGCGCTGGTCGCCGCCGTCGCCCGGCACCGCGCCGAGATATTCGGCGTGCCGGTCTACGACACCCCGCACGCCCGTGCCGCCTCCCTGCTCCAGCTGCTGATCCACCTGCCGGCCCTGGAGCGCTCCAACGCGCTGTTCGCCTCGGCGGTCGCCTATGCCTACCTGGTCGCCAGCGGCGTGAAGGTGGGCACCACGCCCGAGCAGGTGCGCGACCTCGCCCGGCTGGTGAAGGAGGGCGCGGCCGACGTGGACGACATCGCGCGGGAGCTGCGGCGCTGGAGCCTGTGATCAGCGCGCGCCCGGCTCGTCCGGGAGCCACTCGTCCGGGCGCCAGGCGACGCCGAGCGCGCAGTACGACGCCGGCAGCGCCGGACCCTTCTCCGGCATCATCACGCGCCGGTGGGGACCGAGTGTGAACCCGGCCTCGCGCAGCGCGGCCACCGGCCGGCGGGCCACATGACACCCGCCGGTGAGCAGGGGCCACAGGGTCCGGTCCAGCGTGCGCTGGGTCACCGTCATCAGGGGTCCGCCGCCCCGGCCGTGCTCGAAGAACCGCACCTGGCCGCCCGGCCTGAGCACCCGCCGTACCTCGCTCAGCGCCCGCGGTACGTCCCGCACGCTGCACAGCACCAGGGACAGCACGGCCGCGTCGAAGGCCTCGCTCTTGACCGGCAGCGCCTCGGCGGCGCCCGGCACCACGTCGACCGGGACCTGGGCGCGCAGGGCCGCGTCGAGCGCCAGCTTCCTGAGCAGCGGCTCCGGTTCGATCGCCACGACCTCCGCGACGGTGCCCGGGTAGTGCGCGAAGTTCAGCCCGTTGCCGGCGCCGATCTCGATCACCCGCCCGGACAGCCCGGCGAGCAGCCGCTCACGCACGCCGGCCATGCCCAGCCGGGTCTCGGCGCTCACGCTGCACCGGGCGTAGCAGCGGGCAAACAGCGGATGGTGCACGGGACTCCGCGCGACCTGGTCGGAACCGGACAGCAGCCGCATGGCGAACCTCCCCGACGGACGGCCTAGGGGGAGTGTCCCCCGTACGACGCCTTCGCACCCACGAGTGCCGTTCCCGCTAGGGTGCCTCGCGGATCCGGAATGCTTCCGCATCCCAGGTCCCGTCCAGGCGGGGGGCCAGCCAGGTCGGTGCCGCTGTGCGGAAGTCGGCCGGTGGCAGCGCCCCCGCCCCGGAGGGGATCGCGCCGAGGAGGGGGGCCGCTGCGACCTCCGGCAGCTCGGTGACGTTGCAGCGGGTGGCGAGGTCGGGCGAGCCGGGCCAGCTGCCGATCACGATGCCGGCCAACTCCAGCCCCCGGCGCCGTAGTTCGAGCGCCGTGAGCTCCGTCATGTTGAGCGTGCCCAGACCGGCCTGGGCGACGACCAGCACCGGCGCGTCCAGCAGCCGTGCCGCGTCGGCCAGGGTGCCGCCGGCCGCGTCGAACCGGACGAGCAGTCCGCCCGCCCCCTCGACCAGTACGAGATCGTGCTCGGTGGCCAGCTTCGCCGCCCGGTCGGCCACCTCGTGCGGATGCACCGGCGCCATACCCGCCCGCCGGGCCGCCGTACCGGGTGCCAACGGCTCCGGATAGCGGGCCAGTTCGGTGGCCGTCACCGGGCCCGCGAGCCACGCGACCTCGTCGGCGTCCCCGCGCTCGTCCGGCCGTACCCCCGTCTGGGCGGCCTTCAGCACGGCCACCGAGCGTCCGGCCGCGAGCGCCGCGGCGGCGACGGCGGCGGTGGTGACGGTCTTGCCGATCTCCGTGCCCGTCCCCGAGATCATCAGTACCGGCATGTTCATCCCTCCCGCGCCGCGGCGCACACCGCGCGCGCGATTCTTGTCACGTCCTCGTCCGAGGTGATGTACGGCGGCATCGTGTAGACCAGGTCGCGGAACGGACGCAGCCACACGCCCTCCCGCACGGCCGCCGCGGTGGCCGCGGCCATGTCCACCTCGTGGTCGAGCTGGACGACGCCGATCGCCCCGAGGACGCGGACGTCCCGGACACCGGGCAGCTCCCGGGCCGGCGACAGGCCCTCCCACAGACCCGCCTCGATCCGCTTGACCTCCGCCCGCCAGTCCTGGCCCACGAGCAGTTCGATGGAGGCGCAGGCCACGGCCGCCGCCAGCGGGTTGCCCATGAACGTCGGGCCGTGCGCGAGCACCGGCACCTCGCCCCGCGAGATCCCGTCGGCGACCCGCGCGGTGCACAGCGTGGCCGCCAGCGTCAGATAGCCGCCGGTCAGCGCCTTGCCCAGGCACATCACATCCGGGGTGACGCCCGCGTGCTCCGCCGCGAACAGCGCACCGGTGCGGCCGAAGCCGGTGGCGATCTCGTCGAAGACGAGAAGCACGTCGTGCGCGTCGCACGCCTCGCGCAGCACCCGCAGATACGCGGGGGAGTGGAAGCGCATCCCGCCCGCGCCCTGCACGACCGGCTCCACGATCACCGCGGCCAGTTCGTCCGCGTGCCGGGCGATCAGTTCACACAGATGCTCGGCGTACGACTCCTCGTACTCCGCCGGCGGGGCGTCGGCGAACAGCTGGCGCGGCAGCACGCCCGACCACAGCGCGTGCATCCCGCCCTCGGGATCGCACACGGACATCGGGTTCCAGGTGTCGCCGTGGTAGCCGCCCCGCCAGGTCAGCAGCCGCTGCTTGCCGGGCCTGCCGAGCGAGCGCCAGTACTGCAGGCACATCTTCACCGCGACCTCGACCGACACCGAGCCGGAGTCGGCCAGGAAGACGTGCTCCAGGCCCTCTGGCGACATGTCGACAAGGTGCTTCGCGAGCCGTACGGCGGGCTCGTGCGTGAGCCCGCCGAACATCACATGGCTCATCCGTCCGAGCTGCTCGTGCGCCGCCTCGTTGAGGACCGGGTGGTTGTAGCCGTGGATCGCCGACCACCAGGAGGACATGCCGTCCACGACTTCGTCCTGGGCTCCATCGGCGAGCCGCAGTGTCAGACGGACCCCGCTCGCCGACTCCACCACCAGCGGTTCGACACGTCCGGGCATCGGGCCGTACGGGTGCCACACATGCCGTCGGTCCAGCTCCAGCAGGTCGGGCACGCTCAGGCCGGACAGGTCAGGCATTGGGCGCGAGGTCCGTTCCGGCGCCCCGGCGACGGACGGCCACGAGATCGGTGCGCGCCTCCTGCGGGGCCGGCGCGGTCGCCGTACCCGCCGTGCCGCACGCGGCAGCCGTCGTACCGCACACGTCCGCGCCCTCGTGCGAGCCGCAGCCCTCGTGCGAGCCGCAGACGGAGCCGGCGCCGGCGCTCTCGTGCGCGCCGCAGCCGCCCGCCGCGCCCACCCGGTGCTCCGGCAGCGTCACCTCGCCGGCGCCCTCCACCTCGAACCCGGCGTCCGCGATCATCTCCAGGTCGGCCTTGCCGGCCTGGCCCTCGCTGGTCAGGTAGTCACCGAGGAAGATCGAGTTGGCCAGGTGCAGCGCGAGCGGCTGCATCGTGCGCAGATGGACCTCGCGGCCGCCCGCGATCCGGACCTCCACGTCCGGGCAGACGAACCGGACCATGGCCAGAATGCGCAGGCAGCGCTGCGGGGTGAGGTTCCACTCCTTGGCCAGCGGGGTGCCCTCGAAGGGGATGAGGAAGTTCACCGGAACGGAGTCCGGGTCCAGCTCACGCAGCGAGAAGACCACGTCCACCAGGTCCTCGTCGCTCTCGCCCATACCGGCGATCAGACCGGAGCAGGCGGACAGGCCGGCCGCGTGCGCCTTGTTCACCGTGTCCACCCGGTCGGCGTAGGTGTGGGTGGTGGTGATGTCCCCGTAGGTGGACTCCGAGGTGTTGAGGTTGTGGTTGTAGGCGTCCGCGCCCGCCTCGCGCAGCCGCTCGGCCTGGCCGTCGGAGAGCAGCCCGAGACAGGCACACACCTCGACGGCCTCGTTCTGGTCCTTGATCGCCTTGATGGTCTCCGAGACCCGGTCCACGTCCCGGTCGGTCGGGCCGCGTCCGCTGGCCACCAGACACACCCGCTTGGCGCCTCCGGCCAGGCCCGCGGCGGCCGCCTGGGAGGCCTCGTCGGGCTTGAGCCAGGTGTACTTCAGGATCCCGGCCTTGGAGCCGAGCCGCTGGGAGCAGTAGGAGCAGTCCTCCGGGCACAAGCCGGACTTGAGGTTGACCAGGTAATTGAGTTTCACGCGGCGGCCGAACCAGTGCCGGCGCACCTTGCCGGCCGCGGCCACCACATCGAGCACGTCGTCGTCGGAGGTGGCCAGTACGGCGAGTGCTTCCTCGCGGGTCGGCAGCTCGCGCCGAAGCGCCTTGTCCACCAGCGTGTTCAACAGGTCCATGAGGTCCGATCCTGTCCTACGGGACCGCTCCGGGCCAAGGTAGAGACTGCACAACGGAGACGGATCACCGTGTGGGTATTGCCACACCCTGTGCGGCTGGTCCTGCCGCTAGTGTCTGTCCGCTACCTACAAAATCATCGGAGGAGCCATGGCGTTCGGCTGGATCGAGGGGCAGGCGGAGGCGCGCCGGCGCGCCGGACTCGTACGGACCCTGCGCCCGCGCCCGGCCGAGTCGCCGCTGCTGGATCTGGCGAGCAACGACTATCTGGGCCTCGCCCACCACCCCGAGGTCACCGAGGGGGCCGCGCAGGCCGCCCGGGTCTGGGGCGGCGGCTCGACCGGCTCCCGGCTGGTCACCGGCACCACCGAACTGCACACCGAACTGGAACGCGAGCTGGCCGTGTTCTGCGGCTTCGAGGCGGCGCTGGTCTTCTCCTCCGGCTACGCCGCCAACCTGGCCGCGGTCACCGCGCTCGGCCCGCACGGCTCGCTGATCGTCTCCGACGCCGGCAACCACGCCTCCCTCATCGACGGCTGCCGGCTCGCCCGGGGCGAGCGGCAGGTCGTCGGGCACGCCGACCCGGAGGCGGTACGCAAGGCCCTGGCCGGCCATCAGGGACCGGCGATCGTCGTCTCCGACACGGTGTTCTCGGTGGACGGCGACCGGGCGCCGCTGGCCGAGCTCGCCGAGGCGTGCCGGGAGTACGGCGCGGGGCTCGTCCTGGACGACGCGCACGGGCTCGGAGTGCTGGGCGACGGCGGCCGGGGCGCGCCGTACGCGGCCGGGCTGGCCGGAGCCCCGGACGTGGTGGCCACGGCCACCCTGTCCAAGTCGCTCGGCAGCCAGGGCGGAGCGGTGCTCGGCCCGGCGCGGGTGATCGACCATCTGGTCAACGCGGCCCGGACCTTCATCTTCGACACGGGTCTGGCCCCGGCGGCGGCCGGGGCCGCGCTCGCGGCACTGCGGCTGCTCGTGCGCGAACCGCAGCGCGCGGCGCGCGCCGGTGAGGTGGCCGCCGAACTCCACGCACGGCTGACCGCCGCGGGTCTGGAAGCGGTGCGTCCGGACGCCGCGGTGGTCTCCGTGCGGGCTCCGTCCCCGGAGCAGGCCGTGCGCTGGGCGGCCGACTGCCGTACGGCAGGGCTGGCCGTGGGCTGCTTCCGCCCTCCTTCCGTGCCCGACGGCATCTCACGGCTGCGGCTGACCGCCCGCGCGGACCTGTCCGGGGCCGAGATCGAACGCGCTGTACGGGTGATCGGCGAAACGCGACCATGAGTCGGCGTGACACGGCCGTGCTTCGCGCGTGGTCGTCTTCGGGGTCGGTGGCCGTCTTCGGATCAGTGCTCGTCTTCGGGTCGGTGCTCGTCTTCGGTCACAGGGCGGTGAGGAAACCGGTCCAGCTCCCGGCGGAGAAGAGCAGCGCGGGTCCGGCCGGGCTCTTGGAGTCGCGCACGGCGAGCAGTCCGGCCCCGGGGCCGGAGCGCGGCCGGGCCGTCTCCACGCAGTTGTTGGCTCCCGTGCTGTAGCTGCTGCGCAGCCAGCGCACGTGATGCAGGTCGGTACTGGCAGGGACGTTCCGAGGCAGTGCTGACATGGTGCCTCCTTACGCGCCGTCACCTATTCCGGCGATGTAATCCAACGTGTCCTCGGGCGAAAGGGCATACATCCGAAGGCTGTCGAAGGCCTCCGAGTAGGCCATGAGGTCTTCTTTCCGCTCCAGGTAGAGGCTACTCGTCAACTGGTCGAGAACAACAACATCCAGATCAGAAGTGCTCGGAAATGAGAAGATAACGAAAGGCCCGGTGAGGCCGACATGCGCTCCCGCCCCGAACGGCAGCACCTGCAGTTGTACTTGGGGCAGACGGGCGGCCTCCACCAGCCGCGCCAGCTGGCGGTTCATCACCTCGGGGCCGCCGACCTCGCGCCGCAGCACCGCCTCGTCCAGCACCGCGCACAGCTTCAGCGGCGGGTCGGCGCGGAGCACGTCCTGCCGGGCCAGCCGCACCTCCACCAGCGCGTCCAGGCCTTCGTCGTCCAGGTCCTTCACGGCCGCCCGGGTCACCGCGCGGGCGTACTCGGGCGTCTGCAGCAGGCCGGGTACGACCGTGGTCTCCAGGGTGCGCATCGCGCTCGCCTGCGACTCCAGGCTGATGAAATCCCGGTAGGTGGGTGGCAGCACCCCGCGGTAGGCATGCCACCAGCCGTGCCGGTCGCCCGCGCCCTCGGAACGCGCCAGCATCAGCAGCAACTCGCGCAGCTGCCCGTCCTCCACTCCGTAGGCGTCCAGGAGTAACCGCACATCGGCTGGTTTCACGCCGCTGGCACCGGTCTCGATACGGCTCACCTTCGACTGGTGCCAACCGACCAGCCGGGCCGCATCACCGCTCGTGAGCCCAGTACCGGTACGCAGCGTGCGCAGTTCGGCGCCCAATTTGCGACGGCGCACTGCCGGCCCGTTCTGCATGGGCTCCTCCTTACTCCTTCCGGGCCGCCCAAATACGGTCTCGCGTCGTAGAGTTCACCGCTTTGGGCGACAGATATATGCATATCTTGGTGGATCGCTCCCCGTGACCGGTCCGGTGGTGGCAGTCTGACGAGCAAGCACCAGTCCGGGACCGTACTCGAACCTTCCGCTCCGTGTCGGACTGCGGTCCCGTGGGAAAGGGACGACGTCGCCATGGCAGACCATCTGGAAGCATCCGTCACTCTGCCGAGCGATCCCGCCTCGGTCTCCGCCGCCCGCTCCTACGTCGTGGGCACGCTGGAGGAGTGGGGCCTGCCCTCGGACACCGACGTGGCCGACACCGTACGGCTCATCGTCTCCGAACTCGCCACGAACGCCGTACAGCACACCTTCGGTCAGTCACCCACCTTCACGGTTGACGTCGCCCTGGACTGCGACGAACACCTGCGCATCGGCGTCACGGACAGCCACCCCCGCTTCCCGAAGAGACTGCCCGCGGCGGTTCAGCAGGACAACGGCCGCGGCATGGTCATCGTCCGCTGGCTCACTGCCGAGTGCGGCGGCAAACTCCGTGTCCGGCCCACCCGTGAGGGCGGCAAGACGGTCTCCATCGAACTCCCCTGGACCATCCCGGTCGGGCCGGTCCCGGCGGGGGGCCAACAGGAACCGTAGCCCTCCGGGCGCGGGCGGTGGGCTGGTTCGCTTCGGGGCACTTCGGGGCGGGTCCGGGAGGCGCCAGGCCTTTGGCGACGAGGTCGGGCGGCGCCGCCCGGGTGGCGAGTCCGGCGGGCGACGGGCACGGCTCGGGCACGGCGGGCTCGGGCACGAGGGGATCGGTGGCGCGGGGACGGGGGTACGGGTGGCGAGGGGCTCGGAGGACGGGCACGGGGGTGTGGGGCGGGGAGTTGGGGACTGGGCTGCTGGGCGGCGACCATGTGCTGCAGCTCGGGGTGCGCGCCCTGCGGGCGCTGCCGAGGCCCGTACCGACGCCCGAGGAGGCCGCGGCCGAGGCCGCGCACCCGGTGAGGCAGGGCTTCGCTGCGCCGGCCCCGGTGCCCGCCCGTGGGCTCCAGGCGGGCATCGGGGCGGCACTGACGGCGCTCGGAGCGGCCCTGCTGCTGGAGCCGCTCCTGCCCTGACGCCGGGTCAGTTGACCCGGCCGTACCAGACGCTCCGGGTCCAGATCTTCTCCAGCCGCACCACGGCTCCGGTCCTCGGCGCGTGCCAGATCCTCCCGTGGCCTGCGTAGATGCCGACGTGGTAGACGCTGGAACCCGAGTGGAAGAACACCAGGTCACCGGCCTTACGGCTGAGGGCCGAGATGTGGTGCGTCTTGTTGTACTGCTGGGCTGCGGTGCGCGGCAGGGTCTTGCCCGCCTTCTTGAACGAGTAGAGCGTCAGCCCCGAGCAGTCGAACCGGTGCGGCCCGATGGCCCCCCACTGGTACGGAGATCCCTTCTTGGAGGCCGCGACCTGCAGTGCTTTGCTCGCGAGGGTGGCGGCCGAGGCGTCGGTGGCGAGACCAGGGACCGCGATCGAGCCGCCGACGGCGGCGAGGGTGAGGGCCGAGGCCGTGCCGGCCCGGGCCATGAGCGACGGGACACGATTCAGCGCAGTCATGCGCAACCCTTCGTCAGCCGCCTGTGAAGGATGACCTGTCGGATTCGGGCTGGCGAAGTTGCCCGGCCGCGTTGCGGCTTCACCCCAAGGGCTGCTCGGAGCGTCCGGCCGTCTGTGACGTACAGACGAACATCCGTTCCGGCGACCCGTCTTGCTTGGGTCCTCCACTCCTGCCGATCCACTCCTGTCGACCGGTCATCCGGGTGGCGGCAGGACTCGGCGTCCGCCCGGACCGCCCCGCCGTTGTGGCGGGGGCTTGTCGTCAGACAGGGATCTTCACTCACAGCTGTCTGAAAATCCCAACGGATCCGGGTATTTGTGGCGTTACTCACCACTCGCCCGTTCGAGTGGACAGGCCTCCGTTCGAGGCACCGTCACATCCCGGTCGTAGGCGCCGACCTGGGGCGGAACCTCGTCTTCCGCGCTGCCGGCCCGCGCGGTGCGCAAGTCGGAAGGCCCGTGGAACGATCTGGATGTACGTCGGTCGGCGGTAGGCCGTTCGGAGTGTTTCGAACCCCCTGAGCGGCGCGTGTCGACTTCCGGGTCCGTCCGGCTGGTCGGGCGTCCGGATCGGCCGACGCCGTCGGTCGGGAGCGTGACGCGAGCGGCGCGGCGTTCATCGTCCGGCACCCGCAGGGCCCGTGCCGGCGTGTCTTCGTGCAGCTCCGTCTCACCCCGTTGGTGCATCGACGCGAGGGCGCCACGCAGCGCTGCGGCCGTGCGCACCCGCGCCTGCGCCGCGCGCAGCCCGCGACAGGTGGGTGAGTCCCGCGCCGGACTGAGGCTGCCCAGCAGGCCGGCCGTCTCGGGTGACGGCCGATCAGATCTCCTGTGCGCCGGGCATGCTCCGGCGGCCGGGCGCGATGCGGTCCACCAGACCGTAGGCCAGTGCGGCGGGAGCGTCCAGGATCGCGCCCCGTTCCGGGTCGCCGTGTACTTCCTCCGCCATGCGCCCGGCGAACTGGAGGGGAACTGTAAAAAACGTACAATACGTACCTGACGTACGATGGCGGCATGGCCTACGAGATTCCGGTGACGCAAGCCAGGGCTGAGCTCGCCGACCTGATCAACCGCGTGGTGTACGGCGGTGAGCGCGTCGTCGTGACCCGGCACGGCAAGCCGCTGGTCGCGCTGGTCTCGGCCGCCGACCTGGAGCGGCTGGACGCGCTCGACGAGCCGGCCGAGGAGCGGATCGAGGAACAGAACGAGGAGCAGACCGGGGAGCGGGTCATCAGCTCGGTCTCGGGTGTCCGTGAGGCGGGTTCCGTCCCGCGTGAACAGCGGCGGTTCGGGATCGCCGCCGAGCATCGCGGTCCCGGCGGGTTGTGAACGGCACGGGTATCGGGGGTCCCATACCGCGGTCATCGGTGGATCAAGGTCTGGTTAACGTCACTGAAACTCCGGCGCTCTAGCCTGCCGATCCACGCCATCAGGGGTTTTTCTGCCCGGATTGACGACGATCCGGGGGTTTGTCTGTGTGTTACACCTATCCCCGTCGCGATGGCTGCGGCAGCCGGACCCCGCACGGTCCGGAGCAAGGACTGTGAGGTGGGACGTGCAACTGACCCCGCATGAGCAAGAGAGGCTGCTCATCCACGTGGCGGCCGACGTGGCCGAGAAGCGCCGGGCCCGCGGGCTCCGGCTCAACCACCCGGAAGCGGTCGCCCTCATCACGTCGCACATCCTCGAGGGCGCGCGTGACGGCCGTACGGTCGCCGAACTCATGTCCTCCGGTCGCAAGCTCCTCAGCAGGGACGACGTCATGGACGGGGTCCCCGAGATGATCCACGACGTCCAGGTCGAGGCCACCTTCCCGGACGGCACCAAGCTCGTCACCGTCCACGAGCCGATCATCTGAAGAGGGCCGCGATGATTCCCGGAGAGATCCTTTTCGCCGACGCCCCCGTCCTGGTCAACGAGGGCCGCGAGGTCACTCGCCTCACCGTCCTCAACGCCGCCGACCGGCCGGTCCAGGTCGGTTCCCACTACCACTTCGCCGAGGCCAACCCCGGCCTCGAGTTCGACCGTGCCGCGGCCCGCGGCAAGCGGCTGAACGTCGCCGCCGGCACCGCCGTGCGCTTCGAGCCCGGCATCCCCGTCGACGTCGAACTCGTGCCCCTCACCGGCGCCCGGATCGTGCCGGGGCTGCGCGGGGAGACCGGAGGTGCCCTCGATGCCTGAGCTCTCCCGAGGCGCCTACGCCGACCTGTTCGGCCCCACCACCGGGGACCGTGTCCGGCTCGCCGACACCGACCTGCTGATCGAGATCGAGGAGGACCGCTCGGGCGGACCCGGCGCCTCCGGCGACGAGGCCGTCTTCGGCGGCGGCAAGGTCATCCGCGAGTCCATGGGCCAGTCCCGCGCCACCCGTGCCGAGGGCACCCCCGACACGGTCATCACCGGCGTCGTCATCGTCGACCACTGGGGCATCGTCAAGGCCGACGTCGGCATTCGCGACGGCCGGATCACCGCGATCGGCAAGGCCGGTAACCCCGACACCATGGACGGCGTCCACCCCGACCTGGTCATCGGCCCCGAGACCGAGATCATCGCGGGCAACGGGCGGATCCTCACCGCCGGCGCCATCGACGCGCACGTCCACTTCATCTGTCCCCAGGTCGCCGACGAGGCGCTGGCCTCCGGCATCACCACCCTGGTCGGCGGCGGCACCGGCCCCGCCGAGGGCTCCAAGGCCACCACCGTCACGCCCGGCCCCTGGCACCTGGCCCGGATGCTGGAGGCGATGGAGGCCTACCCGGTCAACGTCGGCTTCCTCGGCAAGGGCAACACCGTCTCGCACGAGGCGATGCTCTCCCAGATCCGCGGCGGCGCCGTCGGCCTGAAGCTGCACGAGGACTGGGGCTCGACCCCGGCCGTCATCGACGCCGCGCTGACCGTGGCGGACCGGACCGGCATCCAGGTCGCCATCCACACGGACACACTCAACGAGGCGGGCTTCGTCGGCGACACCCTCGCCGCGATCGCGGGCCGGGGCATCCACTCGTACCACACCGAGGGCGCCGGCGGCGGGCACGCGCCGGACATCATGACCGTGGTCTCGCAGCCCAACGTGCTGCCCAGCTCCACCAACCCGACCCGGCCGTACACCGTCAACACCGCCGAGGAACACCTCGACATGCTGATGGTGTGCCACCACCTCAACCCGGCGGTCCCCGAGGACCTGGCCTTCGCCGAGTCCCGGATCCGGCCCTCCACCATCGGCGCGGAGGATGTCCTGCACGACCTCGGCGCGATCTCGATCATCTCCTCCGACTCCCAGGCCATGGGGCGCGTCGGCGAGGTCGTCCTGCGCACCTGGCAGACGGCCCATGTGATGAAGCGCCGGCGGGGCGCGCTGCCGGGTGACGGCCGCGCGGACAACCACCGCGTGCGGCGCTATGTCGCCAAGTACACGATCAACCCCGCGCTCGCGCAGGGTCTCGCCGCCGAGATCGGCTCCGTGGAGACCGGCAAGCTCGCCGACCTCGTGCTGTGGGAGCCCGCGTTCTTCGGGGTCAAGCCGCTGCTGGTGCTCAAGGGCGGGCAGATCGCCTACGCGCAGATGGGCGACGCCAACGCCTCCATCCCCACCCCGCAGCCCATCCTGCCCCGACCGATGTACGGCGCGATCGGCCGCGCCCCCGCCGCCAACTCGGTCAACTTCGTGGCCTCGTTGGCCATCGAGGACGGGCTGCCGCAGCGGCTGGGGCTCGGCAAGCGCTTCGTGGCGATCGAGTCCACGCGCGCGGTCACCAAGGCCGACATGCGCGAGAACGACGCCCGGCCCGACGTCCGGATCGACCCCGACAGCTTCGCCGTGCACATCGACGGCGAGCTGGTCGAGGCCACCCCGGCCGCCGAACTGCCCATGGCCCAGCGTTACTTCCTGTTCTGACGGGGGCGCGATGTCACGGGCAGCACTTCTCGTCCTGGCCGACGGCCGCTTCCCCGCCGGAGGGCACGCGCACTCCGGCGGGGCGGAGGCCGCCGTCAGAGCGGGCCGGATCACCTCCGCCGCGACCCTGGAGGACTTCTGCCGGGGCCGGCTGCACACCGCCGGGCTGGTCGCGGGCGCGCTCGCGGCGGCCGCCGTACTCGGAGCGGACCCGCGGGACCTGGACGCGGCGGCGGACGCCCGTACGCCGTCCCCCGCCCTGCGGACCGCTGCGCGCCGGCTCGGGCGGCAGCTGCTGCGGGCGGCTCGGGCCGCCTGGCCGTGCCACGAACTCGATGCGCTGGCAGGGCAGTTCCCCAAAGGCGCGCATCAACCGGTGGTCCTCGGGCTCGCCGCACGGGCGGCCGGCCTCGCTCCCGAGGACGCGGCCTACTGCGCGGCGTACGAGAGCGTGAGCGGTCCGGCGACGGCGACCGTGCGGTTGCTGAGCCTTGATCCCTTCGACGCGACCGGCGTACTGGCGCGCCTCGCACCGGAGTTGGACCGGGTGGCGGATACGGCCGTGGATGCGGCACGGAGGGTGCTCGACGAGGGTGTCGATGCGCTGCCGGCGTCGTCCGGTCCCCTGCTGGAAGTGGCGGCGGAGTGGCACGCGGCCTGGCCGGTCCGGCTGTTCGCGTCCTGACCTGACCTGACCTGACCTGACCCGCCCCCGCCGCCCCTGCCCCCAGAGGGGCTGAGAGAACGAGCCTCGTCCACTAGGAGCCGTCCATGCACCTCGACCACACACACCCCGGCCCCGCCGCCGTGAGCGCCGACGCGCACCGCCCCGACGGAGCCCGGCGCGCCCTGCGCATCGGGCTCGGCGGGCCCGTCGGGTCCGGAAAGACCGCGACCGTCGCCGCGCTCTGCCGGGCCCTGCGCGACGAGCTGTCGCTCGCCGTCGTCACCAACGACATCTACACCCGTGAGGACGCCGAGTTCCTGCTCCGCGAGGCCGTACTGCCGCCCGAGCGGATCACGGCCGTGGAGACGGGCGCTTGTCCGCACACCGCGATCCGCGACGACATCTCCGCCAACCTCGAAGCCGTGGAGGACCTGGAGGACGCGGTCGGCCCGCTCGACCTGATCCTCGTCGAGTCCGGCGGCGACAACCTCACCGCGACCTTCTCCAAGGGACTGGTGGACGCGCAGATCTTCGTGATCGACGTGGCCGGCGGCGACGACATCCCGCGCAAGGGCGGGCCCGGCGTCACCACGGCCGACCTGCTCGTCGTCAACAAGACCGACCTCGCCCCGTACGTCGGCTCCGACCTCGCCCGGATGGCCGCCGACGCCAAGGCACAGCGCGCCGAACTCCCGGTGGTCTTCCAGTCGTTGCGCGGCGGAACCGGTGTGACCGACGTGGCCGCCTGGGTGCGGGAGCGGCTCGCCGCGTGGACGGCATGACCACCACCGGGGTCCGGGCGGACGCGCGGATCGTCGCCCGCGCCGACGGCCGCGGCGGCACCGTGCTGCCCGTGCTGGACGGCGAGGGCCCACTGGCCCTGCGCCGCACCCGAGCCGGCGGCACCGAGGCGAAGGTCATGGTGGTCGGTGCGATGAGCGGCCCGCTCGGCGGGGACCGGTTCACGCTCACCGCCCGGGTGGAGGAGGGCGCCCGGCTGCATGTCGGCTCGGCCGCCGCCACCCTCGCCCTGCCGGGCCAGGCCAAGGGCGAAGCCCGCTACGACGTACGGCTCGACGTGGCCGACGGCGCCGAACTGCACTGGCTGCCCGAGCAGTTGATCTCGGCCCGGGGCAGCGACCTGTACGTCACCACGCGGGCCGAACTCACCGCTGGCGCCCGGCTCGTCCTGCGCGAGGAGCAGGTGCTCGGCCGGGCGGGAGAGGAGCCCGGGCGCCTCACCAGCCGGCTGACCGTCCGGGTCGCGGGCCGGACGGTACTGGACCAGGAACTGTCCTACGGGCCCGGCGCCCCGGGCGGCTGGGACGGCCCGGCCGTCCTTGCGGGACACCGCGCCGTGGGCCAACTGGTCGTCGTACGGCCCGAGTTCGCCGAGCGTCCGGTCGAGGCGCGGATGGTGGGCGAGTGCGCCGCACTGATACCGCTGGCGGGCCCCGCGGTCCTGGTCAGCGCTGTCGCGCCCGACGCGTTGCGGCTACGACGGGTCCTGGACGGGGCACTGACCAGCCTCGGCTGAGGCACGCTCCGCACGGCGCGCCCGAACATGATCGTCCGGTTATCGGATTGGTAAAGATACAGGGCCACCCCTGGTCTCAGGCGGCTCACAGCCGAAAGGATCCCCGCCTGACCACTCGCAGAGATGCAGATGTAGGGGGAGGGGCCCCACTTGAGGGAGAACAGACCGAAGAGCCGCCTGCTGGCGCTCGGTTCGGCCGGAGCACTCGTCACTGCCACCCTGATCGCCGGCGTCGTCTCGGCGCCCGCGGCCGGCGCTGCCGGACAGCCCGGCCAGGACCGTGAGGCCAAGGGCGCCGAGATGGCCGCCGCCCGCGCCGCCAAGGCCGGCATCGACTGGCAGGACTGCCCGGCCGACTGGGGATTCGCCAAGCCCATCCAGTGCGGCTGGGTCACCGTGCCCGTCGACTACGCCCACCCGTACGGCAAGCAGATCAAGCTCGCCGTCGACCGCATCGCCAACACGGGCACTCAGAGCGAGCGTCAGGGCTCGCTCGTCTACAACCCGGGCGGTCCCGGCGGTTCCGGGATGCGCTTCCCGACCCGGGTCACCAACAAGAACCCCGTCTGGGCGAACGTCGCCAAGGCCTACGACTTCGTCGGCTTCGACCCGCGCGGCGTCGGCCACTCCGCCCCCATCTCCTGCATCGACCCGCAGGAGTTCGTCAAGGCGCCCAAGATGGACCCGGTGCCGGACACCGAGGCGGACAAGACCGCACAGCGCAAGCTGGCGCGCGAGTACGCCGATGGCTGCGCCGAGCGCAGCGGCGCGATGCTGCCGCACATGACCACGCCGAACACCGCCCGCGACCTGGACGTCATCCGCGCCGCGCTGGGCGAGAAGAAGCTCAACTACCTCGGCGTCTCCTACGGCACCTACCTCGGCGCCGTGTACGGCACCCTCTTCCCGGGCCACCTGCGCCGCATGATCGTCGACAGCGTGGTCAACCCGGACCGCAAGAACATCTGGTACCAGGCCAACCTGAACCAGGACATTGCCTTCGAGGGCCGCTGGAAGGACTGGGAGGACTGGGTCGCGGCCAACGACGCCGCCTTCCACCTCGGCACCACCCGCGCCGCAGTCCAGGACAAGTGGCTCCAGCTGCGCGCCACCGCCAAGCAGAACCCCATCGGCGGGGTCGTCGGCCCGGCCGAGCTGATCTCCTTCTTCCAGAGCGCGCCGTACTACGACTCCTCGTGGGTGCCGGTCGCCACGGTGTTCAGCAAGTACGTCGCCGGTGACACCAAGGCGCTGGTCGACGCCGCCGCCCCCAACCTGTCGAACACGGCCGGCAACATCAGCGCCGAGAACAGCAACGCGGTCTACACGGCCGTCGAGTGCACCGACGCCAAGTGGCCCACCAGCTGGCAGAAGTGGGACCGGGACAACACCCGGCTCAACAAGGACTACCCGTTCATGACCTGGGCCAACGCCTGGATGAACCTGCCGTGCGCCACCTGGTCGGCCAAGCAGCAGACCCCGGTCCAGGTGAAGACCCACAAGAGCCTGCCGCAGGTGCTGATCGTGCAGTCCACCCGGGACGCCGCCACTCCTTATGAGGGCGCCGTCGAACTGCACAAGCGCTTCGCCGGATCCCGTCTGATCACCGAGAAGGACGCGGGCTCCCACGGTGTGACCGGCCTGGTCAACCCCTGCATCAACCAGCGCGTCGACGCCTACCTGCTCGACGGCAAGCTGGACACCGCGGACGTGACCTGCACCCCGCACGCCACGCCCAAGCCGTAACAGTGTTCACACGGTGACGAGGGGCGGCCGGAACCACCGGTCGCCCCTCGCTCACGCCGAAGCTCATGCCGCGATGCTCATGCCGCGAAGCTCACGCTCCGGACCAGGCGTCCTCCGCCGCGTAGTCGAACAGATCCGGATACCCTCGGGCGAGCAGCGGGAAGCACTCCCGCCAGTCCCGCCCGGCCAGCACACCGGTCAGCCACTCGACCGTCTCCGGCAGGCTCTCGGCGTACGACACCACCGGCCGGTAGTCCAACTCCCGCTCAGCAACGGCCATATCGAAGACCACCGGGCGCGGAACGGACCACGGCGTCCCGCCGACCGAGCCCTCGGGGGGCCCGTCGATCAGCGTCGTCCGGGTCTCCACGTCCATCACCGCGTCGACCGCCGCGCCGATCCCGGCGACCGTCGGCGCCTCGCCGTCACAGGCGTTGAGCACCCGGGTACCGGGCCGGGCCGCCGCCAGTCGCACCAGTTCGGCGATGTTCCGCGCGCCAGACGGATGGAACCGGCTCCCGCCCCCGTAGGAGAGCACCCGACCGCGCCGGCCGTCCAGATTCCGCTTCACGAAGTACAGCTCGCGGGGGAGCGGGCTGTACGGGCCGTGCACCGCGGCCGGCCGCAGCACCGTGACCGGCAACTCACCGCCGACAGAGAGGAGTTCACGCTCCAGCGCGACTTTCCGGGTGCTGTACGACGCCTCGCCCGGTGCGACCGTCGGCTGCGTCTCGGGGACCGGCACCGGGTAGGCGGGAAAGCCGCCCGGCTCGTGCAGCGTGTCGAAGTTCCGGCCCGAGCCGTCGTCGTACACCGACACGCTCGAAACCACGACGGCCGAGCCGATCCGGCCGGCCAGGGACGTCAGCTGCCGTGCGTGCGCGCCGTCGTAGGCGACCATGTCGACCAGCAGATCGCAGCCGTCGCCGACCACCGCGGCCAGGGCCGCCTCGTCGGTGCGGTCCAGCCGCACCGTCCGTACCCCGGCGTCCCACGCCGCGTCCCGACCGCCGCCCTGCGAGGCGGCCGTCACCTCCCACCCGTCCCGCACCAGCGCGGCCACCGTCGGACGGCCGATCTGCCCGCTCGCCCCTATCACCACAGCCCTCTTCATACGGCGAGCCTAGGCACGCGGGCAGGCCCGGGCGCCTTCCTTCTGCCGACGGCAGAGGTCAGCTCAGCGGCGCCCGCGGGAACCTGCGTGCCTTCTTCTCGGCTGCCTGCGTCTGCGTCTGCGTCTGCGCCTGTGCCTGTGCCGCCTTGGCGACCGCCGCGTACTCGTCGACGTACTCCTGCCCGGACAGTGTCAGGATCGCGTACATGATCTCGTCGGTGACGGCGCGCAGGACGGCCTTCTCCTGCTCCAGGCCGGCGTAGCGGGAGAAGTCGAGGGGCTTGCCGAAACGGATGGTGACAGGGTGGATGTTCGGGACGACCTTCCCGGGCGGCTGGGCCTCGAACGTGCCGATCATCGCGCACGGCACCACCGGCACCCCGGCCTTCAGCGCCATCACGGCGACGCCGACCTTGCCCTTGTAGAGCCTGCCGTCGTGCGAACGGGTGCCCTCCGGATAGATCCCGAGCAGTTCGCCCCTGCCCAGCACGCCGAGGCCCTCGCGGATCGCGGCCTGACCCGCCTCCTTGCCCGAGCGGTCCACCGGGATCTGCCCGGCACTGCGGAAGAAGAACGCGGTGAGCCGGCCCTTGAGCCCCGGGCCGGTGAAGTACTCCGCCTTGGCGAGGAAGGTGATGCGTCGCTTCAGCATCGCCGGCATCAGGAAGTGGTCCGAGAACGACAGATGGTTCCCGGCGACGATCGCGGGGCCGGACGCCGGCACGTTCTCCAGCCCCTCGATCCGGGGCCGGAAGACGAGTCTCAGCAGGGGGCCCAGCAGCACGTGCTTGAGCAGGTAGTAGAACACGGCTCGCTCCTCACTCGACCAGCTCCGTTGGAACCGGTGTTTTCCCAGGTCACCGCACGAATCATGGATGCGGGCTGATGCGCACCTGCCGTCATCTGTAGCCATGTTCGGGCGGTCTCATGCTGACCCTTTGCCGAGTTAGCTGATGGTTAGTCAGAACTTGGGTCGCACGGTTCCGCCGCCCGTGTGCGGTGGCACGGCGCTTCACCGGGGCGAAGTGCAGCATCGAAGTCTGCGAGGTGATCCTGGCGTGCATTGGCGGTCGAGAACGTCGAGTCCGGTATGGGCTCGGTGATGGAGGTGTGACAAGCTCGCGGTCCGCTAGGAAGCGACCGTGCTGGTCGCAGCCATCAACGAGTGGCTGTGACCAACCAGCACCTTCCCAGGTCGTGCGGGGAAGGTGTCAGCGGTGGCCCAGCACGTTGACCACTCGGCCGCTGGGGTCGCGGACGAAGAACCGCCGCACGCCCCACTCCTCGTCCTGCAAGGGGTGAACGATCTCCGCGCCGCTGTCCCGCATGACCGCATAGGCCGCGTCCACGTCGTCGACTTCGACACTCATGTCGGGGGTGACCGGGGCGGTCTTGTCGCTGGTCATGACGCTGACTTGCGCTGCCGGAGCGGACGGGGAAGCGAGCGTCATGATCCAGCCATGGTTCATGACCTCCTCGAAGCCCAGCAGGCCATAGAACTCCCGGCTCTAGAGGTTCCGGGGTGTCCTCCTGCGCGTACGCCAGACCGCCGTCGAGCTGGAACAGGGCGTCGTAGACCGCCGGGTTGCGCTCGGCGAAGTCGAGGTAGCCGCGGGCGAGGGCGGTGACCCGGGCGCGCGGACCGTCCGCGGCGGCGGTCGCGGCCCGCAGCGCCGCGGCCATCTCGGCAGCGCCCTCGAGGGCGACGGCGCCGATGATCTCGCGCTTGCCACGGAAGTGGCTGTAGAGGACGGGTTGGCTGTACTCGATGCGCTCGGCGAGCCGGCGCGTGGTGACCGTGTCCCAGCCCTGGTGCTCGGCTAGTTCGCGGGCCGTCGCCACGATGAGGCGCTCACGGGCCGCCCGCGGTGTGGCAGGCCACGGGAGTCACCGCGGTCACGTTCATGGGTTCGGGGCGGAGTTCATCCTGAGCCCGGAGACGACGGCGCCGGGCTTCGGCCTGCCGAGTTGGCCGTCCGGCGACGGCGGCGGCTTCCTGATCATCAAGGGAATCCGCGACGTCGTCTTGGCCCTGGTCCTGGGCGTCCTGCTGGTGACGGGCCACCGCCGGGCGCTGGGCTGGGTGCTGCTGGTGGAAGCCCTCGCCGCATACGGCGACATGACCACCGTGCTGGCCCACCACGGCTCCGTGGCCAGCGCGCTCGGCGTCCACGGCCTGACCGCGACACTGATGGTGGTCAACGGCCTGCTGATAATGCGCGAGACCCGCAAGGTCGCGGCCGCTCCGACAACGCCCGCCCCGCAGCCTGCCTGAACGTCACCTTGGCGCGTGCCGGGATTCGCCTGTCAGCGCGCGCCGGTAAAGGCGAGGTACACGGTCTTCTCCAGTGGGCGGCGGCCTGGTCTCGTTTCCCGGGACGGCGCAGCGCGGCCCCTTGCTCCGATTCTCATAAACGGTCCTTTGCGCGAGCAAGATCAATCATAGGCCGCTGGACCCTCGCCGAACCCGGTTTCGTTCTCAGAACCCGCTCTCACTCAAAAGCGGGACGGACCCACTTTTGAGACTTGCATTGTGCGAGAGTCCTGGCCCATGACGGACCCTCAGCAGCCTTCCCCGAGTGACCGCCGCTTCAGGGTGCCCCGGCTGAAGAAGACGCTGCGGGTGCCGACCCCGGCCGGCCCGGGCGGCCGGCGCCGACCGACCCGGACCTGACGAGCGCGGACATCCGCATCGGGTACGCGCGCTGCTCGACCCTCGGTCAGGAACTCGACTCCCAGCTCGACGCGCTCAGCAAGCACGGCATCCCGAGGGACAAGATCTTCAGCGAGAAGATCAGCACCCGGGGGCGGGTCCGCCCCCGGTTCGAGGAGGCGCTGCGAACGGCGCGGGAGGTCAGGAGCCACTGATCAGGTGGCTGCGGCTGAGGGCTGGTGTTCGTGGAGAGTGCCATCGCGGAGCAGGAGCCGGTTCAGCCTCCGAGGCGGTGTGCAAGGTGGAGCAGATCTGCCAGATGCAGCACCCGTCCGTCGAAGCCCGGGAGGGGGATATGGAGCGGCTGGGTCCAGTGGGCGGGGATTGCATCCAGCCCGTAGTACGCCCCCGCGAGGCCTCCGGTCACCGCAGCCACGGTGTCCGTGTCACCGCCGAGGTCGATCGCCGCGCGTATCGCGTCTTCGAAGCCGGCGGTGGTGCGCAGGGCCCAGACGGCGGAGCCCAGGCAGGGCCAGACGGCACCGTTGAACTCGGTCGCCTGATCGGGGTGCCAGTCAGTCGCGAGGACGGTGGCGTAACGGCCGCGGTGGTCAGGGTGGACAAGAGCCAGGATGTCCGGGAGCGCGGTGAGGGGGTCGGTGCCCTCGAACGTGACGCGGATGAGTTCGTGGAAGATCGCGGTGCCTTCCCAGGCCGCGCGGTCACCGTGGGTCAGGGCAGCGATCCGGCGGGCCGCGTCCATGGTGGCTTCTTGGCCGGCGGCAGCGAAGTGGACCGCGGAGGTCGATGCCCGCATCAAGGAGCCGTTTCCCGCTGCTCGCTGGTTGACCTGGAAATGGAGCGCGGCGGCGAGGTCCCAGGGCCTGCCGTTGGTGAGGACGTCTTCGGTCTGCAAGCCGATGTCCTTCGGTTCTGATGCCGCCCACCGCTGGAAGCGGGCAAAGATGTCCGGCAGATCCAGTCCGCCCCGCTCCAGCAGCGACTCCGCGACCAGGACGGCCATCTGCGTGTCGTCGGTCGCCTCGCCGGGATCCCAGCCACCGCCTCCGCACATCTCGCCACCGGCGCCAGGCACGGAAAACCGCGCGGAGAACGCTCCCTGGGGACCGAACTCGAAGGGACCACCCAGCGCGTCACCCACCGCAGAGCCGACGACCACGCCGGCGGCCCGCTGAATCCGCTTCATTCGCGCGGGTTATCTGTGCCGCGCAGACAGCCGCGCGGCCCTACTTCCTCCCTCGGCTCCCGAACCATCGGCGGCGAACGCGTCTCGTCCACGGAGGTGCGCCGCCTGAGACATCCAGGGTCTGAGACACCGGTACAGGTCACATAACGGCGTCGAGGACAAAGCCATCGGGCAGGCTCACGGCGGCTCGGACTGGGTCGGGGAACCGGGCCTGGATCAAGACACCCCGTCGGGACTGGATCAACACGGGCCAGGCGCGGGGCTCGGCGTATGGATCAATGTCCGGTACCCGTCCTTCTCCAGACTTCGCCGTTTCTCGTGAGACACGGCGGTGGGGGGGGGGGGTGCCGCTAGCTGATCTGTTCGGCCAGGGCGAGGATGATTCCTGAGGGGCCGCGGAGGTAGCAGAGGCGGTAGATGTCCTTGTACTGCGCCACCTCGCCGATGAGTTCGGCGCCATGGGGGCGCAGGCGGGCGAGGGTGTCGTCGATGTCGTCGACGGCGAACATGACCCGGTGCAGGCCCAGCGTGTTCGGCGGCGGGTTGTGCGATCCGTCGCCGATCGCCGCGGGGGTGTGGTACTGCGCGAGCTCGAGCTTGCTGTGGCCGTCCGGGGTCCGCATCATCGCGATGTCGCTGCGGACTCCGTCGAGTCCGACGGCCTGATCCGCGAAGACGCCCTCGATATGCGCCTTGCCTTCGACCTCCATGCCCAGTTCGGTGAAGAAGGCGACGGCGGCGTCCAGGTCTTCGACGACGATGCCGACGTTGTCCATCCGCTGAAGCGTCATGACGGTTCTCCCTCTGCGTTGCGCGGCCCTGGCCCCGCCCTGGGGTGCCCCCATGCTCGTCGAGTGCGGCGACGAGGCAGCGCAGGAAGCTGACGACGCGCTGGCGGGCCTGCCGGAGGAGGGCCGCTAGGAGGTGATGGCGACGATCCCAGGCATAGGGCGCCGGGCGCCGAAGTCGGCGACGAGTCCTGAGCGGTCGGGCCCGCAGGGCGAGATTGCCCACGACGGCCCGACCGCTGAGCGCGTACGGCTAGGAAGCGCGTGGTACGGAGTGCCCTGCTACCTCAGCCCGGATCCGAGGCCTTGCGGTGGTCGACCACAGAGTCCGGACCAGGGCTCATGATCGTTTCGTGGCCATTCTCTGCGCGCACGCGGTAGGGCGGTGATCCGTTGGGCCCCAGCACCTCGACGATCTCCACTACGTGGTCTTCGTTGCCGACGGTCCTGCCGTGCACCACAAGGCGGTCACCCTTGCTCGCGTGCATAGTCAACTCCTCTTCAGTGGATGGCCCACCTACGCGGTCGCAGGCGCACCACACCGGTGCGGGGGCCAGAAGTGGCCTACCCACCAAGGAGCACCAACTAGCGTTCGCGCTGCCTGTCTCCAACCAGATGGCTGAAGAGGTGGGCGGCATGCCTCCCTCGGCCGCCGACTACGGCGTGCTCAGGCACACCCTGCGGGGACCGACCCGGCCCAGGACCGGGCAACGGTCCACGTCATCGCCGTGACCGGTCGGCTTGGGAAGAGCGGGTCGGATCATCATCGCCGTAGTCGTATGAGGTTGCTGTTTCCAAGAAGAGAGAGCCGTTGATTAGGGTGAACGTGTAGTCGAGGGCGTCGCGACCGTGCTCATCCATGAAAATGACTGAGGCGTAACCGGTTTCCAGGCACACCCCGGCCTCCGCGCAGGCGGCCGCACGAGCGGCCCGCGCCGATCGCGGCGCGGTGACGGAGCGGGGGTCAGTGTCGCCGGTCGGCGGCCACGAGGTCGGGTTGTGCTTCGATCAGGCTGCCCGCCCCGATGGCGAACCAGATTCCATGCCACCACTGCTCCATCACCCGAGCCGCAATGGCCGTGCCGTAGTCCTGTGAGAAGCCGGCCAGGTGACCGCTCTGCATGACCTGGCGAAATGATCGCAGTAGACCCGGTCCATGTACCGCAGAAACGCCTCTGCCGTGATCCGGCCGTCGCGGAGCAGCAGCGGGACAACCAGGCCGAACTCGGCCGGCATCACCGGCAGGTCACCCTCGTCGATCGCGTGGCACAGGACCTCGTGCACGTTGACCTCACCGCGGTAGCGGGTGCCGTCGACGTACACGTCGTACGGGAGCGGCCGGCGCGGCACCGTGATGCGTTCGGCCGCCGGTACCGTCACCGGGTCGAGGGAGGGCGTACAGCAGTCGGCGAGCTGACCGGTCGCGTACAGGTCCCGTTCGGTGGCCGCGTTGCACAGGTCGTGCGCGAACGTGAAGTACCGCCAGAGGTCCTGTCGGTGGTTGCACATCTGCCAGACACAGGTACCGAGTGTCTTCATGTACGCACAGTCGGAAGACGACCCGACCGCGCACGGGGGTCGACTGCTGCAGGCCGGGCGCCGGGGCATCATGACGGTGGGCACCCAATGACACCGAGGAGGCGCAGCGCGGTGGATGATGGCTTGAAGTGGATAGGGCGGCACACGTTCGATAAACCGGTGTCCGAGGGGATGCGCGGTGGCATCTCCATGACCGCTGCGCGCGGGGTCACGGTCAGGGATCTGTTGCTCAGGCTGGGCGCGGACGAGGAGGAGGTGTCGCGCGCCGTGCCGTACCGGGACTTCCACCCGACCCGGGACGCAGCCTGCATGTACGGCACGTCCGGTGAGTGGGCGTACGTCCTGGAAGACCGGGGAGCGTGCACCTGGTGCGAGTGGTTCTTCGAGGACGAGGTCAAGGTAACTCCGGCGGTCGGGGAGGAACTGATCTGCCTGAACGCCAATGTGGCGGTCAACCCGAGTTACCTGGCCTATGCACCCGGCGACGGGAACGTGTACCTGAACAACTTCGGCGACGATCTGACGGACCACCCGCATGCAGTGGAGGGCAGCAAGCCGGCCGTCCTGGGCGAGGGTCTGAAAGCCGCCGGGGCCACCTGTCCCGCCGGCTACGGCATTCCGCAGTGGCACGACCTTCTCGACGCGCGGGAGGGTGGGCTGCACGGCGTGGTGTGGCAGGCCGTCGGCGACATCCTGGGCATCCGCATCCCCCGGGCCGACGTCGAGCAGGGCCGCTTGCCCGCAGCCAGGCTGACCGGCCCTTACGCGTAACAGAGCGGGGCGGCGCGTATGGGTTCCGTGCCGCCCCGCTGCGCCTGTGTGTTACTTGAGGGTCATGGTGCAGCGGCCGTTGGTGTTGGTTTCCAGCCAGTAGGCGTCCCTGTCCATCAGCCGCATGTTGTTCACGAAGCCGGCCGAGAACGCGTCCATCGATCCCCGGTTCTGGCTGCCGGAGACAGCGGATCGCCCGCAGACCTCCTTGAAGGCGAAGTCGAGAAGCTCATGGCGCGGTCGTCCTGTGCGAGGCGGTCGCGGAAGGACACAGACGGTGGCGAGTTGGCCGGGTGATACCCCGGGCGTCCCTCGTACGGGTACCAGGCTTCGAAGTCCTCGTCCCACCCCAGTCCGTCCAGCCGGTCGCGCACCCCATCGCCGTCGTCGGGGATTGTGGTGAGCTGGGCGGTCGCGAGAGCCGGCACTCCTGACGCCTCCGAGGAGAGGAGGAGCGAAGCGGTGCCCAGGATCGCCCCTGCCGACGATCCATGGTTGCCGACCGCGCAGGGGATGCAGGAAGCGGTCGGACAGCCAAGCGACGAGCAGATTGGTCAACAGGGCCACGGTGGCTCCATGACCGGTGCGAAGGCGGCCGTGGTGCCGCCGATGTTGGCAGTGACGACCGCAGCCACCGCCGCCTGGGAGTAGCCGGCCGTGTACCCGGCCGGCTTCATGAGCTGCCCTCTGCCTGGTCGTAGCGTTTCCAGCGGTAGCCCACCAGGCTTCTGCGCGAGCCGATCAGCCGCAGGAATCCCCACAGAACGGTCTTCGCGACGAAGAGCGGAGCGGGCTCGACGAGGAATCTCCGTGCGGACACCTCCACTCGCGCCCGGTGGGAATAGCAAACGCCTCCGGCCCGGCGCCCGACCTCCCGGATGAAATACGCGTCCTCCCCGGCGAGGATCGTCTCGTCGAAGCCCCCGACCCGTCGGAAGACGCTGCTGCGTACCGCGATCAGTGTCCCCACTCCCTGGCACGTCCTCAGACGGTCGCATGCCGTGAAGTAGTGGTCCATGACCCGGTAGCACAGATGGATGAAGCGCCTCGACGTAAGGGGGAAGAGCGGGAAGTGGACGAGGTTCACGTGTGCGTCGGCGAAGTGGTCTGTCAGTGCGGACAGCACCTGGACGGTGACGACGGCATCGGCGTCCACGAAGAGCAGCAGTTCCTCGCGAGCCACGGCGGCTCCGGCGTTCCGTCCGGCCGCCGGGCGACCGCCCGGCACGACGCGGCAGCCCGCGGCCAGGGCGATCTCGGGTGTGCCGTCCTCGGAGGCGTGGTCGGCCACGATGATCTCCGATACCCACGGGCTCCCGTGCAGCCGGCTGATGAGTGCCGGCAGCGCCCGGGCCTCGTTCCAGGTGGGGATGATGACGGAGAAGCGCCGCTGGGACGCGGCAGCGGAGTGTGGCTGTGTCTCGCGCATGTGGGCGCCGTCCTCCGGGAGCGCTGCTAATGGGTGCGCCACTGGCGGACCTCCGCCGGATGGCGTCTGCTTGAGCGCCTGCGGTGCTCACCGAAGCCGTAGTCGATCTGGCCGTGGAGATAGCGCCTTCCCCGGGTTCGGCGGGCCAGGTCGATCAGCAGGTACTGCCACAGCAGACGCGCTGCGGCGACGAGAGAGGTGTCGAAGCGGCGGACCGAGAACAGTACCCACGGATCCGGGTGCAGCGTGATGGCGTGTCCCGCGTGTGCCAGCTCGTCGGAGAAGACGAAGTCCTCCGAGATTCCCAGATCGGGTCGGTACCCGCCGACCTCCTCGAACACCTTCCGACGTACCAGGGTGGCGAACCCGGGAAGCGCCGGTCTGCCGAGGCGGAAGGCGAGTCGTAGGTACCAGTAGCACAGGCGGGTCCCAGCCCGCAGTGGCCAGCGGTGCGAGTCGGCGTAGTAGCCGAATGTCATGGCAGCCGCCGGGGCGCCGGCGGTGATGCCCCGCACGGAGGAGACGAACGTGTCGGGTATCAGGACGTCGGAGTCGAGGAAGAGGATCCACGGGCTTGTGCCCGCGGCGGCCCCGGCGTTGCGGGCGTTTGCGACGCCCATGTCGGCCCGCACCACCGATACGTCCGGGATCGAGGTGTGTCCGCCGGCCCAGGGCAGGGGGATGTGCTGCTCGGTCGGGGGGCAGGAGCAGGAAATGATGATCCGTACCCCGGTCAGGTCCTGCCGCTGCAGGCAGTCGAGGAGATCCGGCAGCCACTCCTCCTCCCGGTAGGCCGGAATGACGACGTCGAGGAACGTCTCGCTGTCGGACATCGATGAATCCCTTCGCACGGGCCGAGGTCAGGAACGGCTGTTTGCCGAGGTGTGGGGGAACATCTCGACGACAGCACGGTCGAGGAAGAACTCCCAGTGGAACGTGGCGTAGCTGCTGAGGATGTTGAGCGGCTGCCTCCGCGAGGTGAGCCGCGGGCTGAGGGCGGAGAGTGACTCCGCCATGGGCGCCATGGTCTTCCTGACCGTCTGGACCTCGTAGTTGGTCATCCGGGCGGTGACCTCGTGTTCTGGCGATCCCGCCGCCAGGGCCCGCCAGATGGCCCGCCACCGGACTTCTTTGAAGAGGATCTCGCCGAGCGGAGGCAGGGTCGCACGCGGCAGGAACGGTCGCAGTGTCACGTCCACATGGGGCCGCCGCTCGGCAGCGGCGCTGATCGCTGTTGCGATGTCCGAGTAGGTGGACTCCTTGGAGCAGAAGGCCCTTACTCTGAAAGTCTGGTAGGCCATGACGATGTGCAGGGTGCGGTTCGGGTCACCGCTCGTCCAGACCACCATGGCCGTTTCGGGCGACCGGGTGACCTCGCGCAGCGTGCTGAGGCCGCTGATGTTGAACGGACGGAGTTGCGAGAGGGAGGAACGGGCGCGTTCCCGTTGCTGGTTGTACGATTCCGACAGTTTCCGGTACAGCACGTCCACCACGACGACGTCGTACCGATGGGCATGGAGATGTCCGTGGGCGGCCGTTGGATCGGTGGCCACGGTGACGTCGAAGCCGAATTTGCTCTCCAGCTTCTCCTGGATCAAGTCCGCGTACTGCCGGTGGTCCTCGACCAAGAGCACTTTCAACGGACGGTCCCCTCTCTCATTTCGGTTGGCGTATGGGAAGAGCCAGCCGGAGGCAGGCCGGCTGCGGGCCGGGGACCTTGCGCAGGTCGCCTCCTGCGGCAACAGCGCGGCGCCGCAGGGCATTCAGACTGGTGAGCGGGTTGTCCAGCGTCGATGCGTCGAAGCCGGGGCCGTCATCACAGACCTGCAGGTGCGCGATGTCCTGGTCGTCCACCCAGAACTCGATCTCCACTCGGTGTCCACCGTGGACCAGGCAGTTCTTCAGCAGATCGCCCAAAGCCTGGCTGAGGAGCCTGCCCTTTTCCTGAGGCAGGCTGATGACGTCCACCGACGGCACGGACACGAAGTCCAGCCGGCCCCGCATCCTCCGTACATGCAGTCGGATGACATCCGCCACGGAGATCACGTCCTGGGCGAGGGTCAGCGCCAGTCTCTCGTCGAGAACGGTGTTCTTGAGGTCGTTGAGGGCGCCCAGAACCCGCCGTGGCTCGTCGTCCCGGTAATGCAACTCCACGAGTCTCAGGCTGGTTTCGATGTCGCTGTGCAGATAACCGAACTGGCGGTCGTATTCCCGCCGCAGCGTCTCGGCCTGCGCTGCCGCCGCTCTCCGGCAGATACGACCGATGGCTTCCCCTGCTGCCCAGATGCCGACCACGATGAACGTCTGTGCGATCAGCCCCTGGACGTTGTCCTTGGTGATCCTCCCGTTGAAGAGGAGTTCGATCACCAGTGGCTCGATCGAGGTCAGCGAAATGAGTGCCGCTTTGGGTCCCGCATTGAGATAGTTGAAGTTCTTTCCCACCCATGGGTAGAAGGCCACGATCGCCACCGGAGGCGCCGAGTAGCCGCAAAGCTGCGGACAGGCCGGACTGACGCCGTAATTGCCGGACGGCACCAGGAAGGCCATCAGCAGCGGCGCGGCGAGGATGGCTGCCAGCCATAGGAACGGCCATGAGCCGCCGTGGAAAAACGGGCCGCCGACACGTGCGGTCACACCGGCTGCGCCGATATGCAGCGCGGTAAGGCAGTACATGAGGGTCCGACCCGCACCGCTGAGCTGATCGACGTTGATGGTGCTCAGTATCGCGAAACCCTGTACCACCATGGCCACCGCTTCGACCCTGCCGACCAGGTTCCTGATGGTGACCCGTGTCATTTCCTCGTTGAGTGGCAGCGGGGCACGCGCCGACGAAGTGCTCTGCGCCATCAGGAGCCAAACCCCTCACCCTAGCGAGGATTTGAGGAACAAGTGTTCTCGATACTTCTCCGGCTGCTCGCCAATGATGGACGGCAACAGGGGGCTCTCAGTGGTGAGGGCCTCATACGGGAGAGGGTCGGGCTGTCATGCGCAGATTGGTACGTACCACCTTTCGCGTCGATCGGACGCCGGTGAGGCCGTGGGCCGGTGAGCGGGACGCGAGCACGGCCGGGAAAGGTTCGGGGAGCCGGGTCAGTCTGTCCGTGATCAATGCCGTGCTGCTGGCCACGGGCACGCTCCTCAGCGGGTTGGCAGCCTTTATCTCTGCGCTCAAGTAGGCGCCGCCGAGCAGGCGCACGAGTCGTAATTTAGCGAAGTATCACAACCGGTGTGGTCCGATCCGAAAGGTCGGACCACACCGGTTGCGGGCGCGCCTCCGAACGGCTCCGCCCACACCGAGCTCCGCGTGGGGACTCGGATCGGCACCGTACGATGGTGCCGATGCCCAGGACCGCACCGCGCGCCCCGCACCCGCCGCAGTGGCGGTGGCGTGCGCTGCTCGTGCTCGCGGTGCTCGCGGGGCTGCTGGGGATGCACGCCCTGGCACCCGGCGGAGGCATGGGCCGGTCGGAGCACGCCCCGTCCGCTCGTCTCACCGGTGTCGTCGCGGTCTCCGCGCAGGACGACTGTCCGGGCGATGACGGCCACTGCGGCGGCGGCCATCTGCACCATGCGGACCCCACCTGCGCCTCGGGCGCGGTGAACGGCGGCCCCCAGCTGCCCGCACTCGCCCCCGACCCGGTGACGGCTCCCGCGCCGGCCCCCGGTCCGCGTTCCCGTGCGGCCTCGGCACCGGATGGCGCCCGCGCCCCACCCTCTCTTGCCGAACTCCAACTCCTGCGGATCTAGAGGGCCCTGCCGGCCGCAGCCGCCCGCCTGCCGGCGGAGCGCTCGCCGTCGTGCTCACGCGTGCCCCACATTCCTTGAGAACAACAGGAGTTCCAGCATGACCAGCCGTACTTCGACGAGCCGTGCCGCCCTGGTGGCGGTGGCCGCGGCCGCCGCCCTCGTCCTCACCGCCTGCGGTGGCAGCGGTGGCGGCGACGGCCACGCCGCCCACGGGCCGTCGGCCTCCACGAGCACATCGCCCGGAACCGCTCACAACGCCCAGGACGTCGCCTTCGCGCAGGGCATGATCCCGCACCACCGGCAGGCCCTGGAGATGGCGCAGCTCGCCGCCGGCCGGGCCGCCTCGCCGCGGGTGAAGGACCTCGCCACCCGCATCGAGAAGGCACAGGACCCCGAGATCCGCACCATGACCGGCTGGCTCAGGTCCTGGGGCGAGCAGGTGCCCATGGCCGGCATGGACCACTCGGGGCACTCCGGCATGTCCGGCATGTCCGGCATGTCCGGCATGATGAGCGACGGTGACATGGCCGAGCTGAAGAAGGCCAGGGGCGCGGACTTCGACACGAAGTTCCTCTCCATGATGGTCGAGCACCACCAGGGGGCCGTCGAGATGGCCGGGACGGAGAAGAACAAGGGCGCCTACGGGCCTGCCAAGACCATGGCGGAGGCCATCGTCACCGCGCAGAACGCCGAGATCAAGGAGATGGACAAGCTCCTCGGCACGAGCTGACGTACGGCAAGAGCTGACGTACGGCAGGAGCCGACGGACGACGGGCGGGGGCCCGTGCCCCCGCCCCACCACGTCCGGTCACAGCCGCACGATCACCAGTGCCGTGTCGTCGGTGGCACCCCCGGGAGGCAGCAGTTCCAGCAGGACGGCGTCCGCGAGGCTCTCGGGGTCCTTCTCACGATGGCGGACGAGGGAGCCGGCGAGGCGGGCCAGACCGGTGTCGATGTCCTCGCCGCGGCGCTCGACCAGACCGTCGGTGTAGAGGACGAGGGTCGCCCCCTCGCCGTAGGACGTGCAGGCCTGGGGCCTCGGAATCGGGTCGGGGCGGGCGTCGAGCGGCGGATCGGTGGCCTGGTCGAGGAACTCCACACGGCCCTCGGGGTGGAGGAGGACGGGCGGCAGGTGCCCCGCGCTGCTGTAGCTGATCGTGTGCCGGTCGAAGTCGATGAACGTCGTGACGGCGGTGGCCGATTCGGCGCCGTCGACGACGTGCGCGTACCGCCCGAGGATGTTCAGGGCCTCGGCCGGCCCCGCCGCGACCCGGGAGGCGGCGCTCAGCGCGCTGCGCAGCTGGCCCATGACCCCGGCCGCCTCGAGGCCGTGGCCGACCACGTCGCCCACCGCCACGGCGATGCGATTGCCGCCCACCAGGTCGACGAGGTCGTACCAGTCTCCGCACACGTTCAGCGCGCCGACCGCGGGCCGGTAGCGCACCGCGGCGTTGGGATGGCCGACCTGCCGGCGGGCGGGGAGCATCGCCTCCTGCAGGGCGAGGGCGACCTCGCGCTCGCGGGCGTGGGCCTGGCGCAGCCGTTCGTTCAGCTCCTGCAGCTCACGGGCGCGGGTGTACAGCTCGGCCTCCAGGACGCGGCCCCGGCTGCCGGTGGGCCCGCCACGCGCCCGGATCAGCTCGGTGACCTCCTCGACCCGGTGCACCAGCAGCACCACCTTCCCGTCCGGGCCGGACACCGGCGCGTTGACCGGGCTCCAGTAGCGCTCCTCCCACTCCCCGGGCCGCTCGGCATCCTCCACGTCGTACCGCTGCAGGGCCATGGCGTCACGCTCGCCGGTGGTCAGGACCCGCTGCAGTGAGGCGGCCAGGTTATGC
Organism: Streptomyces sp. NPDC007205; assembly: GCF_040634095.1. Lineage (NCBI taxonomy): Bacteria > Bacillati > Actinomycetota > Actinomycetes > Kitasatosporales > Streptomycetaceae > Streptomyces > Streptomyces sp. NPDC007205. The sequence goes on from NZ_JBEYEW010000005.1 coordinate 174,342, forward strand.
ATGCCCGATGCGCCGGATTCATTCGGGTTGGCCGGGAAGACATCGAAGAAATAGCGCCCTACGACCTGCTCGCGGGCGCGTCCGGCCACCCGCAGGAAATCCTTGTTGGCGTCCGCGAAGACCAGGGCGGGCGTCAAGAGCGCGACCGCGCCCGGCAGCGCCTGGAACACCTCCGCGTAGTCGATGGCCGCATCGTTCATGGCTCCCGCCCGTCCGCCGGAATGTCGCCGGTTTCCTACGTCATACGCCGTCTGCGCGCGCCGTGCACGTCAGGCCGGCGGATCCGTCAGGGACTGCTCGGCCCAGATGACCTTCCCCCCGGGCACGAAGCGGGTTCCCCACCCCTGGGTGAACTGGGAGACCAGCAGCAGTCCGCGGCCGCCCTCGTCGGTGGTGCGCGGATGCCGCAGATGGGGCGCGGTGGCGCCGCTGTCGGAGACCTCGCAGATCAGGGCCCGGTCCCTGATCAACCGGAGCCGGATGGGGCCCTCGGCGTGCCGGATGGCGTTGGTGACCAGCTCGCTCACGACCAGCTCGGTGGTGAACGCCAGTTCCTCCAGACCCCACTCGGCCAGCTGCCGGTCGGCCTCCTTGCGGGCGTCGGCGACCACGGCCGGGTCGGCGGGCAGGTCCCAGTCGGCGACCCGGTCGGCGCCCAGCAGCCTGGTGCGGGCCATCAGCAGGGCCACGTCGTCGTACGGCCGGTCCGGGATCAAGGCGTCGACCACGGCCCGGCAGCGCAGGTCGAGCGAGGAGGCGGGCCGTTCCAGGGCACGGCGCAGCCGGTCGCGGTCCGCGCCGACGGCCCCGGCGCCGCCCGCGCGGGCCAGCAGCCCGTCGGTGTGCAGGACCAGCGTGCTGCCCTCGGCCAGCGTCAGCTCGACCGCCTCGAAGGGCGGACCGTCCACCCCGAGCGGCGATCCCTGCGGGACGTCGACGAAGCCGACGGTGCCGTCGGGCAGGACGACGGCGGGTGCGGGATGGCCCGCGGAGGCCATCGTGCACCGCCCGTCGACGGGGTCGTAGACGGCGTAGACGCACCCGGGACCCGCCGTCCGGGTGCCGGCACCCGCCGAGGGCGGCCCGCCTTCCTCCCGGGCCGTCCGCGCCACCAGGTCGTCGAGGTGCGCGAGGACCTCCTCGGGCGGCAGGTCGAGCGCCGCGAGGGTGCGTACGGCGGTCCGCAGGCCGCCCATGGCCGCGGCGGCGTCGATCCCGTGCCCCGGCACCTCGCCCACGACCAGGGCCACGCGCGCCCCGGACAGCAGGATGAGGTCGTACCAGTCGCCGCCCAGGCCGGTCAGCTCGTCGGCCGGCCGGTAGCAGGCCGCCACCTCCACCGCGTCCTGCTCGGGCAGCAGGTGCGGCAGCAGGCTGCGCTGCAGGACCAGGGCCGCGTCCCGCTCGCGGGTGTAGCGGCGGGCGTTGTCCACGCAGACCGCCGCCCGGGACACCAGGTCCTCGGCGAGACTCAGATCGTCCTCGTCGAACGGCTCCTGACGGCGGCGCCGGAAGAAGGTGGTGACGCCCATCGTCACGCCCCGCGCGCGGATCGGCACGATCATCACGCTGTGCAGGCCCAGCTCCAGGAACGTCGCCTCCCGGCCGCCCAGCAGGTCGGTGGCCCACTCCCTGGCCAGCGGGTCGAGCCGCTCCTCGCGCCAGGACCGGCCCGTGGTCAGACAGCGGATGGGGGGCGATCCGGCGAGGTAGGTGGCCACCTCGCCGATCCGGGCGATCGCCTCCGGGACCCCCGGGTTCACCGACTGCTGCCCGGCCCGCCGCAGCGGCACCTGATCCGTGTCACCGAGCGGCTCCGGCTCCGCGCCCCGCAGCACGGACTCCAGCAGGTCCACGCTGACGAAGTCGGCGAAGTCCTGCACGGCCACGTCGGCCAGTTCCTGCGCGGTCCGCACGATGTCCAGGCTGCGGCCGATCTGCTCGCCGGCCCGGTCGAGCAGGGCCAGGCGCTGCCGGGCGCGGTACCGCTCGGTGATGTCGACGACGGTGTAGTACACACCCATCGGACGGCCCCGGTCGTCGTCGAGGCGGGTGAACGACATCACGTGCGCCGTCTCCCGGTACGGCGCGGACCGCACCTGCCCGACATGCTCGTACCCGACCACCGGCCGCCCGGTCTCCAGCACGCGCCGCATCTGCGCCTCGATGCCCGTGGAGTCGATGCCCGGCTGGATCTCCGCCAGCCGGCGCCCCAGCCGCTCCCGCGCCGAGCCGCCGCCGTACCGCTCCAGGGCCGCGTTCGACCACACGCACCGCAGATCGGCGTCCACGATCGCGATGCCGACGGGGGAGTCGGTCACCATCTGCTCCAGCACCGCACGGCTCATGTCCCAGCCACGAGCCCCGGACATGTCGGAGAGCAGAACCAGCCAGTGCGGGGGGCCGCCGGGTTCCACCGCCGGAGTGACCCGCACCATCACCCGGACCGGCTGCCCGTCCTTGCGCCGTGCGGTCAGCAGCCCCGCCCAGCCGCCGTCCCTGCGGCACCGCTCGGCCAGCTCGGGCACCCGCGCGGCGTCCTCGGCGGACAGCAGACCGGTCACCCCGGTGCCCACCACCTCGGCGGCCGGGTACGCCAGCAGCCGCTGGGCGTCCGGCGTCCAGCTGGTCACCACGCCCCGGGCGTCGAGCAGCACGGGCGCGGCGTCGGCCACGTCGAACCGGTGCCGGGCGACGTCCCGCTCCTCGTGAGTGCCCACGGCCGACCTCTCTGTCGCTGAGAGTGGTCTACCACCTCTTGTCCCCATCCTCACCCTTCGGCCATCGGGTGGGGGAGGGGAACGGGGGGCGGCGTACGGCCACCCCCCGCCGAGCTCAGGAACCCAGCACCTTCTCCAGCGCCGCCAGCGCGGAGCGCAGTTCCTCGGCCGTGATCGTCAGCGGGGGCGCCAGCCGGATCGTGGAGCCGTGGGTGTCCTTCACCAGGATCCCTTCCCGCATCAGCCGCTCGCTGACCTCCCGGCCGGTGCCGATCGCCGGGTCGACGTCGACGCCCGCCCACAGACCGCGCGCCCGGAAGCCGAGGACGCCCTTGCCGACCAGCTCGGTCAGCCCGTCCCGCAGGATGACGCCCAGCTCGGCGGCCCGCCGCTGGAACTCGCCGGTCTCCAGCAGCTCCACCACCGCGGTGCCGACCGCGGCGGCGAGCGGGTTGCCGCCGAAGGTCGAGCCGTGCTCGCCCGGGTGCAGCACCCCGAGCACCTCGCGCCGGGCCACCACCGCCGACACCGGCACGATCCCGCCGCCGAGCGCCTTGCCGAGCAGCAGTACGTCCGGGACGACGTCCTCGTGCTCGACGGCGAGGGTACGGCCCGTACGCCCCAGGCCGGACTGGATCTCGTCCGCGATGAACAGGCAGCCCTTGCGGCGGGTCAGCTCGCGGACGCCCGCCAGATAGCCGTCGTCGGGGATGAGCACGCCCGCCTCGCCCTGGATGGGCTCGATCAGCACCGCCGCCGTCGTCTCGTCGACGGCCTCCTCCAGCGCGGCCAGGTCGTTGTACGGCACGATCCGGAAGCCGGGTGTGAACGGGCCGAAGCCCGTGCGGGCCGTCTCGTCGGTGGAGAAGCTGACGATCGTCGTCGTACGGCCGTGGAAGTTGTCGGCCGCGACCACGATCGTCGCCCGGTCGGCCGGGACGCCCTTGACGTCGTACGCCCACTTGCGGGCCACCTTGATGCCGCTCTCCACCGCCTCGGCGCCGGTGTTCATCGGCAGCACCATGTCCAGGCCGGTCAGTTCCGTGAGCCGCTCGGCGAACTCCGCGAGCCGGTCGTTGTGGAAGGCGCGGGAGGTCAGCGTCAGCTGGTCGAGCTGGCGGTGCGCGGCCTCGATCAGCGCCGGGTGCCGGTGGCCGAAGTTGAGCGCCGAGTAGCCGGCGAGCATGTCGAGATAGCGGGTGCCCTCGACGTCCTCCACCCAGGTGCCCTCGGCCCGGGCCACCACCACGGGCAGCGGGTGGTAGTTGTGCGCGAGGACGGGCTCCTCCGCGCGGATCAGGTCGGCGGACGTGCGGGTGCGCGCGGGTGCGGTCATCAGCGGATCTCCTGGGTGCAGCACTTGATGCCGCCGCCTGCCTTGTGGAACTCCGACAGGTCGACGGGGACGGGGACGTAACCGTGGCCGGCCAGACGGTCGGCGAGGGCCTCGGCGCGGGGCGCGATGAAGACGTTGCGGCCGTCGGACACGGAGTTCAGACCGAACGTCATCGCGTCCTCGCGGGTGGCGAGCACCGCCTCCGGGTACAGCCGGCGCAGCACCTCGCGGCTGCCCGCCGAGAACGCCTCCGGGTAGTAACAGATGTTGTCGTCGTCGAGGACGAACAGCGCCGTGTCCAGGTGGTAGAAGTACGGGTCCACCAGGGTCAGGCCGATCACCGGGTGGCCGAGGAACTCCTGCGCCTCCCGGTGTGCCTCGCGCGTGGTGCGGAAACCGGTGCCGGCGAGCACGTACCGGCCCGTCCACACGAGGTCGCCCTCGCCCTCGGTCACCGACTCGGGGCGGTACACGTCGTAGCCCGCCGCCTTGAACCAGGTGTCGTAGTGCACCGACTCCGGACGCCGCTCCGGCGCGTGGAACAGCGAGCCGAAGACCCGGCCGCCGACCACGCACGCCGCGTTGGCCGCGAAGACCATGTCGGGCAGTCCGGGGACCGGCTCGACCGAGTCGACGGTGTGCCCGTGGGCGCGGTAGGCGCGGATCAGCGTCTGCCACTGCTCCTGGGCGAGGTCCACGTCGACGGGCCTGTCGGGCTGCATCCACGGATTGATCGCGTACTGCACGGCGAAATGTCTGGGTTCACAGACGAGAAAGCGCCGAGGGCGCTGTACACGGCTTTCGGACACAGAGGGTTTCCTCCGCTTTGCAGTGTGTCACTTGGGATGTGATCCACGGTAGAAAGGGAGGCAGACGGCCGACAAGGAAAAATACCTGCGCAGATGCGCAGCATCGCTGCGTTGTTCAGCCGGTTCGCGCACTACTCCTGCGCATGGTTCCGGTCATTCCGGCGCCGCATGGGTCGCGCCCGCTTCCGGGCTTTCCGGGAGGAGGTGGGACAGCACCATCACGCTGATCGTCTTCCGGATGAACGGCTCGACGCGGATCCGCTCGAGCACCTCCTCGAAGTGCTCCACATCCCGCGCCCGCACATGCAGCAGCGCGTCGGCGCCGCCGGTGACCGTCATCGCCGCCGCGATCTCCGGATGGTTGCGCACGACCTCCGCCAGCCGCCTCGGCGGGGCCGCGCCCTCGCAGTAGACCTCGACGTACGCCTCGGTGCGCCAGCCGAGCGCCGAGGGCTTCACCGTCGCCGTGAACCCGGTGATCACGCCGGTCTCGCGCAGCCGGTCCACGCGCCGCTTGACCGCGGTCGCGGACAGCCCGATGTCCGCGCCGATCTCGGCGAAGCTGGTGCGGGCGTTCGCCATCAGCGCGGTGGTGATCTTGCGGTCGAGGTCGTCGAACGAGGGCGTCCTGCTGTTCATGCGGGCACTGTAGGCCAGACCCGCACGGCGGCAGGCCTCACGACTGGGTGACGACCATGGCGAGCGTCAGCAGACCCAGCACCACCCAGCCGAACCACAGCCAGCCGTTGCTGCCGAGGGCGACGGTATAGGCGGTCACGACGACGAGCCCGCCGACCGTGAGAGCCCCCATCGCCTTGGTGGAACCGTTCGTGGAACCGGGCATCGCGACACCCTCCTCGTGGTCCGTCCCCGACCATGGTGCCCCCGATCCCGCCCGGAGGGGACGGCTCCGTCTAACCCTCGCGGGCGTTCAGGGAGGCCAGATAGGCGTTGTACGCCTCCAGCTCCTTGTCGCCGTCCCGGTCGGCGGCCCGGTCCTTGCGCTTGGCCTGCCGTTGCTCGGAGCTGTACCACTGGAACAGCAGCGCGATCAGCACCAGCACGGACGGGATCTCGCTGAACGCCCAGGCGATACCGCCGGCCGCGTTCTGGTCGGACAGCGCGTCGATGCCGAGCGAGGCCGACGGGTGCCGGAAGGTGTCCACCATCGGCGTCGACGCCATCATCAGCGCGATGCCGAAGAACGCGTGGAACGGCATGCCGGCGAACAGCTCCAGCATCCGCAGCAGATACCCCGGCCGGTGCGGGCCGGGGTCCACACCGATGATCGGCCAGAAGAAGACGACCCCGACCGCGAGGAAGTGCACCATCATCGCGAGGTGCCCGGCCCTGGACCCCATCAGGAAGTCGAAGATCGGGGTGAAGTACAGCGCGTACAGACTCGCGATGAACAGCGGGATCGTGAACGCCGGGTGGGTGATGATCCGCATGTAGCGGCTGTGCAGCAGCGCCAGCAGCAGCTCGCGCGGGCCCTTGCGGCCCCGGCCGGCGGCCGGCAGCGCACGCAGCGCCAGCGTGACCGGCGCGCCGAGCAGGATCAGGATCGGCGACAGCATGCTGATGATCATGTGCTGCACCATGTGCACGCTAAACATGACCATGCCGTAGTCGTTCAGCTTGGTGCACATCACCAGGCCGACGGTGAGCACACCGACGACGTACGCCACCGTACGGCCGACGGGCCACGCGTCCCCGCGCCGCCGCAGCCGTACGACACCCCAGCCGTACAGACCCAGCCCGAGCAGACAGGCCACGAGGAAGAAGGGGTCCGCCGACCACTGGAGCCCCCGCCCCAGCGTGAACGGCGGCAGATCCATCATCATGCCGTGCCCGCTGTGATCCATCCGGCGGCTCCTGATTCGTGGGGGTTGTGCGAGTTGTCCGCCCCAAGAGTAGAACCGCCCCCGGTCACAGCTGTGACCGGGGGCGGGTTGTTCTCGGGTGAACTACAGCACGCATTCCGCCTCGTCGTACCGCTCCACGGGAACCGTCTTCAGGGTCTCCACGGCCTCCGCCAGCGGCACCATGACGATGTCCGTCCCGCGCAGAGCCGTCATCATCCCGAACTCACCGCGGTGCACGGCCTCCACCGCGTGCCAGCCGAAACGGGTCGCCAGTACCCGGTCATAGGCCGTCGGTGTACCACCCCGCTGCACATGCCCGAGGATCACCGGCCGCGCCTCCTTGCCGAGCCGGTGCTCCAGCTCGACCGACAGCTGCCGGGCGATCCCGGCGAAGCGCTCGTGGCCGTAGATGTCCTTGCCGCCCTCGTCGAAGTCCATCGTGCCGGCCTTCGGCTTGGCCCCCTCCGCCGCGACCACGATCGCGAACCGCTTGCCCGCGTCGAACCGCTCGCCGACCTTGGCCGCCAACTCCTCGATGTCGAAAGGCCGTTCCGGAACGACGATGGCGTGGGCGCCGGCCGCCATGCCGGAGTGCAGTGCGATCCAGCCGGTGTGCCGGCCCATGACCTCCACGACCAGCACGCGCTGGTGGGACTCGGCGGTGGTCTTCAGCCGGTCCAGCGCCTCCGTCGCCACCCCCACGGCCGTGTCGAAGCCGAAGGTGACGTCCGTGACGGCGATGTCGTTGTCGATGGTCTTCGGCACGCCGACGATCGGCAGTCCGCTGTCGTACATCAGCCGGGCCGCCTTCAGCGTGCCCTCGCCGCCGATCGGAATGATCGCGTCCAGGCCGAGCTCCTCGACATGGCCCTTCGCCCGTTCGACACCGTCCCGCAGATGCGAGGGCTGGACCCGGGAGGAGCCGAGGATGGTGCCGCCGCGGGCCAGGATGCCGCCCACGGCGTCGAGGTCGAGCTTGAGGTAGTCGCACTCCAGGAGGCCCTTCCAGCCGTCCCGGAAACCGATGACCTCGTCGCCGTGGTCGGCGACGGCACGGTGCACGACGGACCGGATGACGGCGTTCAGGCCGGGGCAGTCGCCGCCGGACGTGAGGACACCAATGCGCATAGCCCGAAATACCTTCTCAACGTGGGCCGGGTAACCGGACCACGTTGTCCGGCGGATTCCCGGCCACCCTACCGGCGTGAGGGGGTGGCTCCGTAGCGGGCGTCCGCCTGCTGGACGCGCCCGCACATGTGAGCGGACGGCCTGTCAGGCGGGCCCCACCACGAGCCTGCCGGGACCCGCTGAAATCCCGCTGGAGCGGCGCTCACGCGGGCTGCTGCCGGGCCGCTGTGTTCACGCAGGCTGCTGCGCAGCCGCGATGCGCTCGTTGCGGAGCGCCTCGTACCAGCGGTCGTCGACCGGCGGCAGCGCGTTGACATCGAGCGCCAGCTTCAGCAGCAGGTCGGCGATCTGCGGGTTGCGGGCGAGGACCGGGCCGTGCATGTACGTACCGAAGACGGTCCCGTTGTACGCGCCCTCCGTGCCGTCCCCGGTGCCGTTGCCGTTGCCGACCTTCACCTGGGCGAAGGGCCGGGCGGACGGGCCGACGTGGGTCACACCCTGGTGGTTCTCGAAGCCGGTCAGCTGCGGCAGCCCGAGCTGCGGATCGACGTCGGCGAGCACGTCACCGACGCACCGCTCGCCCTCGCCGCGCACCGAGACCACGTCGAGCAGGCCGAGGCCCGGCTCGCGCTGGCCGAGGTCGTTGACGAACTCGTGGCCGAGGATCTGGTAGCCGGCACAGACGGAGAAGACGATCGCGCCGTTCTGCACCGCCCGCTGCAGATGCCCGTCACGGCGCAGCCGCTCGGCCGCGAGCCGCTGCGGACGGTCCTCACCGCCGCCGATCAGATAGATGTCGCCGGAGGTCGGGATCGGCTGGTCGCTGCGCACGTCGAGCCGGGCCACGTCCAGGCCGCGCTGCCGCGCCCGGCGCTCCACGACGAGGGCATTGCCCTGGTCGCCGTAGGTGCTCAGCAGGTCCGGGTAGATCCACACCAGCCGCAGTTGGTTGTCGCTCATGAGGTGATCGCCCTTCGAAGATCAGTTGCCGACGCGGCGGCGCAGGTCCTGGAACGCGGTGTAGTTCGCGATGACCTCGATACGGCCCGGCGGACACATCTGCACGGCCTGGTCGAGGTCCTCGCAGACCTGGAAGTGCTGGTTCGCGACCTCCAGGCGGACGGCGAGGTCCAGCTTCCGGTCACCGATGACGAAGATCGGGTGGCCGGTCAGCCGGGTGTAGTCGACGTCCCACAGCCAGGAGGTGTCGGTGCCGTCGGCTCCGCGCGCGTTCACGGACAGGATCACCGGGGCGGGCGGCGGGTCGATCAGCGAGAACGTCTCCAGCCAGCCGGCCGGGTTCTTGGCCAGCAGCAGCCGCAGATCACGGTTCTGGAACTGCACGACGTCATAGCGTCCGGCCACGGCCTGCACCTGGTACATCCGCTCCAGGGCGACTTGCGGCGGCACCCCGAAGACGGCCGCGACGGCGGCGGAGCTGGCCGCGTTCGCCTTGTTGGCACGGCCCGGCAGCTGCAGATGGATCGGCCAGGCGGACCCGTGCGGATCCAGCACATGGTCACCGGACAGCGCCCAGGTCGGCGTGGGCCGCCGGAACCCGCACTCCCCGCAGAACCAGTCGTCCCCGGGGCGCTGCATCACGCCACCGCAGGACGGGCAGGACCAGGCGTCGTCCTTCCACATCTGCCCGGCCGCGACCCAGACCACGTTCGGGGAGGAGGAAGCGGCCCAGACCACCAGCGGGTCGTCGCAGTTGGCGACGACGACGGCCTTGGAGCCGGCGAGGCCCTCGCGCCAGTTCTCGGCGAGCATCCGGGTCTCGGCGGCGCGGTCCAGCTGGTCGCGGGAGAGGTTGAGCAGGGCGATGCACTTGGGGCCGGTGTCCCTGGCCACACCGGCCAGGTACTTCTCGTCGACCTCGATGACACCGAACTTCGCGTCCGAGCCGCCCGCGAGCGCGGAGGTGATACCGGCCGGCATGTTGGCGCCGAGCGCGTTCGACACGACCGGGCCCGCGGCGCGCAGCGCCTCGGCGATCAGCCGGGTCGTCGTCGTCTTGCCGTTGGTGGCGGACACCAGGACGACGTCCAGGTTCTGGGCGAGCCGTCCGAGCAGATCGGGGTCGAGTTTCAGCGCGACCCGGCCACCGATCACCGACCCGCTGCCGCGCCCTGCGGCACGTGATGCCGCAGCGACCGCCTTGCCCGCGGTCACGGCCAGCTTGGCCCGCGGCGAGAGCGGGTCCGAGTTGCCTGCCATCAGTTCTCGATCCTCCTTGCGTACGCGCCGCGCCTGGGGCCATCCGGCAACGTGGTGTGGACCTGAAGCCTATCGAGATCCGTTCGCACACCCGAATCCCGCCCCACGCCTGTGCGGCGGGCATGAGCTGAAGGAACCGTACCCTTGCCGCTATGCGACACGGCACGATCCCGGGCGCCCACGGGCGAGTCCGGCCTCTTTCCCTGCTCGGAGACGCACCGCTGCGCGAGCAATGCCGGGAAGTCACCGGCTTCGGTCCCGATCTGGCGGCGCTCGTGGAGGACTTGTTCGCCACGATGTACGCGGCGCAGGGGGTGGGTCTGGCGGCGAATCAGGTGGGTGTTCCTTTGCGGGTGTTCGTCTACGACTGCCCGGATGATGACGATGTGCGCCATCTCGGGCATGTGGTGAACCCACGGCTGGTGGAGACGGACGGCGTGGTGATCCGCGGCCCGGAGGGCTGCCTGTCCCTGCCGGGCCTGGAAGCGGGGACCGAGCGCTACGACCATGCGGTGGTCGAGGGCTTCACCGTGAAGGGCGAGCCGATCACCGTGCACGGCACGGGTTTCTTCGCCAGGTGCCTGCAGCACGAGTGGGACCACCTGGAGGGCCGGGTGTACGCGGATCACCTCACGGGGTGGCGGAAGCGGAGGCTGGGCAGGCAGCTGAAGCGGGCTTCATGGCGCCGGGCGAGTGGTCCTGCCTGAAGGGGTGCGGGGCTGTATCGGTATGCGGCTCCGCCGCGTGGGCGCGGCAAGCCCCCACGCACCCGCACGTGAAGGCCGGCCGTCAGAACCCCGGGCCCCCCATTCTGTCCCCCGCAGCCGCAAGACGTCCCCACAGCAAATCCGCAAGAGACCGCACCAACTCGGCGCGGGAGCAAGGCCGTTCCCCCAGCCACCAGTCCCCGGCCGCATGCATCATCCCGACGATCCCGTGCCCCCACACCCGCGCCAGCTGCTGACTCTCCGGTCCCAGATCCACCCGCTCCTCGATGACCTGGGCCAGCTCCTCGCCCATCCGCCGGAGCAGCGGAGCCGAATGCTTGCCGACATCGAAGCCGTGGTCGCTCCCGGCAGTGCCCTCCGCGGGATGCATCAGGAACCGATACACCTGAGGCCGTGCCTCGATCGCGGCGAGATACGTGTCCAGCGTGGACTCCACCCGCTCGCGCCTCTCGGCGGGAGCGTCCAGCGCCGCCCGCAGCGAATCGAGCAGCGCATCCGTGTGCCGCTTGGCCAAAGCCGCGTAGAGGCCGCCCTTGTCGCCGAAGTGGCGATAAAGGATCGGCTTGGTGATTCCCGCTTCCGCCGCGATCGCGTTCATCGACGCCTGTGGGCCGTCGCGCAGCACCACCCGGTCGGCGGCCTCCAGCAGCTCGCGCCGTCGGCGGTCGGCGGACCGCTGCTGATCGGTCCGCTGTGTGGTGTCCATGTGCTCTCCCCACCCGTGCTGATTCGGTGACGCCTGCGCAAACTAACACTGACTGGGCCCCTGACATCGAACGGGATGGCGGGGCGTCATCGGCGGTTGACTTTTCCTACCCGCCGGTAACAGACTCGGGTTACCGCTAGTAACATCGCACTGCCGCCGCTGGAGGGGACATGGCCGAGTTCACCATGGAGCTGAACGACGAACAGAAGGAAGTCCGGGACTGGCTCCATGGCTTCGCCGCCGACGTGATCCGCCCCGCGGCCGCCGAGTGGGACGAGCGCGAGGAGACTCCCTGGCCGGTCATCCAGGAGGCGGCGAAGGTCGGCATCTACTCCCTCGACTTCTACGCCCAGCAGTACTTCGACCCCACCGGCCTCGGTATCCCGATGGCCATGGAGGAGCTGTTCTGGGGCGATGCGGGCATCGCCCTCTCCATTGTGGGCACCGGCCTCGCCGCCGTGGGCGTTCTCGCCAACGGAACCGAGGAACAGATCGGCACCTGGATCCCGCAGATGTACGGCGACCAGAACGACGTCAAGGTCGCCGCGTTCTGCTCCTCCGAGCCCGACGCCGGCTCCGACGTCGCCTCCATGCGTACGCGTGCCGTGTACGACGAGGCCAAGGACGAGTGGGTGATCAACGGCACGAAGACCTGGGCGACCAACGGCGGCATCGCCAACGTCCACGTCGTCGTCGCCTGCGTCGACCCGGAGCTGGGCTCCAAGGGGCACGCCTCCTTCATCGTCCCGCCGGGCACGCCGGGCCTTGCCCAGGGCCAGAAGTTCAAGAAGCACGGCATCCGCGCCTCGCACACCGCGGAGGTCATCCTCGACAACGTCCGGGTCCCCGGTTCCTGCCTGCTCGGCGGAAAGGAGAAGCTGGACGAGCGGCTCGCGCGGGCCCGCGAGAAGGCGAAGGCGGCCGGAGGCGAGCGGGTGAAGAACGCGGCGATGGCCACGTTCGAGGCGTCCCGCCCGGCCGTCGGCGCGATGGCGGTCGGCACGGCGCGGGCCGCGTACGAGGTCGCCCTCGACTACGCCAGGACCCGGGAGCAGTTCGGTCGGCCGATCATCGACAACCAGGGGGTGGCCTTCCAGCTCGCGGACATGCGGACGCAGATCGACGCCGCCCGGCTGCTGGTGTGGCGTGCCTCGTGGATGGCGGTCAACGGGAGGCCGTTCACCGCGGCCGAGGGCTCGATGTCCAAGCTGTTCGCCAGCGAGACGGCCAAGAAGGTCACGGCCCAGGCCATCCAGATCCTCGGCGGCAACGGCTACACCAGGGAGTACCCCGTCGAGCGGATGCACCGGGACTCGGCCATCTACACGATCTTCGAAGGCACGAGTGAGATCCAGCGGCTGGTGATCGCCCGCACCCTCGCGGGCATGCCCATCCGCTAACGATGCCTGAGCGGCGTCAGCTGCTCGATGTCGTACTTGGCCCTCAGCGCCTCGATCGCCTCCTGGTCGGGTGGGCCCCCGCTGCCGAGGATCTCCAGCAGCTCCTCGAAGTAGCGCTCGTGATCCGGCGGCGGGCTCGCCTGGAAGAACATCTTCGCGGAGGTGTCCGTCGGGTTCGCGAACGCGTGCGGGCACCCCGGGGGTACGACGATGACCGTGCCCGGGGTCGCCCGGACCACCCGGCTGCCCGAACTGGACTCCCACTTCTGCCAGTTGTCCGGTGTGCGGATGCGCGGCTCGAAGGCGAGCACGTCCAGTTCGCCTTCGAGGACATAGAACAGCTCCTCGCTGCGCGTGTGCACATGGGCGCCCACGTCGAACCCCGGCGGGACCTCCACCTCGAAGGCGGAAGCCATCCGCGAGTGGGTGCCGGTGACCTTGAACGTCACACGCTGTGCCGGTGTCGCGACGACACGGCCGTGGCCCGGCGGCACGAGCAGTCCCTCGGTCTGCGTCATCGGTGGCTCACCATGTCACCGGCAGGGCCTCGGGCCCCCGGATCAGCGCGCCCTTCTTGAAGGGCACCTGCTCCGGCGGCACGGCCAGCTTCAGGCCCGGAACCCGGTCCAGCAGGGCGTTCACCAGCAGCTCCGACTCCAGCCGGGCGAGCTGGCCGCCGGGGCAGTAGTGCGGGCCGAAACCGAACGACACATGCGGGTTCGGACTGCGCGAGAAGTCGATGGTCTCCGGGTCGGGGAAGACGTCCGGGTCGCGGTTGGCGGCCAGGTAGGAGACATAGACCGGGTCGCCCGCGCGGATGCGGTGGCCCTTGATCTCGACGTCCTCCATGGCGATCCGGGACAGCCCGACCGCGTTGCGGTGCGGGATGTAGCGCAGGAGCTCGTCGATGGCCTGTGGCCGGATCCGCGGCTCGCCGCGCAGCCGTTCGATCAGGTCGGGGCGGGTCAGCAGCAGGTAGAACATCTGCCCGCTGTTGTTGGTGACCGCCTCGCCGCCGATCTGGAGGAGGACGGCGAGACCGACGGCCTCCTCCAGGGTGACCTCCTCCCGGCCCACCGCGGCGCCGAGCAGTGAGGTGACGTCCTCGGCCGCGCTGTTCTCGCGCAACCCGATGAGGTCGGAGAAGTAGGTGCTCATCTCCCGCTTGGCCTTCTCGCTGACCTCCTTGCCGTGCGAGGAGGACAGGATGACCTGGGTCCAGGCGTGCACGGTGTGCCGGTCACCGGGCGGGACGCCCATCAGCTCGCAGATCACCGCGATCGGGAACGGGCTGAGCACCGCACTGGTGAGATCGGCGGGCGGCCCGTCCTGCAGGAGCTCGTCGACCAGCTCGTCGACCATGGCCCGTGCCTTCTCCCGTACCCGCTCCACACCCTTCGCGGTGAACGCGGCGGCCACCGCGCGGCGCAGCCGGGTGTGGTCGGGCGGGTCGAGGAAGCCGACCGCGCCGCGGTCCGGGACGAAGTGCGGGGCGAGCCGCGTGACCGGCTGCTCCATGACCGCCTCACGGCTGAAGCGCGGGTCGTTGGTGACCATGCGCACATCGTCGTGCCGCGTCACCAGCCACGCCCAGCCCTCGCCGTTGGACAGCTGGATGCGGGTGACCGGTCCCTCGCCCATCAGCTCGGTCAGCACCGGGTCGAAGTCCGTCCCGGTCAGGTCGAGCGCCGGCCACTGCCGGATCGGGGGCAGGGTCTCGGTGAGCGTCGTCTCCGCGGTCATCGCGGGCCACCGTCCGCGCTGACCCAGCGGCCGACCGTCATCTCGGCCGTGATGCCGGGACCGAACCCGGCGAGCAGACCGCGCGCCCTGTCCTCGGCGCCGCCCTCGTCGAACAGCCGGCGCAGCGCGTCCAGGACGACGGCGCTGGCTATGTTGCCGTACTCGGTGAGCGTGGCCCGGCTGAACCGGAACGCGTGCGGCTCGACCTCCAGGAACTTGCTGAGGTCGTCGAGTATGCGGGGGCCGCCCGCGTGGATGATGTAGAAGTCCAGGTCGGACGCGTCCCAGCCGTGCATGCCGGCGAGGTCCTTCAGCGCCGGGGCGAGCGGCTCCATGGTGGCGGGCACCCGCTTGTCCAGCAGGAAGTGGAAGCCGGTGGCCCGGACGTCGTACGCGATCCAGTCCTCCGTCTTCGGGATCAGGTAGGAGCCGTTGCGCTCCAGACGGACGCCCGTACCGCCGTTTCCGCGGACCACGGCGGCGGCGATGCCGTCGCCGAACAGGCCGTTGGAGAGCAGCGAGCCGACGCCGAGGTCGGTGGGCTGGTAGCACAGCGAGCAGAACTCGCAGGCCACGATGAGCGCGTTGGCGTTCGGGTAGGCCGAGCAGAAGTCGTGCGCCCGGTTGATGGCCGCCCCGCCGGCCGCGCAGCCCAGCTGGGCTATGGGTAGCTGACGGGTGGTGGAGTCGAAGTCCATCTCGTTGATCAGCCACGCCGTCAGCGAGGGCATCATGAAGCCCGTGCACGACACGTAGATGATCACGTCGATGTCGCCGGTGAGCAGCTCCGCGTCGTCCAGCGCCCGCTGGATCACGGCGGGGACCCGGGCCTTGGCCTCGGCCTCGTAGAGCTTGTTGCGGTCCTCGAAGCCCGGGTGCTTCAGGGTCTCCTCGATGGGCTGCACGATGTGCCGGGTCTTGACGCCCGTGTTCTCGATGAGGCGCAGTGCGAGTGCCAGTTGAGGGTGGTCCGCGTGGCGGGAGCGCGCCAGCTCCAGCGTCTCCTCCATCGTGATCACGTGCTCCGGGACCGACACCGAGGGTCTGCACAAAGTCGCCATGAACCGTCCCTGCTTTCCGCTTTCGGCGGGCCTTCGCCCACCGGCCAGAAGGTGGTTCACCTCTGTGGGTGCTACACCCACCGTCACCCAGGAGGACGACTATCTCGCGTTGGGTTACTCCGAATCGGGGACCCGGGGCCGCGCTCGAAAGGCGAATTCCACCGCCGGACGAGGGGAAATCCGATGACGACTGTTACGGCGGGGAAGCGGTGGGGCAGCCCGCACAGCGGTCTACGGCGCCCCACTGCTGTGCGCGATGCAGGCCACGTCGATGCGATCCGCCAGCTTGGCCAGCTCGATGGTCAGAGCGGCCACCGTATCCTCGTCCAGGCCCGGTTCCCCGCCCTCGACCAGATGCAGCCACCGAGCGCCCACGGTCCGCAGCAACTTACTCACGTCGGCCGCAGCCACCTGCAGGGCCCCACGGTCGTCCACGATCAGAGGCAGAGTCACTTCGCCGTTCACAAACCGGATGCTAGCCGCGCAGCGCTCACGCACCCTGCCAAACCGTGGTGATGTTGCAGAACTCGCGGATTCCGTGCCCGGACAGCTCACGCCCGAACCCGGACCGCTTGACCCCGCCGAACGGGAACGCCGGATGGGAGGCGGTCATCCCGTTGACGAACACGGACCCGGCCTCCAGGTCGCGGGTGAACCGCTCCACCTCGCTCTCGTCCCGCGTCCACACATTGGAACTCAGCCCGAACAGCGAGTCGTTGGCGATGAGCAGTGCCTCGTCCACGTCGCCGGCCCGGTACAGCGTGGCCACCGGTCCGAACGCCTCCTCCCGGTGGATGCGCATCTCCCGGGTGATCCCGGCCAGCACGGTCGGCGGGTAGTACCAGCCCGGCCCGTCCGGGCGCTCGCCGCCGCACAGCACCTCGGCGCCGCTGCGCTTCGCGTCCTCGACCAGTTCCTCCAGGTCGCCGCGCCCCTGCTCGCTGGAGAGCGGCCCGACCTCGGTGTCCTCCTCCAGCGGGTCGCCGACCTTGAGCGCCTTCATGGCGGCGACGAACTTCTCGGCGAAGGTGTCGTAGACGTCGGTGTGCACGATGAACCGCTTGGCGGCGATGCAGGACTGCCCGTTGTTCTGCACGCGCGCGGTCACCGCCACCGCGGCCGCCCGGTCCAGGTCGGCGGAGGGCATGACGACATACGGGTCGCTGCCGCCCAGCTCCAGCACCGTCTTCTTGATCATCTCGCCGGCGGTGGAGGCGACCGCGCGGCCCGCGGGCTCGCTGCCCGTCAGCGTCGCCGCCTTCACGCGTTCGTCGCGCAGGATGTCGTCCACCGCCGCGGACCCGACCAGCAGCGTCTGGAAACAGCCCTCCGTGAAGCCCGCCCGGTGGAACAGGTCCTCCAGGTACAGGGCCGTCTGCGGGACGTTGGAGGCGTGCTTGAGCAGACCCACGTTGCCCGCCATCAGCGCGGGCGCGGCGAACCGGACCACCTGCCACAGCGGGAAGTTCCACGGCATCACCGCGAGGACCGGGCCCAGCGGGCGGTAGCACACCCGCACCCGGGAGGCGCCCGCATCGCGCACGTCCGGCTCGGCGGGCTCCTCGTCGGCAAGCAGCCCCTCGGCGCGCTCGGCGTACCAGCGCATCGCCTTGGCGCACTTCGCGGCCTCCGCCCGTGCCTGCTTGATCGGTTTGCCCATCTCGGTGGTCATGACCCGGGCGATCTCCTGCTGGTCCTCCTCCAGCAGGCCGGCGGCCCTGTTCATCAGCCGGGCGCGGTCGGCGAACGTGGTCGTCCGGTAGGTGCGGAACGTGGCCTCGGCGAGCTGGAGCCGGCGTTCCAGCTCCTCTTCGCCCATCGGCTCGTACGTCTTGAGCGTCTCGCCGTTCGCCGGGTTCACCGTCGCGATGGCCATGGCTGACCTCCCTGGGAGCGGGCTTGCTTCGACCTTCGCGCGCGCCCGGGCGAGCCGCAACGCGAAAGCCCCCTGTTCAGCCCGAGTGCTCCGCCAGCCGGTCGAGAAACGCGGTCTGCGCCGAGATGATCAGCTCACGGGCCCGGTCCAGGCCGAGCCACTCCACCCGGTCCAGCTCCGGGAACTCCCGCACCCGGCCGGACCTCGGCGGCCACTCCATGGCGAAGGTGCCGGGACTGAAGCCCGTCAGGTCCGGGTCCGCCTCGACGGCCCACGCGGTGACGATCTTGCCGTTCCTCTGCACGACCTCGCCCAGCGCTACGGCCTCCCCGTCGGGCGGCGCCAGCCCCAGTTCCTCCTGGAACTCCCGCCGGGCGGCCTCCCAGGCGGGCTCGTCGGGTTCGTACTCGCCCTTGGGCACGGTCCAGGCGCCCGCGTCCTTCTTCGCCCAGAACGGGCCTCCCATATGGCCCAGCAACACCTCGACTCCCTCACCGGTGTGCCGGAACAACAGCAGTCCCGCGCTATGCCTCGTCGCACGCACCGTCACGGCTCGACCTCCGGGTGGGCCGTCAGCAGGGCCTCCACCGTATCGGCCTCCTCGGGGCGCTTGTCCTCGCGGTAACGGACCACGCGGGCGAAGCGGAGGGTGACGCCG
Source organism: Streptomyces sp. NPDC007205 (assembly GCF_040634095.1). Classification (NCBI taxonomy): domain Bacteria; kingdom Bacillati; phylum Actinomycetota; class Actinomycetes; order Kitasatosporales; family Streptomycetaceae; genus Streptomyces; species Streptomyces sp. NPDC007205. The sequence goes on from NZ_JBEYEW010000005.1 coordinate 192,592, forward strand.
GCCGGGTAGCGGGAGGAGCGCTGCAGGCCGTCGTAGGCGATCTCCACGACGAGTTCGGGGCGGACCCGGACCACCCAGCCGGTGTCCTCGACCGCCAGTTCCTGCAGCCGCTCGGTCTGCCAGGCGAGCATCGCGTCGGTCATGCCCTTGAAGGTCTTGCCGAGCATGGTGAAGCCGCCGTCGGGGCTGCGGGCGCCCAGGTGGAGGTTGGAGAGCTTGCCCGTGCGGCGGCCGTGTCCCCACTCGGCGGCCAGCACCACCAGGTCGAGGGTGTGGACGGGCTTGACCTTCAGCCAGGAGGCGCCGCGCCGGCCCGCGCTGTAGGGGGCGTCCAGCGCCTTGACCACCACACCCTCGTGACCGCGGGCCAGCGTCTCGGCGAGGAACCGTTCCGCCTCCGCGATGTCCTCCGGCCCCGAGGCGACCGTCCGGCGCACCCGCATCGGCTCCGGCACCAGCCGGGCCAGCTCCGCGTGCCGCTCGGCGAAGGGCAGGTCCAGCAGATCGGTGCCGTCGACCGACAGGACGTCGAAGAAGACGGGGGAGACCGGGACCTCCTCGGCCGCCTTCGCCACGTCCGTGCGGGAGCCGACCCGGCCCGCCGTCTCCTGGAAGGACCGGGGCCGTCCGGACGCGTCGAAGGAGATCACCTCGCCGTCCAGGATGAACCGATCGCTCCGCAACTCCCGCGCCGCAGCCGTCACTTCGGGCAGCCGGTCGGTGATGTCGTCCAGGGTGCGGGTGTGCACACGGACCGTGTCGCCGTCCCGGTGGATCTGCACCCGAATGCCGTCCAGCTTCTCCTCCACCGCGCAGGCGCCCAGCTTCTCCACCGCCTCGGCGACCGAGGAGGCGCTGTGCGCCAGCATCGGCAGCACGGGCCGGCCGACCGTGAGCCGGAAGCGGTCCAGCGCGCCGGGCCCCTCGGCCAGCAGGGCCTGGGCGACCGTCTGCAGCGACCCGGCGAGCATCACCGCCCGCCGTACGGCGGCCGGGTCGGCGTCGGTCGCCCGGGCGAGGCCCTCCACCGCGACGGCGTCCAGCGCGCCCTGCCGTACCTCGCCGGTGAGCAGACCGAGCAGGAAACGCTGCTCCTCCTCGGTGGCGGCGCCCATCAGCTCGCCGACGAGCCGCGTCCGCTCCGCCTGTGAACCCGGACCGGACACCTTGCCCAGCTCGCCGAGCAGGGCGTCGACCTCCCGGACCGTGAGGGTGGGCTCGGCGGCCGGGGGCACCGGGCGGCCGAGCACCTTCCAGCCGACGCCGAGCCGGCCCTGCGGCAGCCGTCCGGCCAGGTAGGGGATGACGATCGGCACGTCGTCCGCCTCCGCGTCCCGGAACAGCTCGGCGAGCAGGGCCGTCTTGCGGGACCGCGCCGCCGTCGCGGCGACCTCCTGGGACACCTGGGCGAGCCGGGTCAGCAGCATGCGGCCATAGTCCTACGGGGGGCGCCGGAACACACCCGGTTGCGCTCCGCCGGGGTGGGCCGCGGCTCGTCGTCGTTCGTCTGCGGCGCCGTCGTGGCTGGTCGCGCAGTTCCCCGCGCCCCTCCGGGCGCTGCTGTCCACGCTTGTCAGCCCACGTCCCCGCAGCGAGCCGGACCCCGGTGAGCCGGTCGTCGGCGACGACGAGTTCCGCGCCCTCGCCGGGCACGACGGTGAAGCCCGCCTCGTCCCTGCCGGCGTGCACGACCCGGTCGCGGACCAGCCGCACGCCGTACCGGGCGATCTCCTCCCGCCCGACCGCCAGGAACTCGGCCGGCGACATGCCGTCGCGGGACGGACAGCCGTGCATGTGCGCGGACGGCGCGTTGCAGCCCGGCTGCTCCGCGCTCCGGCGCTGCGGTATTGACAAGCCTGTTTGCCGAACCTGCAATACCGGCATGAGTACCGACGACGTTCTCTCCGGGGTGGGCCCGCGGCTGCGGCGCATGCGCAAGGAGCGGGAGGTGACGCTGGCCGCGCTGTCCGAGGTCACCGGCATCTCCGTGAGCACCCTCTCCCGGCTGGAGTCCGGCCTGCGCAAGCCCAGCCTCGAACTGCTGCTGCCGATCGCCCAGGCCCACAAGGTGCCGCTGGACGAACTGGTCGGTGCGCCGCCGGTGGGGGATCCGCGGGTGCGGTCCAAGCCGATCGTGCGGGGCGGGCGCACCCACTGGCCGCTCACCCGCCGGCCCGGCGGCCTCCAGGCCTTCAAGGTGCTGGAACCGCAGCGCGATCAGGAGCCGGATCCACGCACCCATGAGGGGTACGAGTGGCTGTATGTGCTGTCGGGGCGGTTGCGGCTGGTCCTCGGCGAGCAGGAGGTGGTGCTCTCGGCGGGGGAGGCCGCCGAGTTCGACACGCGCGTGCCGCACTGGTTCGGGTCGACGGGCGAGGGACCGGTGGAGTTCCTCAGTCTGTTCGGGCCGCAGGGCGAGCGGATGCACGTACGGGCGCGGCCGGCGTCCAAAAAGTGACCCACGCGACGCGCGCCGGGATCCGGCGAACGGTTCCCTGATCGGCAAGCGACCGCTTAGTATGCGGTCGGACCCGGTCAGACGAAGCAGTCCCGTGGAGGCCCCGCATGCAGGCATGGCAAGTGCACGAGAACGGCGAGCCGAGCGAGGTGATGCGCCTGGGCGAGGTGGAGCCCCCCGCACCCGGTGACGGCCAGGTGTTGCTGCGCGTGCGCGCCGCCAACATCAACTTCCCGGACGCGCTGCTGTGCCGCGGCCAGTACCAGGTGCGCCCGCCGCTGCCCTTCACGCCCGGCGTGGAGATCTGCGGCGAGACCGAGGACGGCCGCCGCGTGATCGCCAACCCCGCGCTGCCGTACGGCGGTTTCGCCGAGTACGCCCTCGCCGACGCCCGTGCCCTGCTGCCCGCGCCCGAGTCGCTGGACGACGCCGAGGCCGCCGCGCTGCACATCGGCTACCAGACGGGCTGGTTCGCCCTGCACCGCCGGGCGCACCTGGAGGCGGGGGAGACCCTGCTCGTGCACGCCGCCGCCGGCGGTGTCGGCAGCGCCGCCGTCCAGCTCGGCAAGGCGGCCGGCGCCACCGTGATCGGTGTCGTGGGTGGTGCGGACAAGGCCGCCGTGGCCCGTGAGCTGGGCTGTGACGTGGTCGTCGACCGCCGCACCGAGGACGTGGTCGCGGCCGTGAAGGAGGCCACCGGCGGCCGGGGCGCCGACGTGATCTACGACCCCGTCGGCGGCGAGGCCTACGCCCAGTCCGCCAAGCTCGTCGCCTTCGAGGGCCGGATCGTCGTCGTCGGCTTCGCCAGCGGCACCATCCCGAGCCCCGCCCTCAACCACGCCCTCGTGAAGAACTACTCGATCCTGGGCCTCCACTGGGGCCTGTACAACACCAAGAACCCGAAGCTGATCCTGCAGTGCCACGAGCAGCTCACCGACCTGGCCGCCCGGGGCGCGATCAAGCCGCTGGTGAGCGAGCGGGTGCCGCTGAGCGAGGCCGCCGTGGCCGTGCAGAAGGTGGCGGACGGCCGCTCCACCGGCCGGATCGCCGTGGTGATGGAGGAGACAGCATGACCGACGCCGAAGAACTGCGCCGCCGCACACGGGAGTTGCTGGCCACACATCCCCCGGCGGACACCGACCCCGTGGACTTCCTGCGCGCCCGCTTCGACGCGGGTCTCGCCTGGGTCCACTACCCGCAGGGCCTCGGCGGTCTGGGCGCCGCGCGCGCCCTGCAGGCTGTCGTGGACGCCGAACTGGAGGCCGCGGGCGCCCCCGACAACGACCCCCGGCGCATCGGCATCGGCCTCGGCATGGCCGCACCGACGATCCTCAAGTACGGCACGGACGAGCAGAAGCAGCGCTTCCTGCGGCCCCTGTGGACCGGGGAGGAGGTCTGGTGCCAGCTGTTCAGCGAGCCCGGCGCCGGCTCCGACCTCGCCGCGCTCCGCACCCGGGCCGTACGCGAAGGGGACACCTGGGTCGTCAACGGTCAGAAGGTGTGGACCTCCAGCGCCCACATCGCCCGCTGGGCCATCCTCATCGCGCGCACCGACCCGGACGTGCCCAAGCACGCCGGCATCACCTACTTCGTCTGCGACATGACCGACCCGGGCGTCGAGGTCCGGCCGCTGCGCCAGATCACCGGCGAGGCCGAGTTCAACGAGGTCTTCCTCACCGACGTCCGCATCCCCGACGCCCGCCGGCTCGGCGCGGTCGGCGACGGCTGGCGGGTCGCCCAGACCACGCTGATGAACGAGCGCGTCTCCATCGGCGGCATGGCCCTGCCCCGTGAGGGCGGCATGATCGGCCCGGTCGCCAAGACCTGGCGCGAACGCCCCGAACTGCGCACCCACGAGCTGCACCAGCGGCTGCTGAAGCTGTGGGTCGAGGCCGAGGTCTCCCGGCTCACCGCCGAACGCCTGCGCCAGCAGCTCGTCGCCGGCCAGCCCGGCTACGAGGGCTCCGGCATGAAGCTCGCCTTCGCCCGCCTCAACCAGGAGATCAGCGGCCTGGAGGTGGAACTGCGCGGTGAAGAGGGCCTGTTGTACGACGACTGGACCATGCGCCGCCCCGAGCTGGTCGACTTCACCGGCCGTGACGCCGGCTACCGCTATCTGCGCTCCAAGGGCAACAGCATCGAGGGCGGGACCAGCGAGGTCCTGCTGAACATCGTTGCCGAACGGGTCCTCGGCCTGCCCGCCGAGCCGCGCACCGACAAGGACGTCGCATGGAAGGACCTGGCCCGATGACCGATCTGCTGTACTCGGAGGAGGAAGAGGCGCTGCGGGCCGCCGTCCGCGACCTGCTCACGGACCACTGTGCACCGGCGGACGTCATCGCCCGCGCCGAGTCGGGCACCCCGCACGACCTCGCTCTGTGGAAGTCCCTCGCCGAGGGCATGGGCCTGGCCGGGCTCCTGGTGCCCGAGGAACAGGGCGGTCAGGGCGCCTCGCCCCGCGAAGTCGCCGTCGTCCTGGAGGAGTTGGGCCGCGCGGTCGCCCCCGTGCCCTATCTCACCAGCGCGGTCGTCGCCACCGAGGCCCTGCTGGCCTGCGGCGACGAGGTACTGCTGGGGCAGCTGGCCTCCGGCCGGACCATCGGCGCCCTCGCGGTCGGGCTGCACACGCCCCCGGGTGCCGTGGTGAAGACCGTACGCCTGGAGAACGCCGTCCTGCACGGCGAGTTGACCGGCGTCGCCGACGCGGCCGTGGCCGACGTCCTGCTCGTCCCGGCCGACGACGGCGGCCTGTACGCCGTCCAGGCCGACGCCGTGACGATCACTTCGCAGACCTCCCTGGACCTGACCCGGCCGCTGGCGACGGTACGCCTGGAGGGCACTCCGGGCCGCCGTGTCGGCGACGCGGAACCCGCCGTACGACGGGCTCTGCGCGCCGCCGCCGGACTGCTCGCCTCCGAGCAGCTGGGCGTGGCCGACTGGGCGTTGACCGAGACGGTCCGCTATCTGAAGGAGCGAAAGCAGTTCAACCGGCCGGTCGGCGGGTTCCAGGCGCTCAAGCACCGGCTCGCCCAGCTGTGGCTGGAGGTCGTCAACCTGCGGGCCGCCGCGCGGGCCTCGGCCGCCGCGTTGGCCTCCGGCGAAGAGGTGGAGGTGTCGGTTGCCGTTGCTCAGGCGTATGCCGCCCCCGTGGCCGTGCATGCCGTGGAGGAGGCGCTGCAGTTGCACGGCGGGATCGGCATGACCTGGGAGCACCCGATCCACCTGTACCTCAAGCGGGCCAAGGCCGACTCGATCGCCTACGGCACAGCGGGGGCCCACCGGGAGGCGCTGGCCGAGTTGGTGGACCTTCAGGGGCCCTGATCGGCCTGGCCGAGCGGGAGCCGTCGACTCGGGAGTGACACCACCCGTTTGGGGGACACGTCAGCCGACCGCACGAACCCTCCGCTACGCCACACTTGCGGCCGAACGCCGCTCAAGGGGCGTGGCGGAGGAGGTTCCCGATGGCCATTTCCATCTCTGTGGTGCTGCTGCTTCTGATCATTGCCGTGATCTTCATGCGCAACGGCGCCCTGAAGGTCTCCCACGCCCTGGTCTGCATGCTGCTCGGGTTCTTCCTGGCCGGTACGAGCATGGCGCCCACCATCAGCAGCGGTCTCACCACGACCGCCGAGCTGGTGAGCAGCCTGCGGCCCTGAATTCCCCTGACCAGGCACTGGATCAGGCATTGATCAGGCCCTGCATCAGTGGGTCGAGAAGATGCCGATCCCATTGGCGACGGGGCGTTCGGCGCCCGTGCTCGGATGGTTGCGGACCGTCACGGCGCGCGCTCCGTCGTCGCGGCTCACCAGCTCCGTCGAACCGCCGCCGTCGAGGTTGAACGCGTCCGACGCGCCCAGCAAACGCATGGTGTCCGCCTCTTCCGCGACCGTCATACCGGTCCGGTAGGCGGCGGCCCCGTCCAGCGCCAGGATCAACAGCTGGTGTCCGCCGCCCCGGAAGCCCACGACCGTGCGCACCGTCGAGGTGACGTCGTCCAGGCCGGACAGCGCCTCGCCGTGCCGCAGGACGGGGAACCCGCCGATCGCGAACGCGTACGGCACCCCGGACGAGGCCGCCACCAGGGTGTGCGTCACGGTCACCGTGTCACCGAGGGACAGCTTGCGCAGCCGCTGCGCGCCCGCCTCGCGGCCCACGAGGACCGTGGTGTCCGCCGGGACCGTCCCGCTGCCCGGTGCCTCGGAGGCGGCGACCACCCGGCCGCCCCGGACGCTGACCTCGTAGGTGTCGGTGCTGCACGGCGCCGACCGCTCGCTGTCGCTGCCGCACACGGCGCGCATCCGGGAGGCGCTGCCCCAGCGCGAGGTGAAGGCACCGACGGAGTTCTCCGCGAGCGCGTACTGGTTGAGTCCCCTCAGCGGGAACGTGCCCTCCGGCGTGGCGACGCGGCCGACGAGGGAGAGGCGGTCCAGCCTGGCCCGCCGGTCGGTGCCGACGCCGAAGACGTCCCGTGTGCCCGTCCCCGGCGGCAGCGTGGGCCCGAACCGCTGTCCGTCCGGCACCGCCGCCTTCAGCACCCGCCCGTCCGCGATCGCCGGTCCGACGCTCGCGCCGGTGGCCGCCACGCCGGGGTGCTGGGTCTCGGTGATGTGGAAGAAGTCACCGTTGACCCCCGCGACCGCCCCGGCCGAGTCCGCCATCGCGGAGACGGTGGCCCGGGCCGCCACCGCGCCCGGCTGCAGCAGGTCCACGCGGACGTGCGGATCTGCCAGGTCGACCGTGAGCAGATGGGCGTGTGCCGTGCCCGCGGCCGCGCGGACGTCGAACTGCCGGTAGGTGACCCCTGGAGCGATCCGCTCGCCGGCCGGAACGGCACCGGCCGGTGCCGCCCCCGCCAGGGCCGCACCGGCCAGCACACCGAACGCCGTGACCACCGTGAGAACCACTCTGCCCGCTGCCGAACACCTGCGACGTCTGATCACCGTGCCCCCTGATGTCTCGTCAACTGCCCTTGCCGTACGGGTTTTGCCGTACGCGTTCCGTACGGGTCCTACGGGGCAGTGGAGCAGAGCGCGGCGACCACCGGGCCGACTAGGCGTCGACTACGCGAGAACGGGTGAGAAAACGCACCCCCTCGGGTGCCTCCAGGGAGAAACCGCTGCCCCGTCCCGGGACGACGTCCACGATCAGCCGGGTATGGCTCCACGCCCGGTACTGACTCCGGGAGATCCAGAAGGTGACGGGCTCGGTCACCCCGTCCACCGCCAGTTCCGCGAGCAGCACGTCCGAGTCGCCGGTACGGAACTCGCCGTCCGGGTAGCACATGGGCGCGCTGCCGTCGCAGCAGCCGCCGGACTGGTGGAACATCAGCGGGCCGTGCTGCGCGTGCAGCCGCCGCACCAGATCCGCGGCCCGGGGGGTGAGTTCGACGCGGGGGACTTCGACGCGGGGGACTGCCTCATCCATGGGTCACCGTCCTGAAGAGCTGGGGCGCGGGGCGTCGGGCCCCGTCCAGTCTCACGGTTCGTCATCTGCCCGTCCAGCACGCGTCGTCGGTCCCGTCGCTCGCGCGCATGCCCTCGTGGACGGCCGGAGCAGTGCGCGCTGTGCGTTTGCGATGATGTGCTCATGTGCCACAGGGTCCGCTGCGCATGATCGCCTATCCCGCGTCCGAGTACCTGGACGAGCACGTTCATGTGGCTCTCTCCACCGGCGAAGCGCATGGCGGTCCCTGATCCCGGCGGAGTCCGCCGCCGAGGCCCTGATGGCCGTCGCCGACGCCGCCCAGGGGACCGTGACGCCGTGCCTGTGGCAGGCGTGGCCCTTGTGCACCGTCCATGACCTCGGCATGCACCCGCGCGAGGTCGACGGACGTGCGTCCTGGTCGTGCGCGGGCGGTTCCCGCCGGGGCGACCCGGCCCACGTCCGCGCGGCGATCGGCGAACTGGACACGCTCGAGAACGCTCAGCGAGCGCCGATACGGTGCCGGACCTCTCCCTTGGGTGGGCACTCTCAGCGGCGCGCGCGGCGGGCTCGGCGTGCCTCGAACAGGAGGGGCAGCATGGACAGGACGACGACCACGGCGACCAGCGGCAGCAGATAGTCGTCGACCTGCGGGACCGAGGCACCGAGGGTGTAACCGGCGAGGACGAGCAGCTGCGACCACAGCACCCCGCCCACGGTCTGCCAGATCGTGAAGGGCCGCACGGGCACGTCGAGCACCCCGGCCACGGGATGCAGCACCGTCCGCAGCAACGGCACGAACCGGCCGATGACCAGCGCCTTCCCGAATCCGTACCGGGCCAGCAGCCGCTCGGCCCGCACCGCCGCCGCCTGTACCCGCCGGCTGGAGGTACGGGCCAGCAGGGCCCGTCCGCCGTGCCGCCCGATCAGATACCCGACCTGCCCGCCGGCCACCGCCCCGACGGCCGCACACAGCAGCACCTGCCACAGCGCCAGCCGAGGCGCCTGCTGCGCGGTGCCGGCGCACAGCACCCCGGCCGGAAACAGCAGGGTGTCACCGGGCAGGAAGAAGCCGACGACCAGCAGACCGGACTCCGCGAAGATCACCACGAGGACGCCGAGCGCGCCGAAGGCAGCCAGCACCGAGGCGCTGTTCAGCGGGTTGACGGCTATCACGTGGCCGAGCCTCCTGCCTTTCTCGCAGGGCTGTCCGCTCACCAGCATCACCCGGCCACCCCGAAAACGCCCGCTCCGCACCGAGGTGGCCGGCGTGCCGTACGACGGGTCACGCCGCCGGCGCCGTACGAGGGGTCACCCCGCCGGCGGCCAGCTCGTCGGTCTCGATGCCGGTGACCTGCGCGGTGCGGCCGATGCCGGTGAACGCCAGGTCGTCGATGGGCGCGACCACCGTGCTGGGCCGGCTGGCGAGCACCCGTCCCCACCGCTGCCGCCCGAGATCCGGGAGGGCGCCCGCCTCCGCTCCGGCCGCAAGGTCGTCACCGGCTATGTCGCCCACGAGGTGGGGCCGGACGCGGCCACGGGCGCCGCGATGTAGCGTCCACGGGGACACCTGAGAAAGGGATCATGGGCATGTCGTACGCCAAGGCCGCGGACGGGACACGCATCGCTTACCAGCTCCGGGGGACCGGTTCCCCGCTGATCCTGCTCGCCGGTCAGGCCAACAACCACCACTGGTGGGACGGCGTCCGCGACGACTTCCACGGCACCCGCAGCACCCTCACCGTCGACTACCGCGGCACCGGCGACAGCGACAAGCCGGACGTGCCGTACAGCACCAGGCTGCTCGCCGACGACGTGGGCGCGGTCCTCGACGAGCTCGGGGTCGAGCGGGCCGACGTGTACGGCACGTCGATGGGGGGCCGCGTCGCGCAGTGGCTGGCCCTCGACCAGCCGCACCGCGTGCGGAGGCTTGTCCTCGGGTGCACCTCTCCCGGAGGGGCGCACGCGGTCGAGCGCGACGACACCGTACGCAGGGCGCTGGCCGCCCCGGCCCCGGCCGCCCGGCGCGAGGCGCTGCTCGACCTGATGTACACCCCCGCCTGGCGTGCCGCCCACCCCGGCCCGTACCGCACCCTCGGCGACCCCGCGATGCCGGCCTTCGCACGCAGGCGGCACCTGGTGGCCAGCGACGGTCACGACACCTGGGACGCCCTGCCCCGGATCTCCTGTCCCACCCTCGTCGTGCACGGCAGCGACGACCTGCTCAACCCCACCGCGAACGCGGCGCTGCTGGCGCGGCGCATCCCCGGGGCGCGGCTCGAACTGCTGGAGGGGGCACGGCACGCGTACTTCGAGGAGTTCCGGGCGGTCGCCGGGCCCCTCGTATCGGACTTCATCGACTGAAGGACTTCACCAAGGAGAACGCCCCTGCCCCTCGCCCGACGGGCTGGTGGACGACATCCTGGCCGGACTCGGTCCCGTGCCGCGCGGCTTGAACCGCTACCGGACCGCGCCCCCGGGACGGGCCCGGCGACGGGTCTCGGCGGCCGGCATCAGGAAGTACAGCGGTCCCGGCACCAGCATGGACACCCACATGATCAGCGCCGAACCGAGCACGTTCGACAGCCGGTCGGCGAACGCGCCCGCCAGCAGGCCGCCGACCGCGGCGCAGGAGAACACCAGGCCGATCACCGTGGACGAGGCGTGCAGCTCCCGCGCCATGAAGGTGACCTGGACGGAAGAGGCCGCGACGGAGAAGAAGTTGGCCACGCTGGTGCACATCAGCAGCCGCTGCAGCACCGCCTCACGCCGTACGAACGCCAGCCCCTCGGCCATCGCCGTACGGAACGGCCCGCGCTGCGCCGGAGCGGCCGGCCCGTCAGCCGCCTGCAGCCTTGCCGAGGAGCCCGACGGGTACGACGAGCCCGACGAGCCCGACGAGCCCGATGGATACGACGAGCCGGATGAGCGTGACGCCGGTGCGGCTGACGCGTCCCGGCCGCGCGGGGAGGCCGCCGAGCCCCACGCCTGTACGCCCCGTCAGCGCCCGCTGCGGCGGCCCCTGTCGTACCGGCTGGGTTCACCCAGGATGTGCGCCCGCCGCTGCGCCGAACGACGAGGCGTGGATTACCAGTTCGTCGTGATCCACGCGAGCACCATACGTGCGCCCAGCGCTGTCGGCAGAGCGCGATCAACCCGCCCGGAGCCGGGCGGCTGACGGCCCGGACACCGCCGACATCCGCCGCCGCGCCGCCGGTCCTGAAAAAGGCCGACCCCGCGGGGTGCCGAGTTTTGAGACATGTTTTACGCGACGCATGCAACTGTGGCCCATGCTCACGCGGTCTGACAGGTGAGTCGGGCCCGTCAGGGCCGAAGAGCGAGAGAGCGGGGCAGGTCGTGGGACGGCGCAAGGGCGGCATAGGGATCGCACTCGTCACCGGTGCGGTGCTGGTGGGCGCGAGTGCCTGTGGCGGGGGTGGCAGCGGCAAGGCTGGCGGGGACGACGCAAAGGCGTCGGGCAAGCCGAGTGCGAGCGCCTCCCCGTCACCGACGAAGCCCGCGGGTCCGCCGATGCTGCTGGACACGATCACCCCGCAGACGGGAACCACGGTCGGCGTGGCCATGCCGATCTCGGTGGTCTTCACGAACCCGGTGGCGGCAAAGGCACGGGCCACGGTGGAGAAGCACCTGAAGGTGAGCGCCTCACAGCCGGTGGTCGGTGCCTGGCACTGGTTCGGCGACAAGCGCGCCGACTGGCGGCCGAAGACGTACTGGCCTTCCGGCACGAAGGTGAAGATCGACGCTGACATGAACGGCGTCAGCAACGGCAACGGACGCTACGGCGTGCGCAACTACACGCACACCTTCACGATCGGCGACGACGTGCGCGCGGATGTCTCGGTGACCGGCCACACCATGAAGGTGTCCCGGAACGGCAAGGTGGTGCGCACCCTGTCGATCAACGCGGGCAGCGCCCAGTATCCGACGTGGAACGGCACGATGGCCGTCATCGACAAGCAGGAGAAGGTCCACATGACCTCCTGCAGCGTCGGCATCAGCTGCGACAAGGGCAGCCCGAACTACTACGACCTGACGCTGCCCTGGGACGTCCACCTGACCCAGTCCGGCACGTACGTGCACTACTCGACCGGCGACCCGAACCCGGGCAGCGGCAGCGCCCGCGGCTCGCACGGCTGCGTTCACCTGTCCATGTCGGACGCCAAGTGGTTCTACGGCCAGATCAAGCAGGGCGACCCCGTCACCATCACCGGTTCGCCCCGTGCCAAGGCCTCGGCCGACAACGGCTACGCCGCCTTCAATCTGGGATGGGACCAGTGGCTGGCGGGCAGCGCGTCCGGGGAGGGGACGACCGCGACGCTGTGAGGGCAGCCCGGGGCCTCCGGCGGCGACGAGACCGAATTCCGCGGAGGTGGACACCACGGTCTGGCCCTGCCCCCCACACCGGGGCCGTGCGCTAGAAACGGGCGAGGCCCGGAGCGAAACCACCGCTCCGGGCCTCGCCGTGTTGTGCTGACCGGTCATCCGCCGGCCTCCCGGTGGCCTTCGAGGGACGCCATCAGGGACGCCATCAGGGACGCCATCAGGGACGAAAGAGGCGGCGGTCGCCCCGGCGGTGTCGGCGGGCCCGCTGTCCGGTCGTCAGCAGACCCAGCGCGAACACCGCGACGCCGCACCCGGTGATGATCCACCATCCCGGACGGCTCGCCTCGGCGAGCCCGGTGCGCACAGCCCCGCTTCGAGCGCGGACATACCGCGCACATTCTCCGGCGCAGGAGCCCTGCCGCTGGCTGGAAAAGAACGCACCGAGCCGGGACGGCCTGAAAATTCCGACGCATCTTCTTCATGGTCGGTTCATCTGCCACCTTTCACGACTCGGCGGTAACCATCGCCGCAGCGTACGCGGGCACGGAATGGGGTGGTATGTCATCCCAATTCGCCCACCAGAAGCACCTGCGGGCCTATATAGCATGGCCACCCGTAAGGCAATCGGAATGACGTCCATGACAGTCGTCGACATCATGAATCAAGCCATTCAAACGTGTGGTGATCTAGATCACATCACCTTGTTCGGGCGAGCTTGCGCTGACTAGTTTGATCCCCGCTCAGGAGGGTGCGCTTACGTCGAACTACCCGACGCGGGGGATCGTTCGAACCGCGACGGCATCATTCAGGGTTCAGCTACGGGGGAAAAATAAATAATGTCGGACAATTCTGTCGTCAACTCTGCATTCGCTACGCTTCTCGAAGCATTTGCATCGTCTGTCAAGCTTTTTCCGCAACGTGTCGCCATAAAATTCGGAGAACAGGTCCTTACCTATGAGGATCTCGACCTCCGATCCGATGAGCTGGCGGCGGACATTCAAGAACGGACCTGCCCCGCGGGCCGGCCGGTCGCCATCCTGCTTGAACGGTCCCCGGAGATGGTGATCGCAGCGATCGCGGTCCTCAAAACCGGTTCCTGCTACGTTCCGCTGGACCCGGAGTCCCCCGGCGCGAGGCTCGAGGTGATACTCGAGGACGCGGCGCCCGCGCTCGTCCTGACCTCGGACGCCCTGCTGGGTGCAGTGCCGGCCGGGCATGCCGTCCTGTCCGTGGACAAAGGCCGGAACGACGACCGGAGCCGCACCGGCAAGCCTTTCCTGCCGCCCGTGGTGGCTCCGTCCGACCGTGCGTACATCATCTTCACTTCCGGAACCACGGGCCGCCCCAAGGGTGTTCAGGTCACGCACGGCAACGTTGTGCGGCTCTTCGCCGTCGCCGACCCGTTGTTCGGTTTCGGGCCGGACGACGTCTGGTCCATGTTCCACTCCTTCGCATTCGACTTTTCTGTGTGGGAAATGTGGGGAGCGCTGCTCCACGGTGGAACTGTGGTGATCGTTCCGAGTGACGTGGCAAAGGATCCGCAGAGATTCCGCACGTTGCTCCGTGACGAGCGGGTGACGATGCTCAGCCAGACGCCCACGGCCTTCGCTCAGTTGATGTCCGAGGAATCCCGGAACGAGGACAAACTTCCTCTCCGTTACGTTGTTTTCGGCGGAGAGGCACTCAAATTCTCCGACCTGGCACCCTGGTTCGGGAAGTACGGAGATTCCACCCCGGAACTCGTCAACATGTACGGCATCACCGAAATCACGGTGCACGCCACTCACCGGCGGGTCACGCAGGCGGATCTCGGCCGGGAAGGCAGCCTCATCGGCGTTCCGCTTCCCGATCTCGACATCCTTCTCCTGGGCGAAGACCTCGCGCCCGTACCTGAGGGGGCGACCGGGGAGATCGTGGTCACCGGCCCCGGCGTGGCTTTGGGATACCTCGCCCGGCCAGAGCTGACCGCGGAGCGCTTCGTCGATGTCAGCGGCCCGGACGGCCGCACGGTGCGCGGCTACCGCTCGGGTGACGTGGCCCGGCGTCTGCCCGACGGCGAACTGGAGTACTGCGGACGGCGCGACGAGCAGGTCAAGCTCCGGGGCTTCCGGATCGAACTCGGTGACATCGAGACCGCCCTGACGTCGCTGCCGGCTGTCGGACAGGCGACGGTGGCCGTCAAGGAGGTGGACGGCGAACGCGAACTCGTGGGGTACGTGGTCCCGGCCCACGGAGAGGCACCGGACGAGCCCACGCTGCGCGGCCGGCTGTCCGGACTGCTGCCCGCCTACATGGTGCCCGTGGCGTTCGTGACGATGAACGCGCTGCCGATGACAGTCAACGGCAAGCTGGACCGGGCGGCGCTGCCGGAACCGGACCAGGCGCTGCCCGAGCACCGGAACCTCCCTGGAAGCGGGCCGGCTGACGGGGTGTCCCCGCGATCGCTGCGCGAAGAGCTGCTCTGCGAGCTGTTCGCACAGGTGCTCAACCGCCCCTCGGTCAACCCCGACGACGACTTCTTCACCTTGGGCGGCCACTCACTGATGGCGATCCGCCTGGTGAACCGCATCCGCGCGGCGGTCGGCCTCGAGGTCGCGGTCAAGGATCTCTTCGAAGCGCGTACCCCAGCGGCGCTCGCGGCCGCGGGCGCCACGGACTCCAGTCGCCCGGTGCTGCGACCACGCCCGCGCCCTCGCGACGGACGGATCCCTCTGTCGTACGCCCAGCAGCGGCTCTGGTTCCTGCAGCAGGTCCACGCCGGCTCGTCCGCGTACCACATTCCGCACGCCCTGCACCTGACGGGCCGTGTGGACAGGGACGCCCTCGGTGCGGCCCTGCGCGATGTCGTCCTGCGGCACGAAGTGCTGCGGACCGTCTACCCGGAGCAGGACGGCACGCCGTACCAGCACATCCTTGCGCCCGGCGCGGTCGGCTCACCGCTGGCCGTCTCGCACACCACCACGGACCGCCTCGACGCCCAGGTGACGGCCACGGCACGAGCGGCGTTCGACCTGGCCACCGATCTTCCGCTGCGCGCGCACCTGTTCGTACTGGAGGAGGAGAAGAGCGTTCTTCTCCTCGTCCTGCACCACATCGCGGGCGACGGCTGGTCGCTCGAGCCCCTCGTCCGTGACCTGGCGCGTGCCTACACGGCGCGGCTGAGCGGCCGGGCGCCGGACTGGGAGCCGCTGCCCGTGCAGTACGCCGACTACGCCGGATGGCAGCAGGAACTGCTCGGCGACGAGGCACCGGACACGCGCCTGTCCCGTCAACTCGCCTTCTGGACCGAGACGTTGCGGGGCTCCACGGAGGAGCTCGACCTCCCCTTCGACAGGCCCCGGCCCACTGCCGCGGACTTCTCGGGCGACCTGGTCGGCATCGACCTGGACAGGGATCTGCACCGAGCAATCGCGCAGCTGGCACGGACCACGGGCACCACCGTCAACATGGTGCTGCAGGCCGCCGTAGCCGGAACGCTCACCCGACTGGGAGCCGGCACGGACCTTCCGATCGGCGTCGCTGTCGCCGGCCGGACCGATGAGATCCTGAGCAACCTGGTCGGCTTCTTCGTCAACAGCCTGGTGCTGCGCGCGGACACCTCCGGTGACCCGAGCTTCGTCGAGCTGCTGCAGCGCGTACGCACCCTGAGCCTGGCCGCCTTCGACAACGAGGACCTGCCGTTCGAGCGGCTGGTGGAGGCCCTCAACCCGACGCGTTCGGCGTCGCGTCACCCGCTGTTCCAGGTCCTGATCGCCTCGCAGAACGACATGCCCGACGACTTCGGTCTGCCGGGGCTCTCGGTGGACGCCCGTCCCGTATCCGGTGGCACGGCCAAGTTCGATCTGTCGTTCAAGTTCAACGAGCGTCGTGACCGCGACGGGAACCTGCTCGGCATCGGTGGGGGCCTGGAGTTCAGCACCGCGCTCTTCGACCGTGCGACGGCCGAGGCGATCGTCGGCCGGCTGCACAGGCTGCTGCGAGCCGTGTGCGCGACGCCCGGCAGCCGGCTCAGCCAGGTCGACATCCTCTCCGGCGCGGAGCGGCGGCTGCTCTCGGAGTGGAACGACACATCACAGGTCCCGGCCGTACTGCCCGACACCGCAGCGGCGATGGTCGAGCGGCAGGCCGCCCGGACCCCCGACGCCGTGGCCCTCATCCAGCGGAACACCCGCTGGACCTACCGTGAACTCGACGAGCGCGCCAACCAGTTCGCCCACCGGCTGAGCGAGCTGGGCGTCAGCGCCGAGAGTCGGGTCGCCCTCAGCATGTCTCGCGGCCCGGAGGCCGTCGCCGCGATCCTCGGCATCTGGAAGGCGCGAGCCGCCTATGTGCCGCTCGACCCCGAACACCCCGCGGAACGCCGTGCCTTCATGTTCACCGACAGCGGTGCCTCGGTCCTGCTGACGGAGACGGGCCTGTCCGGCGACCTCGACCTGCCGGCGACGGCACGTGTGCTGCTCGTGGACAGTGACGAGCGGCTGCGCACGGCAGCGAAGGACCGGCCCGCGTCCGTGGCCAGTGCGTCCGACCTCGCTTACATCATCTACACCTCCGGCTCCACCGGCACGCCCAAGAGTGTGATGATCGAGCACCGTGGTGTGGTGAGCAGGCTGTACGACGTCGTCGACCGGTTCCGGCTCGCTCCCGAGGACACCAGCCTGCAGATCACCGCGTTGGGGTTCGACCCCTCAGTGCGTGAGCTGTTCGCCCCGCTGTCCGCCGGCGCCGCCGTCGCCCTGCTGCCACCGGAAGGCGCGCGTGACCCACGGACCGTCATCGACGAAGTCCGCACAGTACGGCCCTCGGTCATCCTGTTCATCGTGCCGTCGCTCCTTGAGGCGGTGCTCGCCGAGGGGGCGGATCCGGCCGTCTTCTCCTGCCTGCGGCTGGTGGCCACCGGCGGCGAGGCCCTGCGCGCTCCCGAGGCAAGGGCGCTGCTGGAGACCTGGGGCTGCGAGGTCCTGAACCAGTACGGCCCCACGGAGAACACGATGATGTCGTGCGTCCACACCGTACGCCCGGAGGACCTGCGGACCCGTATACCCGTGGGACGGCCCCTGTCGGGAACCCGGGTGTACGTGCTCGACGAGCATCTCAGTCCGGTCCCGCCGGGGGTCACCGGCGAGGTCTATCTCGCGGGTGTCGGCGTCGGTCGCGGGTATCTGGGGCGCGCCGGGCTCACCTCGGCCCACTTTGTGGCCGATCCCTTCGGCGCACCGGGTGAGCGCATGTACCGCAGCGGCGACCTGGCGCGCCGGCTCCGGGACGGTTCGCTCGACTTCGTCGGCCGCGCCGACGGTCAGGTCAAGCTCCGCGGCTTCCGGATCGAACTCGGAGAGATCGAGGAGGTTCTCGCGGAGCATCCGGCGGTGTCGCGCGCGGCGGTGATCGTGCGCGAGGACCAGCCGGGCGACCCGCGCCTCGCGGCCTACGTCGTACCGGCCGGTAACGGCCTCGTGCCCAGCCCCGGTCAGCTCAGGGACCACCTGAGCGGCCGGCTGCCGGACTACATGGTCCCGGCCGCGTACGTGGAGATGGAGACATTGCCGCTGCGCGGCAACGGAAAGCTGAACCGCGGTCTGCTGCCCCGGCCGTCCCTCGCCGGCACCGCCGGCTCACGGACCCCCCGCAACCCGCGCGAGGAAGTGATGTGCGGCCTCTTCGCCGAGGTGCTGGGCGTACCGCATGTGGGCATCGACGACGACTTCTTCCAGCTCGGCGGTCATTCCCTGCTTGCCGCCCGGCTCATTTCCAGGGTGCGGACCATGCTGGGGCTCGAACTCTCCATGCGCAGCTTCTTCGAGGCCCCCACGGTGGCCGGACTCGCCGAGCGGGCGGGCCTGGACAACGGAGCGGATGCGCTGGAGGTCGTACTGCCACTGCGCACCGGAGGGGACCTGCCGCCGCTGTTCTGCATCCATCCTGGTGGGGGTCTGGCCTGGAGCTACGCGAGCTTCATGAAGTACGTCCCGCCGGGCATGCCGTTCTACGGCATCCAGGCCCGGGGACTACTGCACCCGGACGACATGCCGGGCACCGTCGAGGAGATGGCGGCGGCCTACGTCGCCGAGATCCGACGCATCCAGCCGGAGGGCCCGTACCACCTGCTCGGCTGGTCCTTCGGCGGCATCGTCGCCTTCGACATGGCGACCCGGCTCCAGGCGGACGGCGCGGAGATCGGCCTGCTGGCCATGCTGGACTGCTATCCGGGCGTGCCGGACCACTACCGCGTCGACGAACAGAACATGGTCGCCGCGCTGTTGGACCCTTCCCGGCCCGGAGTGGTGCCGCAAGCGGGGTCCAAGGAGATCGCCGACGTGCTGGAGGTCCTCAAACAGGACACAGGTGCCCTGGCGAGTCTCACCGAGGACCAGCTGGTGGCTCTGCTCACCGCCATGTCCCACAACCGGCACATCGTCAAGGACCATGTGCCCGGCCGGTTCGACGGCGACCTGCTGTTCTTCCTGGCCACCGAGGGCCGTATCGAGGGCGCGCCGATGCCTGACGTCTGGGAGCAGTACGTCAGCGGCGCCGTGCGCTGGCACGCCGTCGATTCCACCCACACCGCGATGAACCAACCCGAGTCACTGGCGCAGATGGGGCCGATCCTGGCCGCAGCTCTGGCCGACCTTCACGCTGCCGACCGCAGCCGTACGCAGGGGGACGCACGATGACCAATCCTTTCGACGACCGGGAAGGCCGGTTCCAGGTCCTGCTCAACGGTCAGGGACGCCACTCGCTCTGGCCTGTGTTCGCCGAGGTGCCGGCCGGGTGGACCGTGGTGCACCCGGCCGACACCCGGGAGGCCTGCCTGGCCTATGTGGAGGCCCACTGGACCGACCTGCGGCCGACCGCGACGGCGCCGGCCTCGTTCCCCGCCGGCGAAGGGAACAGCGGCGCATGAGGGGCGATTTCGCGATCCTCGGAGATCGCGCCGTACTGGCACTCTTCAGCGCCCGTTCCGTCTCACTTCTCGGCAACGCCGTCGCACCGATCGCCCTCGCCTTCACGGTGCTGCACCTGCCCGGCGGATCTCCCTCGATGCTGGGTGTGGTGCTGGCCGCGAGGCTGCTCAGCCAGGTCACGTTCGTCCTGCTGGGCGGCGCGTTCGCGGACCGGTGGCCGAAACTGCGCGTCATGGTCTCCGCCGACCTCGGCGCGGGACTCTCCCAGGGTCTCGCGGCCTGTCTGGTCATCACGGGGCATGCGACACCGTGGATGCTCGCCGGGTTCGCCGCGCTGAGCGGTGCGGCAGCGGCCATCTTCGAGCCCGCGTCCCGCTCGGCCATGCCCCAGCTGGTGTCCGGCGACGCGTTGCAGTCGGCCAACTCCCTGCTGAAGCTTTCCATGCGCGGCGGCAGCATTCTCGGCGCCGCCCTGGGAGGTGTGCTGGTCTCCGCCATCGGCGCGGACGAGACCATGCTCGTGCCGGCCGGGACCTTCCTGTTGTCGGCGCTGCTGCTGCTCACCGTGCGGATCGCCGATCCGGTGGCGCCCGCCAAGGGCGGCCCCTCGCTGGTCCGGCAGATCCGCGAGGGCTGGAGGGAGTTCACGGCGCAGCAGTGGGTGTGGGTGATGGTCTCCCAACTCGCTTTCGTGAACGTGCTGCTGGCGGGCAGCTTCTACGTCCTCGGTCCGGTGGTGGCCGACCGGTCCCTCGGCGGAGCCTCCGCATGGAGCACGGTGCTGGTCGCGCAGGCGGCAGGGTTCGTCGTCGGCAGCGTGGCCTCCATGAAGGTCAGGCCGCGCCGCCCCGCGCAGGCGGCAGCGCTGCTGACCATGGGATTCCCCCTCTCGGTCCTGCTGATGGCGGCGGAGGCGCCGCTCGCGGCCATCGCCGCAGCCACGTTCCTCGCCGGTGTGTGCATCGACGTCTACGAGGTGCTCCTGGACACGGCACTGCAGAAGCACGTGCCGCCGGAGGCGCTTTCGCGCGTCATGTCCTACGAGTCACTCGGCTCCTTCGCACTGGTTCCGCTCGGCATGGCGGGAGCAGGACCCGCGGCGGACCTGGTGGGGGTCGACACGGCCCTCTTCGGTGCCGCAGTACTGATCATGCTGGCCGGTCCGGCGGTTCTGCTGCTCCGTTCCGTGCGCGGTGTGACCGACAAGACGGACTCCGGGCAGACCGCCGGCACCGCGACCTCGGAGGTGACGGCATGACTGCTCCCGCCCCCACTCCCGCCAAGTTCCCCCGGTCGCTGCTGCGACGCCCCTCACCGGAGGCGGCGGCCCGTGTCTTCTGCTTCCCGTACTCGGGCGTCGGCGCCTCGATGTTCAACCAGTGGCCCCGGATGATCGGGGACGCGGAGGTCTGCCCCGTTCAGCTGCCCGCGCGGGAGAACCGTATCCGTGACGAACACTTCGGGACCTACGAGGAGCTGGCCGCCGTTCTCGCCGCGGACCTGGCTCCGTACCTCGACCGGCCGTCGGTGTTCTTCGGACACTGCGCCGGGTCGCTGCCCGCGTTCGAGACGGCTCTGCGCCTGGCCGACCAGGGGCTGCCGTCACCGGCCGAGGTCGTCGTATCGGCTCAGGTCGCGCCCCACGACTGCCCCAACGACCGGTTCCTGCACATGACCGACGCGCAACTGGCCGACGAACTGGGACAGTTGGTGGTCGCCCGGGGCGGCACACCGCATCCGATGCTGATCGAGATGACCCTGAGCGTGCTGCACCAGGATCTCGACGCCAACCGCGCCTATCACCGGCCGGAGCCGGTGACCGTTCCGTCGGGCATCACCGTTCTGCACTGGAACGAGGACCCGGAGATCGAGCCGTCCCAGATGCACGGCTGGAGCGCGTACTCCGAGCGCGTCAGGTTCACCGGACTTCCCGGTGCCCACTACGCGTTCTTGTCGGCGCCTCCCGAGCTGCTGCGGACGCTGCACTCGCTGGCCCTCCCCGAGGACCCGCCGCCCGCACCGACGGCCCCGGCCCACGAAGGAAACCCGTCATGACCGACACGATCGATGCCCTCCTCGCCCGCCGGGCCGCCGCACACCCCGACCGCGTCGCCGTGCACGGCGCCGACGGCCGGCTGACGTACGCCGAACTCGACGCGCAGGCCGAGCGGCTGGCCCAACTGCTGGCCGGCAGCGGGGTACGCCCCGGCGACGTCGTGGCACTGTGCTGTGAGCGTTCCGCCCGGAGCATCGTCATGCTGCTCGCCGTCCTCAAGGCGGGGGCCGCCTACCTCGGGCTGGACGCCAGGCAGCCCACGGCGCGCCGCGACCTCATCCTGCGGGACGCGTCCGTGCGGGTCGTGCTCGCGGACGAGGTCTCCACGGGCGGTCTGGACGGCGGCGGCTACACCGTCATCGTGCCCGGCGAGGAACAGGACGCGGCACATGAACGGCCGTCGGCCCGGCCGGCCCCGCACTCGGGCTCCCGCTCCGGCTCCGACCGCACCGCATATGTCGCCTACACCTCGGGGTCGACCGGTACGCCCAAGGGCGTGTGTGTGCCCCACCGCGCCGTGCTGCGGCTCGTCGTCGACACCGACTTCATCGGCGTGGAGAGCACCGACACGTTCCTGCACTACGCTCCCGTCGCGTTCGACGCCTCCACGCTGGAGATCTGGGGCGCGCTGCTCAACGGCGCCACCCTCGCCGTCGCCCCGCCCGGCGACCTCTCCCTGAGTGAACTGCTCCGCTTCGTACGCGAAGAGCGGATCAGCGTCATGTGGCTCACCGCCGGGCTGTTCCACCGGGCCGTGGACGTGGGACTGACGGACCTGCCCCACCTGCGTCATCTGCTCGCGGGCGGTGACACCCTGTCGGTCGCGCACGTCAACCGTGCCGTGGCCGCGCTCCCGCACACGGCGGTGACCAACGGCTACGGGCCGACGGAGAACACCACCTTCACCACGACCCACACCGTGCGGGAGCCGGTGGACGGGGCCACCGTGCCGATCGGCCGACCCATCTCGGGCACGGGTGTGCTCGTGCTCGACGACCGTCTCCGACCGGTCCCGGACGGAGAACCGGGCGAGCTCTACGCCACCGGAGAGGGCCTGGCCCACGGCTACCTCAACAGCCCAGGCACCACCGCGGAGCGCTTCGTCGCCAATCCCTACGCCGACATCCCCGGCGAGCGCATGTACCGCACGGGCGACCTGGTGCGCCGGCAGACCGACGGGAGCCTGGAGTTCATCGGCCGCGGCGACGGCCAGGTGAAGATCCGCGGCTTCCGCATCGAGACCGGTGAGGTGGTGGCCGCGCTGACCGCCCTTCCCGGTGTGAGCCGGGCGGAGGTGGTGGCCCAGCGCCGGGGCTCGGGCGACCGGCGTCTGATCGCCTACGTCGTGGGCGCCGAGGGCGCCAAGCCGTCCGCTCTGGAGATGCGCAGGCGGCTCACGGACATTCTGCCCGGCTATGCCGTGCCCGCCCTGGTGCGGGTGGTCGACGAACTGCCGCTCACCGCGAACGGCAAGGTGGACCGGGCGGCGCTGGAGCGCAGGGACACGGCTGAACGGCCGGAGGTCAATGCCGAGTACCGGGCCCCCGAAGGGCGCCTGGAGACCGCCATCGTCGGGATGTGGTCGGACCATCTCGGGTTCGACGGGATCGGCGCGGACGACGACTTCTTCGAGCTGGGCGGTCACTCACTGATGGCCGTGACCATCATCGCCGAACTGCACCAGGAGTTCGGGGTCGAGATCTCGCCGATCGACTTCTACTTCGACCCCTCTCCCGCGGGTCTGGCCCGGTCCGTCGAGAAGGCGGGTGTCACGCCATGAGGATCCCCGAAGTCACCGCCGAGGGCATGGCGGCCGTCGACCTGTCGGAAGTGAACCTGTTCGATCCGGCTTTCCACGCCGAGCAGGACCCGCACACGGCCTGGGCGTTCATGCGCGAGCACGCCCCGCTCCATCGCCAGGAACTGCCGGACGGCCGCTTCTTCTGGTCGGTGACCCGGTACGACGACGCGTGCCGGGTACTGGGCAACCACCAGGAGTTCACCTCCGAGCGCGGCAGTCTGCTGAACCAGCTCGGCCATGGCGAGGCCGCCGCGGGCAAGATGCTGGTCGCCACCGACCCTCCGCGCCACAATGAACTCCGTCGGCCTCTGAACAAGCTGTTCACCGGCCGTGGGCTGGCGAGGAGCGAGGATCGTATCCGGGAAGCGGTACGGGCCCTGCTCGCACCGTCGCCGGACGGCGGTGAGTGGGATCTCGCGCAGCGGGCCACCATGCTGCCCATGGCCGTGGCCGGGACGCTGATGGACCTGCCGGAGCCGCACTGGGAGGACCTGGTGCGGTGGACGGGCATGGCCGCCGCGCCGGACGACCCGGTCTTCATGATCCGCAACGGGCACGCCACCCTCGCCATCGCCCACCACGAGCTCTTCAAGTACTTCTCCGAGCAGTACGCCGCCCGCAAGGGGGCCGAGGGCGACGACGCCATCGGTGTGCTGATGACGATGCGCGACGGTGAACTCACCCTCGAGGAAGTCGTCGTCAACTGTTACAGCCTGCTGCTCGGGGCGAACGCCACCACCCCGCACACGGTGGCCGGCACGGTGCTCGCCCTGCTGGAACGGCCCGAGCAGTTCCGGGCCGTCCGGGAGAACCCCGCGCTCGTCCCGTCGCTCGTCGAGGAGGGGCTGCGCTGGACCTCACCGGCGAGCAGCTTCCTGCGCCACGCGGTCGACGATGTCGAGCTCAGCGGAGGCGTCGTGCCCCGCGGCGACGCAGTGGCCGTCTGGGTCGGCTCCGCCAACCGCGACGCGGACGTCTTCCCGGACCCGTATCGCTTCGATGTGGCACGGGAGGCAAACCGGCACATCGCGTTCGGATACGGGGCCCACTACTGCCTCGGCGCCACGGTGGCACGCATCACCCTGCGCATCTTCTTCGAGGAACTTCTGCGCACCACCGAGGACATCACCCTGGCCGGCGAACCGCGCCACCTCGCGTCGAACTTCGTCGCCGGTCTCACCAGTCTCGCCGTACGCGTCACACCGCGCCGCCCAGAAACGGCACGCGGCGGTCACACGGAAACGGCACTCAGCGCATGAACGAGAGGACCAGCTCCATGCAGCACACCGACGCCGGCTTCCCGGCGGCAGCTGCGACGACCGACCTGCCCGCGACCCTGACGGCCATCCTCAGCGAACACCTGTCCGGGCAGGACGTCGGACCCGACGACGATTTCTACGCGCTCGGCGGTGATTCGCTCATCGCGCTGCGAGTCGTGGCGTCCGCGCAACAGCACGGCATCGCCATGACCTTGAAAGACCTGCTCTACTACCCCACGGTGCGCGAACTGGCCGCGTATCTGTCTTCGTCGGAGTGCGAGCCGCCGTCCGTCACCGCGCAGCCCTCTCCCGGCTCGGCGAGCGACGGTGGTCTCCTCGCCGCGGGCGATCTGGCCCTCGTGCCCGCAGACGTGGAGACCGCCCTGCCCGCCTCCGCCCTGCAGGTCGGCATCATCTACCTCTGTGAGACCAGCGGCGACCCCGAGCTGTACCACTCGGTGATCGGCTGGGAAACAGTCGCCCCATTCGATGAGGCCGTCTTCCGCTCGGCCCTCGGCCGGCTGTGCGACCGCCACGAGGCGTTGCGCACCTCCTTCGACCTGGGCACCTTCTCCGAGGCCGTGCAACTGCAGTGGAGGCACATCGAACTGCCGCTGTCCGTGGAGCGGTTGCCGGAGTCCGACCAGGCCAAGGCCCGGGATCTGGTCCGCGCGTGGAACGAGCACGGCCTCCAGCTGCCCCTGGACTGGAGCCGCGCCCCGCTGTTCCGCTGTCATGTGGTGGCTCAGCCGGAGTCCTTCCACGTGGCCATCGCCACCCACCACGCCGTTGTCGACGGCTGGAGCTACGGCCGGCTGATCGTCGACCTTCTGGAGCTGTACGCCGCCGGCCTCAAGGGCGAAGAGGCCGGGTTGCCCGAGCTGCCGGCCACGGGAGGCAGCGACTTCATCGTGGCCGAGCGCGAGTTGCTCGCCTCGGCAGAGGCCGCCGACTTCTGGCACCACCGGGCCGACGTCCCCTCGCTCCTCTTCGAACGGGGACAGTTCAGCGGGGCGGCCAACGCCGTGGCGAAGGCCGAATTCCCCCTCAGCGAGGGGATGCTGAGCGGTCTGCGCAGCGCGGCTCGTACGGCCCGTACCTCACTCAAGTCCGTCGCTCTCGCAGCCCATGTCCGAGCGCTGTCGGCATGGACCGGGCGCCAGGAGGACCTGGTGACCGGTGTGGTCGTCAACACCCGGCCGGAGAAGGCGGGGTCGGACCTGATGGTCGGGCTGTACCTCAACACGGTCCCGTTGCGATTCGCGTCCCTCGACGAGTCCTGGGCGGACCTGGCACGACAGGCGTTCGACCTGGAGCGCGAGGCGGGTCCCTACCGCGGCTTCCCGCTGGCCCAGATCGAGAGCCGGCTGGAGCGGGCTCCGTTCGACACCGTGTTCAACTTCATGGACTTCCACGTCTACCAGGAGCTTCCGGCCACGGTCGACGTGGAGACCCGTTCCTGGTGGGTACGGGGGAAGCCCAGCTTCCCCTTCCGTGTCGACTTCGAAGTCGACGGTACCGAGGCGGGCAGCCGCGTGGTCGTCGCCTACGACCCCGCGCTGCTGGAGGCACACGGCGTCGAACAGTACGCACGGCACTTCGAGTCCGCTCTGGCCGACGCCGCCTCGCAGGCGGTGGCATGAGCCGCGGGGGACGGACCCTGGCAGTCGTGTACGACGACGGCGCAGCGTCCGCGGGAGAGATCGGAGTGGGGCTGGGAGAACTGGGCCACGTGGTCTTCCTCGTACCCGACACCCCGCACAACCGCCTGCTGCGCCCGGTCATGGAGAACCTGGGCGACGTCGTCGCGCTGACCGGCTCGCCCCAGGAGGACATCGACCTCGTGCGGAAGGTGGCCCCGGACGCGGTCCTCACCTACAGCGAGCGGATGATCCGCAAGACGGCCGAGCTGGCGCAGGCGCTGGGACTTCCCTCGCACTCCCCTGACGTGGCCCATGCCCTGACGGACAAGGTGCGCCAGCGCCGGATCCTGCGGGCCCGGGGCGTCGACGAGGTCCGCTCCCATCCGTTGCGCTCGCCGCAGGGGTGGCCGGCCGCGCTGTCGGCGGTGTCCCTGCCCGCGATCATCAAGCCCGTCCAGGGCGGCGGCAGCCGTGACACCTATGCCGTGACGACGGACGCCGAGGCGGCGGAGGTGCTGGCGCTGCTCTTCTCCGGGGAGAACGAGACCGGCTCCACCGAGTTCACCGTCGAGGAGCTGTTGGAGGGCAGGCCGAGTCTGCCCTACGGCGACTACGTGTCGGTGGAGAGCGTGTGCACCGAGCAGGGCGTCGTCCACCTGGCCGTCACGGGCAAGTTCCCGCTCATGAAGCCGTTCCGGGAGCCCGGCAGGTTCTGGCCCGCCAACGTTTCCGCGGACGAGGAACGAGCGATCCTGGACCTCACCACCCGTGCGCTCCAGGCCCTCGGTGTGACGTACGGCCTCACCCACACCGAGCTGAAGCTGACGGCGTCCGGCCCCCGCATCATCGAGGTCAACGGCCGGTTGACCGGCCACATGAACCTCACGACGCGGAGTGCGCTGGGGATCGACCTGGTGCGTATCGGCGGGCTGCTGGCGCTGGGTGAGCAGCCCGGCACAGGCCCGCTCGACTTCGGCGGGCAGGTGCATTTCCAGTTCAACACCATGGCTCCGACTCAGGCATGCCGGCTGGAGCGCATCCATGGGGCCACTGAAGTCCGCCGGATACCGGGAGTCGTCGGGTACCGCACCTACGCCAAGCCGGGCACGGCCATTCCCGGGGGCGTCATGACGTATCCGCTCGACGTCGTATGGGGCACCTGTGATGATCACCCGTCCATGATCGAGGTGGTGCGGCAAGCGCTTCAGGTGCTGTCGTACGACTTCGCCTTCTCCGGCGGACTGGTCCGACGCATCACGGCCGAGGAACTCACCGAGGCCACGATCACCGTATGAGCCGGTGCCCGGCCGGGCCCGAACCGGAACGCTCGCTGCCGAGCGCGTGTGCAGGACGAGCAACGGGCGTCGCGCTTGCGGCTGTGAAGGACCGCCGCGCGACACGGTGACCCGGCGGCGGCGTACGAGCCGCTCGGCTGGCGCCCCACCACCTTGGTGGCCACGCTCCGTCGATACCGGGGTACCGGCCGCGGACATGTGCGGCGCCAGAACACCAGCCGGGCGGCCGAGCCGTGCGGGAAGCCCTCGCGGCGCGGGCTGCGTGGGGCACTGGGAGACATCCTCGTGCAGCACCTGACCGTGGCCCGGGTCGCGGAAGGGCTCGGCGCCGGGTCCAGCAGGCCACGCGCGGGCAACGTGGCGGGACCACGGGAGGCCCGGGCGGCGTGTGCCGTGCTAACGTTGTGCGTTTGCAGCGTCGCTCTGTTCGTGCTCCGTTCGGAGTCTCTGGCTGGCGGCCGCGTCCCTGCCGCGCCTTCCTCGGTACGGTCCCTTCGGAGGAAGGCTCTCTGTGAGCGAATCAGCACATGCCGATGCCCGGCAGCAGGACGATGTGTCCGAGGTGTCGGACGCCACTTCGGCAGTGCCCATGGCGGCGTCCTTCGCCCAGCTGGGGTTGCCGGCCGAGGTTCTGCGGGTGCTCGATGAGCACGGTGTGACTGTGCCCTTCCCCATCCAGGCGGCGGCGCTGCCGAACGCGCTCGCGGGACGGGACGTCCTGGGCCGGGGCCGCACAGGATCCGGCAAGACGCTCGCCTTCGGCCTGGGGATGCTCGTCCGGACGGCCGGGCGGCGCGCGCAGCCGAAAGAGCCGCTGGCGCTCGTTCTGGTACCCACCAGGGAGCTGGCGCAGCAGGTCGGTGAGGCGCTCACCCCGTACGCCGAGGCGCTGCGGCTGCGGCTCGCGACCGTGGTGGGCGGAGTGTCCATCGGACGGCAGGCCGCCGTGCTGCGGGATGGCGCCGAGATCGTCATCGCCACGCCCGGTCGGCTGCACGACCTCATCGAGCGCAAGGGCTGCCGACTCGGACGGGTGCGCATCGCGGTCCTGGACGAGGCCGACCAGATGTGTGACATGGGGTTCCTGCCGCAGGTCACCGAAATCCTGGACCAGGTGCGTCCCGACGGGCAGCGGATGCTGTTCTCCGCCACCCTCGACCGCGACGTCGACCAGCTGGTGCAGCGCTACCTGCGCGACCCCGCCGTCCACTCCGTGGACCCCTCGTCCAGCGCGGTCTCCGCGATCGAGCACCATGTCTTCGTCGTGCACGGCCCGGACCGGTACGCCGTGACCACGGAGATCGCCGCTCGGGACGGCCGCGTCCTGCTGTTCCTGGACACCAAGCACGGCGTCGACCAGCTCACGCGGCATCTGCGGGCCAGCGGCGTGGCCGCCGCCGCCCTGCACAGCGGGAAGTCCCAGCCGCAGCGCACCCGGACCCTGGCCCAGTTCAAGAACGGGCAGGTCACCGCGCTGGTAGCGACGAACGTCGCCGCGCGCGGCCTGCACGTCGACGACCTCGACCTCGTGGTCAACGTCGACCCGGCCACCGACCCGAAGGACTATCTGCACCGCGCGGGCCGCACGGCCCGGGCCGGCCGCTCCGGCACCGTCGTGACACTCGTCCTGTCGGGGCAGCGCCGTGAGACGAGCCAGGTCATGGCGGACGCCGACGTCGCCCCCAAGGTCACCAAAGTGCGGTCCGGCGAGGCGGAGCTGAGCCGGATCACCGGCGCCAAGGCCCCCTCCGGAAAGCTTCTCGACGGCGAGCCGGCTGTACCGCGCCCCAAGAACCACAACGCCCCGTTCCGCGGTCTGGGCAGCACCAAGGACGCGAAGGGCGGCTCCGGCGGCAGGTCGTCCCGCAAGAGCAGCGAGGCCCGCCGGCTCGCGGAGGCCCGCAAGGCGGCCCGGGTGCGGCGCGGCGGCTGAGACCGGCTTCCCGGACTGCCGGGCGGTGTCTTCGTCTACGCTGCTGGACGGATACGCGGGGCCGGAGACCGGCCGGGGTGCACCGGACGGCGTCACGGACGGGTGACCGGGCGCAGGGGGAGGCGTGCAGGCGATGGAGAACGGCGCGGACCTGCCACGGCGGATCGGTGTCTACACCGTCGAGCGAGAGCTGGGCGCGGGCGGCATGGGGACGGTCTACCTCGCCCGGTCACGGGGCGGTCGGGCCGTCGCGGTCAAGGTGGCCCGCCCCGAACTGGCGGCCGACCCGCACTTCCGTGAACGGTTCCGCGCAGAGGTCGAGGCCGCCCGCAGAGTGGGCGGTTTCCACACGGCTCCGGTCGTGGACGCCGATCCCGACGCGGAGGCGCCCTGGCTGGCCACCGCGTACATCCCCGGGCCCACGCTCGCCGAGCTGATCGAGCGTCAAGGACCCATGAAAATACATCAGTTGAGGTCTCTCGGGGCAGCGCTGGCCGAGGCGCTCCAAGCCGTCCACGCCTGCGGGCTCGTACACCGGGATCTGAAGCCGGGCAACATCATCATGGCCGACGACGGCCCACGTGTCCTCGACTTCGGCATCGCGCGGGCCGTGGAGTCCACCCGGCTGACCGCCACCGGGGCGGCCTTCGGCACTCCCGGATACCTCGCGCCCGAGCAGGCGCAAGGGCACGAAGTCGGCGGTGCCGCCGATGTGTTCGCGCTCGGGGCCGTACTCGTCGCGGCGGCCGGAGGCAGCGCGTTCGGCACTGGCACGCCCATGGGGCTGATGTACCGGTCGGTGCACGAGCCCGCGGATCTCTCCGCGCTGCCGGTGGAGTTGCGGTCGCTGGTCGCCGCCTGCCTCTCCAAGGATCCGGCCGGCCGTCCCACGCCCGAGGCGCTCCTGAGCTCGCTCGGGCCGGACCCGAACCCGAGCCCGGACCCGAACAACACACTCGCTCTCGCCACCCCTGACCGGCCGCGCGTCGCACCGCCGGTCCCGGTCGACCCTCCCGCCGGTCCCGGCCGCGTCGACGAACCTCTCCGGCGCACCCCGGCCGCACCCTCGCGTACGCCCCGCGTGATCATCCTGCTGATCGTGGCCGCGGCCGTGACGAGCGCGCTCGTGGGCGGCATCGTCGCCCTCACACGGCAAGGGGACGACAACAAGGCCGGCGGCCCCTCCGCCATCGCCTCGCATGCCCGGCGGGCCACGTCGCGAACTTCCGCTCCGCCGTCCACGCCCGCATCGTCCCGGGTGAGCGCAGCCCCCAAGGACCGGGTCACGGTCGTGGTGACCGCCAAGAGCGGGCGGAGCTGGATCTCGGCGAAGGACCACAACGGCCACATTCTGTTCGACGGACTGCTGGACAACGGCGAGACCAAGAACTTCACGGACAAGTTCCAGATCACCCTGGTCCTTGGCGATGCCTCCGACCTCCAGCTTGTCGTCAACGGCAAGGAGGTCCCGAACGACTTCCAGCCCGGCCAGGTCGAACGCCTCACCTACGGCAGAAGCGACTAGATGTACTGACCCGCAGGGTTGTTGACGCGGCTGATGAGCGGGTGCCCGCCGAGCGCGGTGCGGCAGCGGCGGTTGCAGGTGCGGAGGAAGTCCGCCATCCGCTCGTGGCTGACTTCGAGACCGATCGTTCGCGGAGCGTACGAAAGCTCCAGGCACACACGGTTTGGCCGCGGCAGAAGGCGGTCACTGTGCCGGTGGGGCGGCCGTCGGGCGTGTGGACGAGACCGTCGCTGCGGCTACGCTTCCACCGGCGCAGCCGATGATGAGCATGGCAGGGGAGACGGTGAGCCGACCACTACTGTTCCTCGGTGTCGGCGGCCCCCTCGACTCTTACGCGGCCTCGGCCTTCCCGAACTCCCCTTCGTCGACTTCGGTGACGTCTTGCTCCAAGACCGCCCCGACGGAGTTCACTGGAAGACTGCTCCCCTGGTGGACTACGCCAACGGTCGCCCCTTCGCGTGGGCGGACGACGAACAGAGCGACCTGGACCAGGCGTACGTGACCACCCGCCACCGCGCACGTGGCCTTCTGCACCGTCAGCCCGCGGCTCGGACTGCGCGAGGATGACTTCCGGACTCTTGCCGACTTCGCCCGTTCTTTGGGGTGTCGGCCTGCCCATGTCCCCGGTCGGCGCTCTCGGCGCCGTGGCGGACGGGCGGCCCTGCGTCCTCGTCGTGGACCAGCTCGACGCAGTCAGCATGGCGTCACGACGCATCCCGGAAACCTTCGACGCGGTGGCCGACCTGGCGGACGAGGCTACGGCACATCCCGGCATGCGGGTGGTCCTGGCCTGCCGCACGTTCGACGCTGATGCCGACGCCCGCATCCGTAGGCTCACCGCCCTGGACCACTGCACACGCGTCACGGTCGGGTCGCTCTCCGACGCCCAGGTCGACACCGCCCTCACCCGGATGGGCCTGGACACCTCCGTACTGGCCCCGCCGCAGAGGGCGTTGCTGCGCACACCGCTGCATCTCGTCCTCCTGGCCCAGGTCGCGGACCAGGAGGAGGCGCTCCTCCTCCGCACCACCCGGCAGCTTTTCGACGCCTTCTGGGACACCAGACAGGAGGAGTGTGTCCGGCGTCCGTCCGTGCGTTTCCACGACGCGGTCTCGGCCGTTGTCGCCGCCATGAGTGCGCGCCAGCGGCTGTCCGTGCCGTACAGCGTGCTCGACACGGACGACCTCGCTGTCAGCCGGAAGGTACTGGAGTCGGAACACGTCTTTGTGCGCGACGGCCGTCAGTTGTCCTTCTTCCACGAGAGCTTCTTCGACTACGCCTTCGCCCGCGACTGGCTCCGGCGCGAAGAGAGCCTGGTCGCCTTCCTCACTGGCGGGGAGCAGGAGATGTTCCGCCGCGGACAGCTTCAGCAGGTGCTCGAACACCTGCGGGATTCCGACCCGGAACGGTTCGCCGAGGAGGTCGAGGCGCTGCTGATCAGCCCGGACATCCGCTACCACCTCAAGCACCTGACCCTGGCCGTGCTGCGCGGCCTGGACGCTCCCACCGCCACCGAGTGGGGCACCGTCGCCCGTGTGCTGGACACGCACCCGCCCTTCCGTGACCGCCTCGTCGACATGCTCGGCACGCCCGCCTGGTTCCGTCGCGGAGACGACGAAGGAGTCTTCTAGAACTGGCTCGTCAGCGCCGACACCAGAGAACAGGACTGGGCGGCAAGGCTGTTGGGGGCGGTCGCCCATGCCCTGCCCGACCGGGTGGCCCGCCTTCTGGAACCGCACGCCGCTGACCCCAGGTACGGTGCGTGGCTGATCCGGATCGTTTCCCACGCCCGCCTCGCCGGAAGCCGACCGCTCTTCGAACTCCTGCTCGACGGCGTGCGGGCGGGCCTCTTCACCGACGCCGAACACTCCCTCTGGGTTCTTCGGGCTGTAGGAGCAAAATGTTCTTCGTCCGCTGGCGGTACCCGTGGGGCGAAAGCCCTGGCCAGGGGACATGGGCTGTTCAGCCATGGGTGCGGTCGACTCGGACCGTGCATGGCCCGGACGCCGGACCCGCCGTCCTCGGTCTGGCATGCGCAGCTTGTCCTCCGTGACGTGCACGGCGTCGTGCGGTCGGCGTGGGGAAGCGCACACCTCTTCCATCTCGAGCGGGTCCACGCCTCCGGCGTGGCCGTCGAGGTGGGGGAGTTCCAAGGCGGCCTCTCCTGCCTGGCCGCCCCCGTTTTCGACGCGGGCGGGAGGGTCGCGGGTGCCGTGGCCACCTCCGTCCCCGTGGAGCTGTTCGAACAGCGGCAGTCGCAGCTCCAGAACGCCGTGCGCGTCGGTGCCGCCCGCGTCTCACGTCTGATCGCCGCCACTGTGTCATCCCAGGCCGGCGGGTGCCCGACTCGCCCGTCATGACCCGAGGCTGGACGTCCTCCTCTGCGTCCGTGCGTCCGGAACCGGAACTGTTCGTCCAGCCCTGCCGGAACATGCCCGGGTAGGGTGACGGCTGTGGACATGCTGCACCTGCGTTACTTCGTCGCCGTGGCTGAGGAGCTCAACTTCTCGCAGGCGGCGCGCAGACTGCACATGGCGGCCTCTCCGCTGAGCCAGCGGGTCAAGGACCTCGAACGCGAACTCGGCCACGAGCTCTTCGAGCGCACCACCCACCGGGTCGATCTGACCCCGGCGGGCGCCGCCCTGCTGCCGATGGCGCGCGACATCCTGGAGCGGGTCAACTCGATCCCGTGGCGGCTGAGCGAGGCGGTGCGCCCGCGGCTGGAGAGGCTGTTCATCGGGATGCCCGCCGGAGTGCATCCGCTGCTGCGGGAGCGGGTCCGGCTGCTGGAGGACGACTGCCGGGGGGTGTGCGAACTCAAGCGCTGGCCCGGGACGTCCGCGGACCTGGCGGACGCGGTGCACGACGGCAGGCTGGCGATGGCGCTGGCCCGGCTGCCGGTCTCCGATCCGGCGTTGGAGATCATCGAGGTGATGCACGAGGTGCTGGGTGCAGCGGTCCCGGCCGACCGGTTCTCGGGGCGGGCGTCCGTCACCCTGCAGGAGCTGGCCGACCTGTCGTATGTCGCGACATCGAACGACGCCACCCCGGCCTATTTCGAGGAAATCGACGCCCGGCTGAATTCGGCCGGCGTGAAGAAAAGAATTCGCGTAAAAATGGCGGACTATTCCGGAAGTTCGGAACTGATTTCGTCCGGTATCGCGTTTTCGATGACCATGCTCTCACCGGAGAGCCCCATGCATCTGTACCGGCTGGACAATGTGGCCGTGCTGCCCGTCGAGGACTTCCAACCCACCCTGGCCACGGGCCTGTTGTTCCGCAGTGACCGGGCGGGCGCCGACGGTGACCTGAGCGGCGTCGCCGCCCGGGCCCGGCAGATCTTCGACGAGGTCATCACCGTCTGACCGATTTCCAGCAACCCCTTCCGTGGCATGCTGGAGTGGGTGTGACCGCTCCGGTCATACCGTTGTTCGCCAGTTGATCATTCCCTTTCAGGCTGCTCACGCATAACGTCGCCGGTGGAAACATTCACCATGCAATTACTGCGTGAACAGGAGTGATGATGGACATCACGGCCACCGGTATCACAGGTCCGCTGGACGGCGTGCGGGTCATCGACCTGTCAACGGTGGTGATGGGGCCCTACGCGGCGCAGATCCTGGGCGACCTCGGCGCCGACGTCATAAAGATCGAGTCCCCGTCCGACACGGTACGGGTGGGCCCCTATCGCACCACACCCGGCATGACCCCGCTCAACCTCAACGTCAACCGCAACAAGCGCAGCGTGGGGCTGAACCTCAAGGACGACACCGACCGCGCACAGGCCCTCGAACTGATCGACAGCGCCGACGTGCTGGTCACCAACATGCGCCCGGGCGCGCTCGCCCGCCTCGGCCTCGGCCACGCCGACATCGCCGCCCGCAACCCCGGCCTCGTCTACGCCCACGCCCAGGGGTTCCGCAGCGACTCCGACCGGGCCGGCAACGCGGCCTACGACGAGACCGTGCAGGCCGCCTCCGGCCTGGTGGACGTCACCAACCGGGCGCTGGGCACCCCGGCGTACCTGCCGACGATCATCGGCGACAAGGTCTGCGCGCTGACCATCGTCTACTCGGTGCTCGCCGCGCTGGTCCACCGCGAACGCACCGGCGCCGGTCAGCACATCGAGATCCCGATGACCGACACACTCATCGCCTTCAACCTCGTCGAGCACCTGGCGGGGCACGTTTTCGAGCCGCCGGAGGGCCCCACCGGCTTCCCGCTGTCGATGAAGAAGGGGCACCGCGCGGTACCCACCAAGGACGGCCTCGCCTGCGTCATGCCGTACAACCCGCAGAACTTCCGCGACTTCTTCCTCGCCGCCGACCGTGCCGACCTGGCCGCGGACCCCCGCGTCAACGGCGACTCCATCGCCGACGACGACGTCGACGCGCTGATGGAGCTGGTGGGGGAGTGCTCGCCGAGCCTGAGCACCGAGGAGTGGACGCGGGTCTGCGCCAAGCACAGCATCCCGATGGCACCCGTGCTCGAACTCGAGCGGGCCGCCGAGGACCCGTACGTGCGCAGCGGCCGGCTGCTCGACGTGGTGAACCACCCCAGCGAGGGTGCCATCCGCTCGGTCGGCATCCCGGTGCGGTTCTCCGGCACCCCGGCATCGGTCCGCAGGCTCGCCCCGCTGCCCGGCCAGCACACCGAAGAGGTCCTCCAGGAACTCGCCGCAAACCGCTGACCGACCGCAGAGCAAGGACTCACACCATGCACAGCACCACAAGCGAGGTACGGACCGGGACCATCGGTTCATCCCTGCTCATCACCATCGACCGGCCGAAGGCGCGCAACGCGGTCAACGCGGCCGTCGCCGCCGGACTGTCCGCGGCCCTCGACCAGCTGGAGGCGGACCCGGGCCTGCGGGTCGGCGTGCTCACCGGCGCCGGCGGCACGTTCAGCGCCGGGATGGACCTCAAGGCCGCACTGGCCGGTGAGTCGCCCGAGACCCCGGGACGCGGCTTCGGCGGACTCACCCGGGCCCGGACGACCAAGCCGCTGATCGCCGCCGTGGAGGGCTGGGCCATGGGAGGCGGCTTCGAACTGGCCCTGGGCTGCGACCTCGTCATCGCCGCGGGCGACGCCCGGTTCGGCCTCCCCGAGGTCGGCCGCGGGCTGATCGCGGCGGGCGGCGGGGTGATCCGGCTGCCCAAGCGCATCCCCTACCACCTGGCGATGGAACTGCTGCTGACCGGCGAACCGGTCACCGGCGAGCGGGCCGGCCGGCTCGGCATCGCCAACCGTGTCGTGCCGTCCGGTCGGACCGTCGAGACCGCACTGCAACTGGCCGAGCGGATCGCGCAGAACGCCCCGCTGGCCCTGGCCGCCGTCAAGGAACTCGTCCGCGCCGCCGACGGCACGCCGGAGGAGGAGGCATTCGCTGTGCAGGGGCGGCAGATGGCCCTCCTCGCGGCCTCCGCCGACGTGCGCGAGGGCATGACCGCCTTCACCGAGCGCCGCTCCCCGGTCTGGCAGGGCCGGTAGGACCCGAGGGAGAACACCTCATGCATCAGCACGACGTACCCCGGCACATCGCGACGCCGCTCGCCAACCCGGCCTACCCGCCGGTCGTGCCGCGCTTCACCCACCGCGAGTACCTCAACATCGTCTACCGCACCGACCACGAGGCCCTGCGCGCCGTCGTGCCCGAACCGCTGGAGATCGACGAGCCCCTGGTGCGCTTCGAGATCATGCGCATGGGCGACGTCAGCGGCTACGGGCCGTACACCGAGTCCGGCCAGGCGATCGAGGTCCGCTACGAGGGCGAGCGGGGCGAATACCTGCACGCGATGTACCTGGACAACCTCCCGGCCATCGCATCCGGCCGCGAGGCCGGCGCCTACCCCAAGACCGCCGGATCACCCGCCCTCTACATCGACCACGGAGCGCTCGTCGGCGTCCTCGACGTCGGCACGCTGCGGGTGGCGACCGCGACGATGGGCTACAAGCACTACGAACTGTCCGTCGAGGAGGCCGTGGCTCAGGTCGGCGTGCCGACCTACATGCTGAAGCTGGTCCCCGGCTTCGACGGGGCGCCGCAGGTCGCGCAGTTGGTACGCACCGAGATCAGCGACATCACGGTGAAGGGCGCCTGGACCGGCCCCGCCCGGCTGCAGCTCTTCGAGCACGTGCTGGCACCGCTGGCCGATCTGCCCGTGCGCGAGATCGTCTCCGCCAGCCACATCCTGACCGACCTGACCCTGGCCCCGGTCAAGCCCGTCCACGACTACCTGGCCCACCCCGCCCGCCCCGTGCGGTGAACGCGGCCACGGACGCAGAAGGAACACATGTGATGACCAAGCCATTCACCACCGCCGCCGTGGTCGGCGCCGGAACGATCGGACTGTCCTGGGCCGCACTCTTCGCCGGCCACGGCATGCGGGTACGCGTCACCGACCCGCGGCCGGACCTGGCCGAGGCGGTCGCCGAGGCGCTCGACCGGGCGGCCGGCCAGCTGACCGCGCAGGGCCTGGACGTGCACGGCCTCGCCCAACGGGTGCTGATCGCCGACGACCTCGCCGACGCGGTGCGCGACGCCGACGTCGTGCAGGAGAACGGGCCGGAGAACGTCGGCTTCAAGCGCGAGTTGTTCACCACCCTGGTCGGCGCCGCTCCCGCACACGCGCTGCTGCTCAGCTCCTCCTCGGCGATCCCTGCCACCGCGTTCACCGACACCATCGAGGACGCCGGCCGGATCCTGATCGGCCACCCCTTCAACCCACCGCACCTCGTGCCCCTGGTGGAGGTGGTGCCCGGGGAGCGCACCTCGGAGGAGAGCGTGGCGCGGGCCGTGGAGTTCTACCGCTTCGTCGGCCGGGTCCCGGTCGTGGAACGCAAGGAGATCCCCGGCTTCGTCGGCAACCGCCTGCAGAACGCCCTCAGCCGGGAGGCGATCCACCTGGTCGAGCAGGGCGTCGTCAGCCCGGCGGAGCTGGACACCGTGGTGGTGAACTCGCTCGGCCTGCGCTGGGCGACAGTGGGACCGTTCCTCGGTGCACACCTGGGCGGCGGCCCCGGTGGCTATCGGCACATGGCCGAGCACATCGGCGTGTCGATGCAGGAGATGTGGGACTCGCTCGGCCGCCCGGAGCAGAGCCCCGAACAGACCGAACGGCTCGTCACGGCCGTTGAGGACGCCTACGGCTCCCGCTCCTACGCCGACCTGGCCCAGGAACGCGACGTCAAGCAGATCGCCGTGCTGTCCGCCCTGGACAGCGCCACCAGCCCGGAGAAGGAGACCCGGTCATGACCGCCCTGCTGCCCGAAAAGGCATCCGCCAAGGCTTCCGTCGACGAGCGGTTGGCCGCGGACTTCTACGACGTCGAGTCGCTGCTGCCCCCGCACGAGCGCGAACTACTGCTGCGAGCACGGGCTTTCATGCGCACCGAGGTCAAGCCGCTGGTCAACGAGTACTGGGCCAAAGGGGAGTTCCCCCGCGAGCTCATCGACAGGTTCCGCGAGCTGGGACTCGCAGGCGTCCCCTACGAGGGGTACGGCGATCCCCTGCCGGCCGGAAGCAACCTGCTGGTCGGCATGCTGTCGATGGAGTACACCCGCACCGACGCCTCCAGCGCCACCTTCTTCGGCGTGCACAGCGGCCTGGCGATGTACAGCATCTACCGGGGCGGCGACCAGGAGCAACGGGACCGCTGGCTGCCCTCCATGGCCGCGCTGGACACCATCGGCGCCTTCGCCATGACCGAACCGCTCGGCGGCTCCGACGTGGCCGGAGGCATGCGCACCACCGCCCGCTGGGACGGTGAGAACTGGGTGCTCAACGGCGCCAAGCGGTGGATCGGCAACGCCACCTTCGCCGACCTGGTGGTGGTCTGGGCCCGCGACGAGGCGGACGGCAAGGTCAAGGGCTTCGTGGTCGAGAAGGGCACGCCGGGTTTCTCGCCGGTGAAGATCGAGAACAAGATCGCGTTTCGGATCGTCGAGAACGCCGAGATCACCCTGACCGACGTCAAGGTGCCCGAGTCCCACCGACTGCAGCGGATCAACTCCTTCCGCGATGTGGCGGAGATCCTCCGTGCCACCCGCAGCGGCGTCGCCTGGCAGGCCCTGGGCGTGATGATCGGCGCGTACGAGCTGGCGCTGGACTACGCCAAGGAACGCAGGCAGTTCGGCCGCCCGATCGCACGGTTCCAGATGGTGCAGGACCTGCTGGTCAAGAGCCTCGGCAACATCACCGCCTGCTGGGGCATGCTGGTCCAGCTCGCGCGGCTGCAGGACGCCGGCGTCTTCCGTGACGAGCACTCCTCGCTGGCGAAGGCGTTCGTCACCTCGCGGATGCGCGAGGTGGTGGCGTGGTGCCGGGAGATCTTCGGCGGCAACGGCATCGTGCTCGACTACGACATCGCCCGGTTCTTCGCGGACGCCGAGGCCATCTACTCGTTCGAAGGCACCCGCGAGATGAACACGCTCATCGTCGGCAAGGCGGTCACCGGCGAGAGCGCCTTCGTCTGACCGCGCTCCCCACAACCCCGCGCCGGCCCCGAGTGAACCGCACCTCGGCGCCGGCGCGGACCAGTGCGGACGCCCGGACCCTGCCGCACCCTTGTGCGCACCGCACAAGGGTCGCCTCGAGCGTCGTCGCCCGCGCCCATGGGCCGAGAGCACCGCCGATTCGTACCGTCTCTCCTCACGTACCGGACATCCGTGTCTCGTCGGGACGCCCACTCCGCCCGACGTACTTCGAGGAGCCGACATGCACATCGCGGAACTGCCGGATCTGCGGGCCCAACAGGCCCCGGACGGCCCCTGTATAGCTGACGAGGCGTCAGTCATGAACAACGTGGCGTTCGCGCGCCGGGTCCGCCGGGCCGCGACGGCACTGCGGGACCGAGGCGTCGGGCGCGGCGACGTGGTGGCCCTGCTGCTGCCCAACACGGCCGATTTCGTCGTCGCGCTGTTCGCCGCCTGGCGGCTCGGCGCGGCGGTGACGCCGGTCAATCCGGCGCTCACCGAGGCAGAGGTGCGCTACCAGCTGGGCGACGCCGATGCCACGGTGGTCGTCACCGCCGACCCGTCGCCGCTCGCCCGGACGCTGACCGTGGCCGAGCTGGCCGCAGGGCCCCAGGACTCGTCTGCACCGGAGTCGGACGCGGACGCGCTCGCCTTGCTGATCTACACCAGCGGCAGCACCGGGCGCCCCAAGGGCGTGATGCTCGACCACGCCAACGTCGCCGCCATGGCAGGCATGATGATCGACGCCGCCCGGTTGTCCGAGGCCGACCACAGCCTGCTGATCCTGCCCCTCTTCCACGTCAATGGGATCGTGGTCGGCACGCTGTCCCCCCTCCTGGCCGGCGGGCGGGTCACGGTGGCCGGGAGGTTCCGGGCCGAGAGCTTCTTCGACCTGGTCGCCGCGGTCCGCCCGACCTGTTTCTCCGCGGTCCCGGCGATCTACTCGATGCTCGCCGAACTACCGGACGGAGTAGGGCCCGACACCTCGTCGCTGCGGTTCGCCGCCTGCGGAGCGGCCCCGATGCCGCCCGCGCTCATCGAGCGGTTCGAGCACCGCTACGGCATCCCGATCCTGGAGGGCTACGGGCTGTCCGAGGGCACCTGCGCCTCCACCACCAACCCGCTGGACGGCCCGCGCAAGCCCGGCACGGTCGGACTGCCGCTCCCGGGCCAGCAGGTCGCCGTGATGGACCCGCAGGGCAGGATCGTCCCGGCGGGGAAGACCGGTGAGGTGGTCGTCCGGGGGCCCAACGTGATGCGCGGCTATCTGGGCCGTCCGGAGGAGACCGCCCGCACCGTGGTCGACGGCTGGCTGCACACCGGCGACGTCGGCCGCTTCGACGAGGACGGCTATCTGGGCCTGGTCGACCGCATCAAGGACATGATCATCCGGGGCGGCGAGAACATCTACCCCAAGGAGGTCGAAACCGTGCTAGGCGACCACCCCGATGTCCTCGAGACAGCCGTGGTGGGCGCCGCCGACCAGCGGCTCGGTGAAGTGCCGGTCGCCTTCGTGGCGCTGCGCCCGGGCGCGGCGGCCGACGCCGACGATCTGCTCGACCACTGCCGGGCCCGGCTGGCCACGTTCAAGGTGCCCACCGGGATCCACTTCGTCGACCGACTGCCCAGGAATCCCGTCGGCAAGACGGACAAGCCCGCGCTGCGGGCCAGGACGACCGCCGTCACCGTCCCCACCGCCGGCTGACCGCAGAACGGAAGGGCAGTCATGGGATTCCTCGCACCGAACACGGCGAACGTCGACATACAGCAGTGGCGCACCCGCCCCTACCAGCAACGCATCAGGCCGCTGGCCGAGCACTGGGCCACGCACGGCTTCGGCACCCCCGGCATCGTGCACCTGCTGTACCTGACGAAGATCACCGCGTACGCACTCGGCGGCATCGCGGTCGTCTTCGCGACTCCCGGCGTCGGCGGCATCGCGGACTTCGGTTCCTGGTGGGCGGAACCGATCGTCTACCAGAAACTCGTCGTCTGGACGCTCCTGTGGGAGGTGCTGGGCCTGGGCTGCGGCTCGGGCCCGCTCAGCTCGCACTTCCTGCCCCCGGTCGGCGCCTTCCTGCATTGGCTGCGCCCGGGCACCGTACGGCTGCCGCCGTGGCCGGGGAGAGTTCCGTTCACCTCGGGGACGCGGCGGACGGCTGCCGATGCGACGCTGTACCTGGCGCTGCTGGGCGCGGCGGTGTGGCTGCTGTGCTCACCGGCCGAGGCGGGCAATCCGGGCGCGGCCGGCGTGCTGGCTCCCTGGCGCGTCGCCGTGGTCGCGGCGCTGCTCGCGCTGCTCGGGCTGCGTGACAAGACCGTCTTCCTCGCAGCCCGCGCGGAGCACTACGGACTGACGCTGCTGGTCTTCCTCTTCCCGGTGAGCGACATGACCGCCGCACTGAAACTGGTCATGCTCGCCCTGTGGTGGGGCGCCGCATCCTCCAAGCTCAACCGCCACTTCCCGTTCGTGGTGGCGGTGATGATC
This sequence comes from Streptomyces sp. NPDC007205, assembly GCF_040634095.1. Lineage (NCBI taxonomy): Bacteria > Bacillati > Actinomycetota > Actinomycetes > Kitasatosporales > Streptomycetaceae > Streptomyces > Streptomyces sp. NPDC007205. The sequence continues at coordinate 234,195 of NZ_JBEYEW010000005.1, forward strand.
AGCAACAGCCCGCTGCGCCCGGCCTGGTTCAAGCGCCGGCTGTACCGGCACCACCCCGACGATCTCAGGCCGTCCGCTCTCGCCGCCGCGGCCGCGCACGGCGGCACGGTCATCGAGTACGTGGTGCCCCTGGTCCTGGTGCTTAGCCAGGGCGGTACCGTCACCACGATCGCTCTGGCCGTGATGGTCGCCTTCCATCTGCACATCATGTCGACCTTCCCGATGGGGGTCCCGCTGGAGTGGAACGTCTTCTTCATCTACTCGGCGCTCGTCCTCTTCGGCCACGACGCGGCGGTCGGCGCCTTCACCCTGCACTCCGCGCTGCTGGTCGCGGTGCTGGTGCTGAGCCTGGTGGTGGTCCCGGTGATGGGCCATGTCCGCCCCGATCTGGTGTCGTTCCTCCCCTCGATGCGCTACTACGCCGGCAACTGGGCCACCAGCCTGTGGTGCTTCCGCAGGGGCACCGAGCAGCGGCTCAACGAGCACATCGTCAAGGCGTCCGGTCTGCCCGTCGACCAGCTCACCCGCCTGTACGGTGCCGAGGCCGCCGAACTGGTGCTGCACCAGGGGCTGGCCTGGCGGGCGATGCACACCCACGGCCGCGCGCTGTCCGGGCTGTTGCCGCGGGCCGTGGACGACGTGGAGGCCTACGATGTGCGGGAGGGCGAGACGGTGGCGGGAGCGGTCCTCGGATGGAACTTCGGCGACGGCCATCTGCACAACGAGGAGCTGGTGGCCGCCGTACAGCAGCGGTGCGGCTTCGCGCCGGGTGACCTGCGCGTCGTCGTGCTGGAGTCCCAGCCGACCCACCGGCAGCGCCAGCACTACCGCATAGTCGACGCGGCGAGCGGCCTGATCGAGGAGGGCCATGTGAAAGTAGGGGAGATGGTGACCCGGCAGCCCTGGCTCGACGACGAGGCGCCCGCGATCCCCGTCGAGCCCGTCGCGCCCCCGCGACCGGCGACCGAGGTGGCGGCGGCACATGAGTGACGCGATCGTGGTGGGGGCCGGCCCGAACGGGCTGGCCGCCGCCGTCGCCCTGGCCCAGCGGGGGCTGAAGGTGACCGTCCTGGAGGCCGCCGACGAGATCGGTGGCGGCACCCGGAGCGGCGAACTGACCCTTCCGGGTCTGCTCCACGACCACTGCTCCGCGGTACATCCGCTGGGCGTCGGCTCGCCGTTCCTGCGGACCCTCGACCTGGAGCGGTACGGCGTCGCATGGGCGTGGCCCGAGGTCGATCTGGCCCACCCACTGGACGGCGGGCGGGCCGGAGTGCTCTTCCGCTCCGTGGAGCGGACCGTGCACGGTCTGGGCGCGGACGGCCCGGCCTGGGAGCGACTGTTCGCCCCGCTGGCCGGTGACTTCGACGCGCTCACCGAGGACGTGCTGCGCCCGGTGCCCCGTCTGCCCGCCCATCCGGTGACGCTGGCCCGGTTCGGACTCCGTGCGCTCCAGCCGGCCACGGCGGTGGCCCGGCGCTGGCGCACCGACGAAGCCAGGGCGCTGTTCGCGGGGGCCGCGGCGCATCTGATGTATCCCCTGACCGGGCCGGCCAGTTCCGCGGTCGGGCTGATGCTCATCGGCTCCGCCCACCGCTTCGGCTGGCCGGTCGCCCGCGGCGGGTCGCGGACCATCACCGACGCCCTGGCCGCACTGCTCGCCGAGCTCGGCGGAACCATTGAGACGGGGGTGCGGGTGGACACCCTCGCCGAACTCGGCCCCGCCCGGATCGTGATGCTGGACACCACGCCCGGCGCCGCGGCGCGCATCTGCGGCGACCGGCTGCCCGGCCGGGTACGCCGGGCCTACCTCGGCTGGCAGCACGGCCCGGCGGCGTTCAAGGTGGACCTCGCCGTCCAGGGCGGCATTCCCTGGACTCACGAGGCGTGCCGCCGGGCGGGCACCGTGCACCTGGGCGGCACCCTGGAGGAGGTCGTCCGTACGGAGGCGCAGACCGCCGCCGGGCGGATGCCCGAGCGCCCGTTCGTCCTGGTCGGCCAGCAGTACCTCGCCGACCCCGGCCGCTCACGCGGCGACGTCCACCCGGTCTGGGCCTACGCGCACGTCCCGCACGGCTACCCCGGTGACGCGACCGAGGCGGTACTGCGCCAGATCGAGCGGTTCGCACCGGGCGTCCGGCAGCGGATCGTGGCGATCTCGGTGCGCTCCACCGCCGAACTGGCCCGCTACAACGCGAACTTCGTCGGCGGCGACATCGTCGGCGGCGCCAACACCGCACGGCAGGTCGCCCTGCGCCCCCGGACGGCCCTGGACCCCTACAGCACCGGCATCCCCGGCGTCTACCTGTGCTCGGCGGCCACCCCGCCCGGCGCCGGGGTACACGGCATGTGCGGGGCGAACGCAGCCCGTTCCGCGCTGCGGTACCTGGGCCGATGACCGGCTCCCCCGTGGAACCCCCGAGGGACGGGGCACAGGATCCGGTCGTCCTCGCGGCCCAGGTGATGCAGGCGCGCCGGGACGACTTCATCGCCCAGCTGGTGGCCACCACCGAGGCGGAGATCTCCCAGCTGGAACACGACGCGGCGCTGCGCGGGCTCCTGGAAGCGAGCATCACCGAGAACATCGTCACAGCCGTACACGTCATCATCAACGGCATCGACCCGCAGACCGTGGACGCCCCCGCCTCGGCCGTGTCCTACGCCCGCCGTCTCGCCCAGCGGGACGTTCCGCTCTCGGCCCTTCTGCGCGCTTACCGCCTCGGCCATGCGCAGAGCCTGGACCTCGTTCTCGGCGAGGCCGTCCGGCTGGAGCTGCCGGACCCGGCCGGCACCGTCATCAAACTGGTCAGCCTCACCTCGGCCTTTCTGGACCGGATCTGCGACCAGATCGGCCGTGTGTACGAGCAGGAGCGCGAACGCTGGGTGGGCAGTCGCCGCGTGCTGCGCCAGTACTGGGTCAACCAGCTCCTCGACAATCCCCGGATCGATCTGCGGCAGGCCGAGGCCGCTCTCGACTACCGGCTGTCCGGCACCCATGTGGCCGTCGAGGGCTGGTGCTGCGACACCGCGGATATCACCGACCCCGCCGCCGTCTTCGACCGGCTGACCTCGCTGCTGTACACCGTCCTGCACGCCCAGGGGCGCCCCCTGCTGGTCCAGACCGACGAGGCGGACGCCCGTATCTGGCTCGCCGTCAGGCCCGGCTGCCCCGTCGACCCCGACACGGTTGCCACCGAACTGGCCGACGCCGCGCTACCGGTGCGGGTCGCCCTCGGCGTCGTCCGCCAGGGACTCGACGGCTTCCGCCGCAGCACCCGTGCCGCCGCCCGCGCAAAGGCACTCGCCCTGTCCGCCGGACCGAGCGCTCCCCGCGTGGTCGCCTTCGCCCGCGTCGCCCCTGTCGCCCTCCTGGCAGACGAGCCCGGCCAACTGGCCGACTTCGTCTCCGACACTCTCGGCGACCTTGCCGTCGATGATCCCCGCCGCGAACTCCTTCGCGAGACGCTCCGCGTCTTCCTCTCCACCAATCGCAGCTACGCCGCCACCGCGGACCAGCTGTTGGTCCACCGCAACACCGTCCACTACCGCGTCCAGCGTGCCGTCGACCACTACCACCTCGACCTCGACGCCAACGCCTTCGACCTCCACTTCGCCCTCGACGTCTGCCGCTGGCACGGGGCGAAGGTCCTGCGACGCGGTGCGAACGGAAGGACGCCAGACGGGCATCTGCCCTGATCAGGCGCCCTTTTCTCGTGTCTAGAAGAAGCCGAGCTTCTTCGGCGAGTACGAGACGAGAAGGTTCTTGGTCTGCTGGTAGTGCTCCAGCATCATCTTGTGTGTCTCACGGCCGATCCCGGACTGCTTGTAGCCGCCGAACGCCGCGTGCGCCGGGTAGGCGTGGTAGCAGTTGGTCCACACGCGGCCCGCCTGGATCGCACGGCCGGCGCGGTAGGCGGTGGTGGCGTCCCGGGTCCAGACGCCCGCGCCGAGACCGTACAGCGTGTCGTTGGCCATCTTTATGGCGTCGTCGAAGTCGTCGAAGGAGGTCACCGAGACGACCGGGCCGAAGATCTCCTCCTGGAAGATCCGCATGCGGTTGTCACCCTCGAAGATGGTCGGCTGGACGTAGTAGCCGCCCTTCAGCTCGCCGTCGTACTCGACGCGTTCGCCGCCGGTGAGCACCTTCGCGCCCTCCTGCCGGCCGATGTCCAGATAGGAGAGGATCTTCTCCAGCTGGTCGTTGGAGGCCTGGGCGCCGATCATCGTGTCGGTGTCGAGCGGGTGCCCCGGCTTGATCTGCCGCGTCCGTTCGACCGCGGCCTGCAGGAACTCGGCGTAGTGGCCGCGCTGGATCAGTGCCCGGGACGGGCAGGTGCAGACCTCGCCCTGGTTGAGCGCGAACATGGTGAAGCCCTCGAGGGCCTTGTCGCGGAAGTCGTCGTCGTGCGCCCACACGTCGTCGAAGAAGATGTTCGGCGACTTGCCCCCGAGTTCCAGGGTGACCGGCTTGATGTTCTCGGAGGCGTACTGCATGATCAGCCGCCCGGTCGTGGTCTCCCCGGTGAACGCGACCTTCGCCACGCGCGGGCTGGACGCCAGCGGCTTGCCCGCCTCCACGCCGAAGCCGTTGACGATGTTCAGCACACCCGGCGGCAGCAGATCCGCGATCAGGCCGACCCAGTAGTGGATGGAGGCCGGGGTCTGCTCGGCGGGCTTGAGGACGACCGCGTTGCCCGCGGCGAGCGCCGGCGCGAGCTTCCACGCCGCCATCAGGATCGGGAAGTTCCACGGGATGATCTGTGCGACGACCCCGAGCGGCTCGTGGAAGTGGTACGCCACCGTGTCGTCGTCGATCTCGCCGAGCGAGCCCTCCTGTGCCCGGATCGCCCCCGCGAAGTAGCGGAAGTGGTCGATCGCCAGCGGGATGTCGGCCGCCAGCGTCTCCCGCACCGGCTTGCCGTTCTCCCAGCTCTCGGCGACTGCGAGGGATTCGAGGTTGGCCTGCATACGGTCGGCGATCTTCAGCAGGATGTCGCTGCGGTCCGCGACCGACGTACGGCCCCACCCCGGCGCGGCCTCGTGTGCCGCGTCCAGCGCCCGTTCGACGTCCTCCGCCGTGCCGCGCGCGATCTCGGTGAACGGCTGTCCGTTGACCGGCGACGGGTTCTCGAAGTACTGCCCGCGTATCGGCGGCACGTACGCGCCGCCGATGAAGTGGTCGTAGCGCGCCTGGTAGGAGACGATCGCGCCTTCGGCGCCCGGCGCCGCGTAACGAGTCATGCTGGTCTGCCTCCCGGTGCAGCGCTGCCCGCCGTTGGGCAGCTCCCGGCGCGAGGCTAGGCGGGCGGACGTTGCAAGTACGTTGCACCGCGGGACCGTCCGGGTGCCCGGCCGGCCGGTGCCGTCAGCTCGGCTTCCAGCGCGGCGAGCCGGGCCCGCACCGGCGGCGTGGGCCGCACCGCGGCGAGCGCCTGCCACACCTCGAGGTCGTCCTCGCCCCAGCAGGCGTGCGCCCAGTCCGCCAGCAGGTCCGGGTCGCCGTGCGCGATCAGCGCCGTCCGCAGCCCGTCGGCAAGACGGTCCCGCAGCCGTACGATCGCCGGGGCCTGTGAAGCGGGCAGCAGCGGACCGGTGTACGCCTCCGCCGCCGCCGTGACCGCGCCCGCCTCCAGCCACCGCTCCACCGTGATGACGTCCGAGTCGACCGCGTCCGTGAGCCGGTACGGCCGCGAGGCGAGCAGACCGGGTCCCAACAGCCTGCGCAGCCGCGCGAGTTCGGCCCGCAGGGTCACCGGGATCACCGACTCGCCCGCGTACAGCGCGCACAGCAGCTCGTCACCGGTCAGCCCCGAGGGGTGCCGGGCGAGCAGCACCAGGATCTCGCTGTGCCGCCGACTGAGCCGGATCCGCCGACCGTCCAGGACGAGTTCGGCCTCGTCCCGGCCCAGCGCGCCGAGCAGCGGCGTGTCCGCGCTGCTCGGCGGCGGTGCGAGCAGCGCGAGCTGCGCCTCCGCGGCCCGCGCCACCGCCTGCACGAAGCCCAGGCTGTGCGGATGCGCCAGCCCGTCCCCGCCGGTGATGTCCACGGCGCCCAGGACCCGGCCGGTGCGCGGATCGTGCACCGGGGCCGCCGCGCACGTCCACGGCTGGACCCGCCGTATGAAGTGTTCCGCGGCGAACACCTGCACCGGCCGGTCCACGGCGACCGCGGTCCCCGGCGCGTTGGTGCCGACCGCGCTCTCCGACCAGCGCGCACCCGGCACGAAGTTCATCGCGTCCGCCCGGCGCCGGGTCGCCCGGTGACCCTCGACCCACAGCAGCCTGCCCTGCGCGTCGCACACCGCCAGCAGATGCTCTCCGTCGGCGGCGAACGTACCCATCAGCTCCCGGAACAGCGGCATCACCCTGGCCAGCGGGTGCTCCGCCCGGTACGCGCCGAGGTCGGCGTCGGTCAGTTCCACGCCGGCGGTGCCGTCCGGTGCGACACCGGCCCGCGAGCTGCGCCGCCACGATTCCGCCACGACTGATCGCACCGGGCGCGGCACCGTGCCCACCGTGGTGAACGTCTCGTGCGCCCTGCGCAGCACACGGACCCGCTCAGCGGGGTCGGCCCCCGGCTCCAGGGCCACCCACGGATCGGTCAACTCTGCCTCCGGCACGCTGAATCGGTGATGTCGTTCCTGATGTCGCTCCTCTCGTCCATCGTCTTCCGGCTAGGCGAAGTTGACCAGTCTCAGGTACCGGACCCAGTCCCAGCCGGGGCCCGGGTCGGTGTGGTCGGTGCCGGGCACCTGGTAGTGGCCGATGATGTGCTCCCTGTCCTTCGGGATGCCGTACTTGGTGCAGATCGCCGCCGTGAGCTTCGCCGACTGCTCGTACAGGGCGTTGGTGAAGTAGGCCGGCTGGTCCACCCACCCTTCGTGTTCGATGCCGATGCTGCGGGTGTTGTAGTCCCAGTCTCCCGCGTGCCAGGCGATGTCGGCCTCGTGCACGCACTGGGCGATGTGCCCGTCTGCCGAGCGGACCAGATAGTGCGCGGACACCTTCTTCTGCGGGTTGCCGAAGATGGTCAGCGTGTTGGTGTACGTCTCCTGTGTGACGTGGATGATCACACGGTCGATGGCGTAGTCGCCGGGGCGGTCGGACGCGGTGTAGTTGGAGGTGCTCGCCGGCCGCCACTCGGCGGGCGGGTAGTCGACTGCGGCGGGCTGCGCACCGGCGCGGGGGTCGGGGAGCAGCGCGTAAGGCACGGCTGCGAGTGCCGCACCCTTCAGAAGCCGCCGTCTGCTCAGGCGTGGCTGTGCCTGTCTCGCTGGTGGTTCCGGGTGTCTCGGCTGTGCGGGGACGGCCGGGTCCATGTCCATCGGCGGTGCCTTTCGAGGTGTGGGGGGAGTCAGGAGTCGTGGGTCGTCAGGATTCACCGAGGGAGGCGCGCCTACGGGGACGTCGTCGGTGTCAACCGCGCAGTGCTCGGGCGGTCTCCCGCAGGCGGGTGTGCACGCCCCGGTACGTCTCGCGCGCCGGCAGCCATTCCTTGCGGAGCTTGGCCACGCAGGTGTAGTTCGTGTCGCACACGTTGGCCAACGGCGATTCGACGGTCTGAGTGGCGAATTGGTACGCGTCCGGCTCACTGAACCCGTAGTCGCGCACCAGCCACTGCACCAGGTCCAGCTGCGATATCCGGAAGGCGTCCTCCAGCGGTCGCGCCGAGCCGGTCGAGATGATGTGGGTGTCCGACTCCAGCCGGGGCCACGGGGTGGCGACGTCCTTGAGGAGCTCCACGACCACCACCGTGTTCATCGCGCACTCCACGGCCACGCCGCAGGTCTCGCCCTCGCCCTGCCGGGCGTGCCCGTCGCCGAGGCTGAGCAGGGCGCCCTCGACGTTGACGCCCAGGTAGCAGGTGACGCCGGCCCGCATTTCGGGGGTGTCCATGTTCCCGCCGTGGGCGTCAGGGACCAGGGCGGAGCGTACCTCCAGATTGGCCGGCGCCACGCCCACCGTGCCGTGCATGGGGTCCAGCGGCAGTTCGACCTCGATGTCGCTGTCCTGCGCCTGGAACAGGGCGGTGCGCCGCGTGCGGTCCAGCTGCCAGATCCAGACGCGCTCCGGCAGCGGGGGCTGCAGCGTGGCCGTGGTGTGGGTGGAGGTGAGTGCGCCGAAGAGCGGGACCGTCGTCGACGCCGCCCAGTCGCGGGCCGGTTCGATCGACACGAAGTGCACGGCCACGGTGTCGCCGGGTTCGGCGCCCTCGATGTGGAAGGGGCCGGTCTGCGGATTGAGGAACGGAAACTCGCAGACCTCGGAGACGAGGTCCTTCTCCGAGCGTACCCGCCCGGCGAAGCAGTCCTCCGTGTACAGGTCGAGAACCGTGCCGGGCGCGATTCTGGCCACGGGCGGCGCTCCGCCGAACGTCCAGGCGTAGGCGTCCGGTTCGGGACGCACGGTGAGGATCCGGGGGTCGGTCATCGTGGAGGTGGTCCCTTCTGACGGGGGGGGTGGTCGTGGGACGGGGTGCGCGCCGGTGTGCGTGGGCGTGGTACGGGGCGTGACGGCAAGTCAGCGGGACAGGGTCCCGTCCTGCCGGCGGTCGGCCGGGTCGTACGCGTCGAGGTGGACCCGCGCGGTCTCGGCTATGCGTTCCGGGCGGCGCCGCATCAGCAGGAGCAGCACCACCAGGCCCGCCGCCATCCAGACGCCGACGACCGGGCCGGCGTAGGACACCGGGGCGGTCAGTTCGGTGACGAAGTCGAAGACCGGGAGGCCGGCGGCCGTCAGCAGGGCGGGTATGAAGGCCGCGATGCCGAGCACGGGGAACAGCAGGTGCCGTACCGGCTTCAGGACCGTCCGGCCGGCGCGCAGGAAGTAGCCGGCGCAGGCGAGGTTCACGACGATGTAGACACCGACGACGACCGTGACGATCACCGTGGCGAGCAGCAGGAACCCGGTCACGGGGTCGTAGCCGAAACCGAGCCCCAGAACCGCCCCGACCGCCACGAGCGTCTGCAGCGCTATACCGGCCACGGGGGAGCGGTGCCGGGGGTGGAGCGTGGCGAGCAGGCGGGGCAGGACCCGGACCCGGGCCAGGGCGAAGGCCGTACGGGTCGAGACGTTGGCGCACGCGTTGGCATTGGCGATCGTGGAGTTGATCACCGCCAGGAACACCAGGACCCAGAAGAGCCCGAAGGAGGCCCGGGCGACGCCGTCCCAGGAGGCTTCACCCGAGGCGCCGAACTTCGCGAAGCGGTCCGGGCCGAAGTAGACGGTCATCGCATAGGTCGTGATCACGTAGAACAGACCGATTCCGAGGGCCGCCCCGAGGACCGCGCGGTGCATCGTCCGCCGGGGGTCGCGTGTCTCCTCGGCGAGCGCCGCCGCCGCCTCGAACCCCGCGAACGCCAGCACCGTGTACACGGATCCGGCGAACACACCGCCGAGCCCGGCGTACCCGTCGGCGGTGTGCGAAGTGCCGAACACCGACAGGGTGTTGGCGCTGCCCGCCTTGCCGATGAGCAGGGCCGCGAACACCAGGAAGACCAGGATCTCGAAGACGCCGAGAACGGTGCCGAAGCGGGCCGAGGCGCGGACGCCGAGGTAACCGGCGACGGCGATCACGCCGGCTCCCGCCAGGGACCACGGCCACCACAGATCCGCCGGATACGAGGCCCACTCCTCGTGCAGCGTGCCCGCCGCCGTGAAGCCCAGTTGCAGCAGGAGCAGCGGGGGGACCAGCATCTCCACGAAGACGTAGCCCCAGCCGACCAGAAACCCGACGGCCGGGTGCAGCCCCCGCGCTGCATACGTGGCCACCGAGCCGGCCGCGGGCAGCTCCCGGGCCAGCTCGGCCACGCAGGACGCGGTGAACAGACAGGCCACCAGGGCGATCAGCACCGCCAGCGGCAGGCTGCCGCCCGCGAAGGCGGCACCGGCAGGAATCGACGCGGCCACCGCGGCGGCCGGCGCCATCGCCGTGACGCTCTGGAACAGCACCTCGCGCAACCCGACGGCGTCGCGCCGCAGCGCCCCGGTCGTCTCCTCGTGCATGTGTGTCCCCCGATGCTGTCAGCTCACTGCCACCCGATGTGTATGAAGTGCCGTCAGTCGCTCGGTATTCGCAGCCCTTGACGGTCCGTCGGCCGGGAGCTGCTGCTGCCTCGCGTGAATCACGGTACGGCGCAGGTGGGTTGGGCAGAAGAGTGCGCGCCGGTTCCGTGGAGAAGCCTCCACTTGTGGAAAACCGAGCCACCCGATCGGGTGAACAGCGGTGGTCACCGGGCCGGTTTGTCCCCAGCCCGATGCACAACCCCGGGGTCCGCACAGGACCCAGCGAGGGACCTCAGGGCCGTTCCGCCACCACCGCGGGATCGTCCAGCACGGCCCGGACGACCGAGTGCGCCGCGCCCAGCAGGGGGCCCGCCGGGCCCAGCCGCGACACCGTCACCGGGCAGGGCGGGCCCGCCGTGCGGCCCGTCAGCTCTGTTTCCAGGGACGGCAGCAGCCAGGGGGAGAGGCCGGCCAGAGCGCCGCCGAGAACCACCGTCTCGGGGTCGAGCAGATTCACCGCCCCGGTCAGCGCGATGCCGAGCGCCGTGCCGGCGTCCCGCAGGGCGGCCCGTACGTTCTCGTCGCCCTGCTCGGCGCGCCCGGCGAGCAGGCCCACGAGATCCTCGCCCGGCTCCAGTCCCGCCGCACGCAGCACGGCCTCCTCGCCCGCGTACTGCTCCAGGCAGCCACGCCCGCCGCACGGACAGGGCGGCCCGTCCGGCCGTACGGGTACGTGGCCCAGCTCACCCGCGAAGCCGCGGGTGCCGCGCAGCAGTCCGCCGTCCACGACGACCGCGGCACCGATGCCGATCTCGGCCGACACGTGCAGGAAGTCGCGCGGAGTGCCGTCAGCGAGCCACAACTCCGCGAGCGCACCGAAGTTCGCCTCGTTGTCCACGGTCAGCGGCCACTCGCCGGGCAGCAGGGCGCCGAGGTCGGTGTCGTGCCAGTCGAGGTTCGGGGCGCGTACGACCGTACGGCCGTCCCGTGCCACCAGTCCGGGCACGGCAACCGCCAGTCCGGCGGGCCACAGTGCCTCCCGCTCCGCCTCCGCGACGACCCGGCGCACCAGCCCGGTCAGCTCCTCGACCACCGGTTCTGGCGCGCGGCCCCGGTTCGCTCCGTGCCGCACGGCCCTGGCACGCACCGTGCCACGCAGGTCGACCGCGCACACCGCGAGGTGGTCGACGCCGATCTCGGCCCCGATCCCGGCGGGACCACGGCCGCTCACCGCGAGCGCCGACCCGGGCCGGCCCACCCGGCTCGGCCGCTCCGGGCCCAGCTCCTCCAGCAGCCGCCAGCGGATCAGCTCGTCCACCAGTGTCGACACGGCCGCCCGCGTCAGCCCGATGCGCGAGGCGACCGCGGCCCGCGACAGCGAACCCTCGGCGCTGACGGCGTGCATCACGCGGGCCAGGTTGCGCCGGCGCATGCCCTGCTGGGTGTCCGGCAGGGCGCGCCCGGTGCCCGGCGGGCGGGACTCGTGCAGCGGTGCGGTCATGCCTGAAGTCAGTCCCCGGTGTCTGCCGCCCGGCTCATCCATGCGGCGTGGTGTCGGTCCCCCGCTCCAGCAGCGGGGCCGCGTCGGAGAGTACCCCGGTGATCCGTTCCAGGGTCTCCTGGTCCCGCTCCACGGCGTCCAGCACCGGGCCCGCGGCGGTGTTCCAGCGGCGGGCCACCGCGGCCGGGTCCTCGCCGGTGAGGAGGCCGGCGGCCTGTGCCGCGGCGCCGAGGGCGACCAGTTCCCTGGCCTCAGGGACCTGGACCGGCCGGCCCGACAGCCGCCGCACCGTCTGCTGCCACGCCGTTCCCCGTGCCCCGCCGCCGATCAGCAGCAGCGGGCTGCTGCGGTCCGCGTCCTCGTCCAGGACCAGGTCGAGCGCGCCGAGCAGGGCGTGCACGGCGCCGTCGTACGCGGCCTGCAGCAGTTGCCCGGCGGTCGTGTCATGGCGCAGGCCGTGCAGTAGACCGGAGGCGTTCGGGAGGTTCGGGGTGCGCTCGCCGTCCAGGTACGGCAGCAGGGTCACCGAGCCGCCGGGCTCCACCGCCTCACGGTCCAGGCCCAGCAGCGCCGCGACGCGGTCCACCGCGAGCGTGCAGTTCAGGGTGCAGGCCAGGGGCAGCCAGTCCCCGTGGGCGTCGGCGAACCCCGCCACCGTGCCGGTCGGATCGGCCGGGCGGTGTCTGGAGACGGCGTACACCGTGCCGGACGTGCCGAGGCTGAGCACCGGGGTGCCGGGCCGCAGGCCGAGGCCCAGCGCCGCAGCCGCGTTGTCGCCGGTGCCGGGGGCGACCAGCGTGCCCTTGGAGAACGGCAGGTCGTGGCTGTCGCGCACGGTGCCGGCCACTTCTCCGGGCCGCACCACACGGGGCAGCAGCGCCGGGTCGAGACCGATGTGCGCGAGCGTCTCCGCGTCGTACGTCTCCGTCCCGGACGCCCACCAGCCGGTGCCGGACGCGTCACCGCGGTCGGTGGTGCCCTGCCCGGTCAGGCGCTCGGTGAGGTAGTCGTGGGGGAGCCGTACCGCCCTGGTGGCGCGGACCGACTCCGGCTCGTGCTCGGCCAGCCAGGCCCACTTGGCGACCGTGAACGACGCGCCGGGCACGCTGCCGGTGCGCTCCGCCCAGGCCTTCGGCCCGCCGAGTTCCTCCACCAGCCGGCGGGCCTGCGGCGCCGAGCGGACGTCGTTCCACAGCAGCGCCGCACGCACCGGCTCGCCGCGCTCGTCCAGCGTGACCAGGCCGTGCTGCTGGCCACCGACCGACACGGCGGCCGCCTCGTGCGCCGCGTCTCCGCACTGGCGCAATGCCTCGCACAGAGCGTCCCACCACTGACGCGGATCGCTCTCGCGGCCCGCGCCGGAGGACACGGTGTGCGGCGCCTGGCCGCTGGCCACCACCTGGCCGGTGGCCACGTCCACGACCAGTGCCTTCGTGGACTGTGTTGATGTGTCCACGCCGACGACGAGCGGACCCTCGGCTGCTGACATCGGGCTCTCCCTTTTCCGCGACTTTGCGCGACTTCCGCGACTTTCCGCGACTCTGCGGGACAAAGACATCTTGCTCTCTTCCCAGAGGTGCGAGCGCATACTAATTTGTAAATGGCCATGACGAAATAGCCGCAACGCAGCAAGGAGCCGCGCCATGAGCTACCAGCCCACCCCCGAGGACAGGTTCACCTTCGGACTGTGGACCGTCGGCTGGCAGGGGAGGGACCCGTTCGGCGACGCCACCCGCCGCGCCCTCGACCCGGTCGAGACGGTGCGGCGCCTGGCCGAGCTCGGTGCCTACGGGGTGACCTTCCACGACGACGACCTGATTCCCTTCGGATCCTCCGACACCGAGCGCGAGTCACACGTCAAGCGGTTCCGCCAGGCCCTGGACGCGACCGGCATGACCGTCCCGATGGCCACCACGAACCTCTTCACCCACCCCGTCTTCAAGGACGGCGCGTTCACCGCCAACGACCGCGACGTACGCCGTTACGCCCTGCGCAAGACGATCCGCAACATCGACCTCGCGGTCGAGCTGGGCGCGAAGACGTACGTCGCCTGGGGCGGCCGTGAGGGTGCCGAGTCCGGTGCCGCCAAGGACGTACGCGCCGCCCTGGACCGCATGAAGGAGGCCTTCGACCTCCTCGGCGAGTACGTCACCTCCCAGGGCTACGACCTGAAGTTCGCGATCGAACCCAAGCCGAACGAGCCGCGCGGCGACATCCTGCTGCCCACCGTCGGTCACGCGCTGGCCTTCATCGAACGCCTGGAGCGCCCCGAGCTGTACGGCGTCAACCCCGAGGTCGGGCACGAGCAGATGGCCGGCCTGAACTTCCCGCACGGCATCGCCCAGGCCCTGTGGGCGGGCAAGCTGTTCCACATCGACCTCAACGGCCAGTCGGGCATCAAGTACGACCAGGACCTGCGGTTCGGCGCCGGTGACCTGCGGGCGGCGTTCTGGCTGGTCGACCTGCTGGAAAGCGCCGGCTACGAAGGCCCGCGGCACTTCGACTTCAAGCCGCCGCGGACCGAGGACCTCGACGGAGTGTGGGCGTCGGCAGCGGGCTGCATGCGCAACTACCTCATCCTCAAGGAGCGTGCCGCCGCCTTCCGTGCCGACCCCGAGGTGCAGGAGGCGCTGCACGCCTCGCGCCTGGACCAGCTGGCCCAGCCGACCGCGTCAGACGGCCTGCGGGCCCTGCTCGGCGACCGTGCGGCCTTCGAGGACTTCGACCTCGACGCGGCCGCCGCCCGCGGCATGGCCTTCGAACGCCTCGACCAGCTCGCTATGGACCACCTGCTCGGGGCGCGGGGCTGAACGCGAGGACGGCCGGGCTGCGGCACGCGCCGCCGCCCCGGCCCTCCGTCAGTCCATTTTCCGGACTGAACAGTTCAGGGACGTCACAGCCCCTCGGTCAGCCGGACGTACGTCACGGTCGTCCTGACGCCGCTGTCGACAAGCCGGCCGTGCGCGTCGGAGGCGCCCGCGCCGTCGGTCATGCCGAAGTCGTTGTCGTTGACCAGGGCGAGCGTGTCGTGGTCCACGCGCGCGATGCCCTCGATCTTCCGCTGCACCCCGTCGACCTTGTTGAGATCCACCACGAGCCTCGCCCAGCAGGCCGGACTGAGCCAGTAACGGCTCCAGGCCACCACCGACATCGACGTCGCAGCCGACACCGCGTGGCCGCCTCGTCATGCGGCACTGCTCAACGCCGTCGACGAACTGCACGGCACAGCGCAACTCTCACAACCCGCCTGGGATTCCCTGGGCATCCACTACGAAGACGCCCAACTCCTGGAGTTCCCCGTGCTGGCCGGCTGGTACCGAACCATCAGCTACCTGGCCAACGGACTCCTCCCGGAGGAAGAGCCCTGGGGCGCCCCGTTCCCGGCGCAGTGAGCCCTTTCCAACTTCACGCTGAGCTGGCCAGATGTAGAGCGAGGACGGCTTGGGCGGGACATCGTTCACGACTTCATCCGGACAGGGATGCCTGGTGAACTGAGCGATTGGTACGAGTTGTAGGCAGGGCTCCATCGCCAACTGATACATCGTCTTATCTCAACAGCACACCACAATCAGCCAGTCCCTTGCGAGCAGCCCTCGGAAATGCCCGGTGATCCGTCGCCGGGGTCGATCAATCTGAGCGTCGACTCGAAGCCTGGCACGCTTGTCCGAACACAGGAGGTTTCCATGGCCAAGGGCTACTGGGTCAGCGTCTACCGCACCATTTCCGACCCCGAGAAGCTAGCCGCCTACAACAAGCTGGCCGGTCCGGCCGTCCAGGCCGGGGGCGGGCGGACGCTCGCCCGCGGCGGTCGGGTCGTCGCCCACGACGCCGGAATCGCCGAGCGCACCGTCCTGGTCGAGTTCGACACCTTTGAACAGGCGGTCGCGGCACACGAGAGCGCCGCATACAAGGAGGCGCTGGTCGTCCTTTCCGACGCCGTCGAGCGCGACTTCCGCATCATCGAAGGCGTCGACTGACCGGCGCACTGACGTCCAGGCCGGCCTGGCGGCCCCCCGGCCTCGTCGGCAGAACTCACGCCTGACCCGTCCGAGGCGAACCCCTCGGACGGGGCAGGACAGGTCGCAGACTCTGTCGGTCTCAGTCTGCAGGGACCCGGTAGCCGGCTCTCTCGTTGGACGACGCACGCCGGAAGGCAGGACATCAGGCTGAGCAGGGAGGCCAGGGCTATACCAGTGCGCACGCTGACGGCGCGTTGGGGCACTTGTGCGCCCGCGGCGACCACGCGGGCGCCGCGCCATCATGCGGGCTGGGTGGTGATGGTGCACAGGCGCTTGGTGGCCCGGGTCAGGGCCACGTACAGGTCCCTCTCCCCGCCGGGGCGGGCCGTGATGATCTCCTCGGGGTTCAGGACGACGACCCCGTCGAACTCGAGGCCACGTGCTTCGGACGCGGGCACGATGCGTGCGTGGTCGGCGATGCCGTGAGCCGTCAACTGGCTCACCCGGGTGTCCGCGCAGATCACGCCCAGGAGTTCGTCCGGCTGCGCGGTGCTCTGGGCGCGCAGTTCCTCCACGACGGCGGTGACCAACCCGTCCCCATGTGTGGTCACGGTGCGCGGGCTCTCACCGCTGCGCAGCGACCGTGTGAGCCGCTGGTCCGGAGCGATCCGCGCGAGCAGGTCCCGGACGTTCTCCAGAATCTCCCGCGTGGTGCGGTAACTGACCGTCAGGTCGTGCAGTCTGAACCGCGTCCCGACATGCGGGCTCAGGGCTTCCTTCCAGTCGCGTGCCGTCGTGCCCGGGCCCGACTGGGCGAAGTCACCCACCAGCGTCATCGCCCTCGCCGGGCAGCGGCGGACGATCATCCGCCACTGCATAGCGGTCAGTTCCTGCGCCTCGTCGACGACGACGTGCCCGTACGTCCGCTCGGGCGGGCCGTCGACCAGGCTCGCCGCCTCGTCCAGCAACGGCACGTCCGCATCGGTCCACGGGGCGTCCGGAGCGCGCAGGAGAAGGGACCGCTCCTGCGGGGTCAGCGTCGGCAGGCGCTCGGCCAGGGCGTCGGCATCCGTCAGCAGTGCCTTCACGAGGTCGCCGGGTACCAGCCTCGGCCACAGCGCCTCGACCGCCCGGTCGACACCGGCGTCGTCGAGGAGATCGGCCCCGATGGCGTCCAGGTCCAGCTCGTGGACCGGACCCGGGTCGGCGGCGCCCTCGGCACGGCGCTGGGCGACCCCCGTGAACCGGTCGAAGTCCAGGCCCGTCATCTGCTCGGCATCGGCGTCGATCTGCTCCAGGAGGTCGCCCATGTCCCGTTGCATCGCGTCGGTGACGGCGTCGACCAGGAGCTCCTTGAACGCCTGGCGCGCGGGGTTGTGGCCGGATGCGGCCGCCAGGGCGGCGGCGCGTGCAGTGGCGACCTCCTTCTCGGACAGGTGGACCAGTTCCTGCCCGACCCGGACGGTGAAGTCACCGGCGGGGGCCTGGTGGTCTCGCAGCAGGCCGGCCAGGGCGTCGGCGAGGTCCAGGCCGCCCTTGAGGCGCGCCGTGTCGAACGGGTCCACCGCGTCCGGGGACACTCCGGCCAGTTCCTGACAGGTCGCCAGATCGACGTCGTTCTCTCCGAGCGAGGGAAGGACCTGGGAGATGTAGTCGAGGAAACGGGCGTTGGGGCCCACCACGAGGACGCCTTCCTCCGCGGCGCGCGGGAACGCGTACAGGACGTAGGCCGCCCGGTGCAGGGCGACCACCGTCTTGCCGGTGCCGGGCCCGCCCTGCACCACGGTCACCCCGCGGTGGGCGGAGCGGACGATCTCGTCCTGCTCGGCCTGCAGCGTCGCGACGGCCGCGGGCATCCTGCCCGTACGCCGTGCCGACAGAGCCTCGGTCAACGGGCCGTCCGCCACGACGTCTTCGTCGGTCGGGGCGGTCCCGTCGAGCAGTTCGTCGCTCACCGAGACGACCGTGCGCTCCTCGAGGCGCAGGTGCCGGCGCCGCCGCAGATCCATCGGGTGGACCGGTGTCGCCTCGTAGAAGGGCCGCGCCGCGTTCGCGCGCCAGTCCACGAGCAGCGGCAGTTCGTCCTCCTCCGTGTGCAGTCCGATCCGCCCGATGTGCAGGGCCGTGCCGTCCGTCCAGTCGATGCGCCCGAAGACCAGCCCCTTCTCGGCGCCTTCCAGCCGGCCGATCTCCTTGGTCAGACGGTCTGCGGCGATCTCTCTCTCGTACGCCTCGCCGGCGCCGTCCGCCGGGGCCTTCAGCACACTCGCCCGGTTCGCTCGCGCCTCGGCAAGCCGCTCGGTGAGCAGCTCATACAATGAGGACACGTAACCTTGCTCCGATTCAACCGCACGCACGGCAGAATCATTTATGTTTGACAACAAGGGACTCCTTCGATTCGAGCCGCACCATACGGCCAAAGTTCCCTAAAGGTAAGTCTTGACTTACTTGTTGCGTCTATGTCCTTACGGCTGACAGCACTTCGTGTCATGCATTCCGTCGTTTCCCTTGAATGCCGGTGATGTTTTGCCGTGCACGGGAAATGCAGTGAATCCACGGGAAAGCTTCGTGGTCGCGTCACAGGCCGGGACGGGGCTGGCCTGCATTCCAAATGCGGACACCGGCGGCCGCCGTGATCCGGTTGTGTGACGCGGCGAGTTGGGTGATGTTCCCGCCGCCGTGTGCGGCCCGGATGCCGGACCTCAACGACTCAACATGCCGACTTGACAGGGAAGATCAGCGTGACCGTCTTGCCGAGGCCCATGTCGTCGGCCAGGCAGCCGCCCAGGCCGAGGGCCGTCATCCGGGCCAGCCAGTCGAGCCCGCGGAGCTGATAGTCGCGCAGGGTGGCGGCCGGCCCCGGAGGCTGCTCGACAGCGGGTGCCGTCCGGGTGTCCGTGAGCCGCTCCCTGAGCCCTTCCAGCCACCCCGACGAGCGCACGTCGACCTGCCGGCCGTCGACCTGCGCCACGCCGGTCAGCGCGGTGGCCAGCGCCTCCACGGGAGTGAGGGCGTGGTTCCGGCGGGTCCGGGCGCGGTGTGCCTGCCGCGGATCCACCAGTGCCCACCTGTCATGCAGCCGCACCAGGGGACGCTTGGCCCCCGCGAGCCGGTCCAGCTCCTGCCGGGACAACTCCCGCCCGTCCAGCGCGAACCCCCAGCGGAACGCGACCGTGGCGTCCGACGAGAGCAATGACGAGGGCGCCGCGGCATCCCGCCGAGCGGCCGTGCCGTCGTCCGGCGGCCCGGCGGTCGCGTGCGTAGTGAGCTCACGCGACACTTCCTTCGGCCAGTGCACGTCGACCCCCGCCGCAGCCAGAGTCCGCATGCCCTCACCGAGCAGTTCGGCGACCTCGTCGTCGGCGAGGGCGACGGCGTCGGGTACGGCGGCGGAGAGCAGCGGTGTCAACGGCGGCCAGGCGTGGGCGGCGCGGCGCAGGGCCAGCAACGCCTCGGCACGCGTGCGTGGACCGACCGTTTCGTGCACGGCTCCCGCGCCGGCCCACAGGGCGGCGGCATCGACGACGTCCGTGGCCCCGCTCACGCCGTGCACCTGCAGCACCGCGCGGAACGCGACCGTAGCGTCGTCCCGCTGTACCGCGTCGTCGAGCCCGGATACCTCCACGCGCAGCGACAGCCGCACGCCCCCGTCCTGGCCGGCGGCGATGCTGTCGGCCCACGCCCGCAGGGCGGGCAACCGCTGCGGCTCGGGAGCCGCGTATGCGGGGCCGCCGGTCACCGACGGGGCGGCGGGGGAGCGGGGGAGCACGTCGGCGATCGCGTCCAGGAAAGCGCGCAGCAGCCGCTGCGGGTCGGGCAGCCGGGGCGGCCCCTCGGCCGACAGTGGTACCGCATGGGCCTCCGGGGGCATGGCGGCGGCGACTTCGCGGACCAGCTCCGCGTCCCGGGCGGACAGTGGCCCCATCCGCCAGGCGTCGTGACCGCCGGGGGACAGACCCGGCAGAAGGAGACCACGCGCCACGAACGACAGGGCCAGTTGGCAGACGGCGCTCCAGAAGCCGGCCGAGCGATGCCCCTGCCGCAGTGCACGCGCGCGCGTGAGCAACGGCAGGGCCTCGTGTACGGGCAGCAGGAGCGCGGGCGTACGGACCGGCTCGACACCGCCGTCCGCCGTGGGCATCACGATGTCCAGCTCCGCAGGGGAGCCGTCGGCAACGAGGGGGAGGGCCTCGCCGCCGTCCTGTCGCCAGAAGGCGAGCCGGCCCGAGCGAGGCGGGTCTGCCGGCAGGAACACCGTGCAGGAGCGGGACAGTTCGGAGAGTTCGGAGGGTGGTGCCGTGGGGATGGTCTGCACAGCTCTGCCGCACTCCTCAAATTTGACTACTGGATCGGGTCGCCGAGGGTACAGCACGTCGAGAGTCGCCGCGGCATACTGGCGTCGTGATCCGGACCACTTCACAATCTGTTCGAGAGAGGGGAGGGGGCCTCGGCCAGTAGGGGGACGGTTCTCAGGGTTGTCTCAGGGACGGGTTCCGGAACCGCGCGGAGCGGGGGGGCGTTCACAGAGCAGAGAGCGGCATCGGC
The DNA here is from genome assembly GCF_040634095.1 of Streptomyces sp. NPDC007205. Taxonomy (NCBI): domain Bacteria; kingdom Bacillati; phylum Actinomycetota; class Actinomycetes; order Kitasatosporales; family Streptomycetaceae; genus Streptomyces; species Streptomyces sp. NPDC007205. The sequence goes on from NZ_JBEYEW010000005.1 coordinate 254,205, forward strand.
CGCGAAGGAGGCGACGCTCATGTCCAAGAACGCGAAGATCGCCGTCGGGGGTGTGGCGGTCGGGCTGCTCCTGCTGATCTGGCTGCCCTGGTGGGTGGCGTTCCTGATCGTGGTCGGGGTACCGGTGGCCGCGTATCTGGCGCTGGACCCCTCACAGCGGCGCAGGCTCCGCAGGGTCACCCGCAAGGAACTCGGCCGCTGAGACGACGGGTGGATGCCCAGGGGGTGCGCGCCGGGCGCCTGCGGGGGCCGGACCGGCCCCCCGGCGCCCGCGCTGATGCGGACCGCCAGGCCTCGGCAGCTTTGCGCCTGGCCTCCGGGGACGGCCTGCCCCCTCAAAGCCGTTCGCCCGGCCTCCGCGTCCGGAACCGCCCGGCCCCTCGGGGGCGCGTCCGGCTTGGAGGGGCGGCATCCACCTCGGCGGCCTCACCACCTTGGAGTAACCACCACACACGCGGTTCCCGGGACTCACCCGGACCGCGTCGGGTCTCGGATCGCGGCAGTACGGTCACCGGCCTCGCGCAGCAGGCCGTGCGGTGACCGGCGTCGGCTGCCGATGTGCGGGCGTGAGGCCGGCGCGCCGACCGTGCCGTCGTCCGGCCTCGGGCGGCGAGTCACAGCGGCGCGGGGCCTTGACGTGTGCCGGCCTTGGTGTCGTGTGGCTCAGAAGGGGCGTACGGCCATCTTGTCGAGTGCCTCGAGCAGGCCCGGCAGTTCGGGGCCCCGGCCCACCGGCAGGACCTCTCCGGGCTCCTCGTCGAGCAGGACGAAGGCGATGTCGTCGGTGCGGGCCACGATTGACCAGCCGGGGCCGTCGGCGCGCAGCGTACGCGCGTCACCCGGAGCGAACGACGAGCGCACCCGGCCGAGCGGCGGCGACGCGTCGACATAGGCGCGGGCCTCCGCCAGCACCCGCCTGACTCCCGGGTGGCCGCTCCGCGGCACGCCCTTCTCACCCTCCGACGACGACTCCTCGGCCTTCTCCTGCCCCTCGGCCTCCTCCTGCCCCTCCGCCTTCTGCTCCCCCTCGGGCGCGGAGAATGCCGCGTCGTTGATCTGCTCCCGCCACGTCGCCCACTGCAGCGCTATCTCGTCGGCGCCCAGGCGGCGCTGGGCCGGCCCCCAGGAGCTGGTGTCCGGCGGGCTCAGCGCCGGCCGGTCCGCCACCTCCGGAGCGGGGTCGTGTGGCGCGGGGACGCCCGGAGCCGCGACGGCGACCGCCAGAGGCCAGCCCGGCAGGGCGGTCACGACGGCGCGCTCGTCCGGAGACAGCTCGTACTCCATGCCGCAGTCCCAGGAGGCGATCGCCACGGCGACCAGCGAGACGTCGTCGATGACGACCGTCCAGCGGGCACCCTCGCCGTCCTGGCCCAGCACCAGACCGTACCCGTCGGCGAGGGGCGCGAGTCCCAGCGCCGCGCACGCCTCCGGATAGTCGTCGCCCAGAACGCTCGGGAACTGCGCCGGCGTCAGCAGCACCGCCGTCAGCACGTACAGCGCATCCTCCGCGGCGGCGACGGCCTCATCGTCGGTCCCGGCCATCCCTGCCTCCAGTGGTTCGTCCATCGGCGCGCACCCTAGTGCGAGGGGAAGCCGCTTGTCACGACTCCTCACACCACGCGGACCTGCAGGTTTCCGCCTGGACAGGGGCGAAACGACCACATGGAAGGGGACTTCATCAGCCCGTGGGCAGCCCGAGGAGATGACGGGCCACCGCCGCCGGAGACTCGTCGCGTTCCCGGGCCAACGCGACGACCGCCCGGCAGGCGAGTTCGCTCACCCCGAACGACAGCGCCTCCGGCGACACCCAGGACGCCGCCTCCTCGATCCGGTCCTGATCGTCCTCCGCGCGGGCGACGACATAGGTGGCCGCCGCTTCGAACAAGTTGTGCGCACGCCTCTCCCGGGTGCCCGCCGGCTGCGTCTGTGTGGAGTCGCGGAGTCTGGCGGCGATCTTGTGTATCCGGCTGAACATGCGGACCACCCTCTCCCCCGGAACGGGGTTGTCGTCGATCGCTCATCTGCTGTCATTCAACGTAGAGTTGGACCTTCGGCAGCAGAAGAGGGACGGCACGGTGCCGAGCACCGGACGGCTGCCCGCGCAGACCGCAGAACTGACCGAGCGTCGCAGAAGCGGTACGACGACACCATCCGCCTCCTGGACGTCATCGTGAGCACGGCTTCGCCACTTCGGCCGGGACGAGCAGGCCCGGCGGGTCTTCGGCGCCACGCTCGGCCTGATGTCGTCCTGGTATCCGTGCCTCCTCGCGTCACTGCTGCGTACGGCGACGCCCGCTCTGCTCGACGAGCCGCTGCTGCGCGGGTTCCGTTACGCCCCGCCGGCGCGGCCACTTCCGCGCTGGTGCGCCGCGCCGTACGCGTGCGTGGCCGGCGCGTCCGGCTGCTGCCGCCGCGCCGCTCCCCGCATCTCGCGCCCAGAACCCGGGGATCACGAGCTGCCCGGACGGCTACCGGATCGCCGACCTGTTCACCCGCCCGGTTCCCGGGCTGCGTGGCTGCCGGGTGCGGCACCGCGACATCTCAGCGGCCGGCAGCATCGAGTGACGCCAGGGTGTCGCGCAGCCAGGCCAGCTCCGCCCGGGTCGTGGCGCGCGCGATGGTGAGCACACCGCGCCGGAACGGGTCGTCCAACTCCTCGGCGGCCAGTGGCCGGTCGCCGTCGTAGAAGAAGCTCGCCGGTTCCTCCAGAAAGGCCAGCCGGCGGCGCAGTACGGCCGCCTGGGCGGCCGGGTCCTCCAGGTGCCGCAGAAACGCGAGCAGCGTGAACCAGTGGTTCTCATCGGTGATCTCGCGCTGTGCGGGCTCGGCCAGCCGGCGCTTCAGCTCGCGCCCGCCCTGCTCGGTGAGCCGCAGTACGTGGCGCGGCGCCGCCACCGCACCGGGCTCGCTGGCACGAACCAGCAGGCCCGCCTTCTCCAGCCGCTTGATCGCCGGGTAGAGCGTGCTCTCGGCGACGGGCCGCACATGGCCGGTGAGGGCCGCGATGTGCCGGCGCAGGACGTATCCGTGCAGCGGGGCGTCGTAGAGGAAACCGAGGATGGCGAGTTCGAGCACGGCCGCATTCTCGCGCACGGTGCTGTACCTCGTCATCTTGATACTCCCTTGCGGCGATACATCGGCCCCGATGTATAGTCTGGGTATCGGAGGACGTCAGGAGGGGGCACCGTGCAGCAGGTCGTGTTCGACGGCGAGGGAAGCCGGATCCGCTGGACCGAGGCGCCGGGGGCGGAGCCCGCGCGCGTGTATCTGCACGGGCTCGGCTCGATGTCCGCCGTCTATCACGCGCACATCGCGGCCCGGCCCGAACTCGCGGGCCGGCGAAGTCTGTTCCTGGATCTGCCGGGACACGGCCTCAGTGACCGGCCGAGCGCGTTCGGATACACGCTGGAGGAGCACGCCGACGCGGTGGCGGTCGCACTGGACGAAGCCGGAGTCCGCGGAGCCGAGTTGATCGCGCACAGCATGGGTGGCGCCGTGGCCATCGTGCTCGCCCATCGGCGGCCCGACCTCGCCTCCCGGCTCGTCCTCACGGAGGCCAATCTGGACGCCTTCCCGGGGCCCACGGCCGGCAGCAGCGGAATCGCCACCTACGAAGAGGACGATTTCGTGGAGCGGCAGCACGCGCGCGTGCTGGAGGCCGTCGGTCCGCTGTGGGCGGCCACCATGCGGTTGGCCGACCCGCGCGCCCTGCACCGCAGCGCCGTCGGCCTGCGCCGCGGCTCGGACCCTGTGATGCGCACGATCCTGGAGAAGTTGCCCGTCGAGCGCGTCTACCTGCAGGGCGAGGACAGTGGCGAACTGCGGGGCCGGGAGGGCCTGGAAGCCGCCGGGGTGCGCGTCGTGACCGTGCCGGGCGCCGGGCACAACGTCATGTTCGACAATCCCGACGCCTTCGCAGCGGCCGTCGCAGGAAGGCACTGATCCGCCCCGGGCCTTCAGCGATGCGGCGCTCAGCCCTCGCGCACCGCGAGCGCGAGGAAACGGGCGTCCTCGTCGGCGTACGACGTCATTCTCCATCCCGAACGGGACAGCAGAGGACCTAGGTTCGTCTCGGCGCGCAGGTCGTCGGGCGTGATCTGCCGCCCCTGCCGCGCCGCCAGGGCCGCGCGCCCGAGGGGATGGAACAGCGCGAGCTTTCCGCCGGGCCGCACCACACGGGCCAGCTCCCGCAGGTTCTCCTCGGGCTGCGGCAGATGTGCGATCAGACCGGCCGCGAACACCGTGTCCAGGGATCCGGACCGCAGCGGCAGCGCGGCGACGTCCGCGAGCAGCAGCCGACCGTGCCCGTCCCGGCCCGCCCGTACGGCCGCAGCGAGCATCGCCGGGGTCAGGTCGGCGCCCAGTACCACCCCGGACGGGCCCACGGCGGCTCGCAGCGGCGGCAGGGCACGCCCCGTGCCGCAGCCCGCGTCCAGCACGCGGTCGCCCGGCCGCAGCCCGAGATCGCCGACGGCTGTCGCGTACGCGGGACCGTCGTCGGGGAACTTGCTGTCCCAGCCGGCCGCCCGGGCGGTGAAGAAGTCCTGGACATGTGTGTGGTCGTCGCTCATGTTCCGCATGATTCCTCACCAACCCGGGGGACGTGTAGGCGCACATGTTCGGGCCGGACCCGATCGTTCCGTCGCATCTGTGTGTCATATTCCAACAGCTTTCGAAATGCGCCCCCTTCGTGCGCCTGCGCCCCCTAGCGTCCCGTGGCCATGGGACACCTGGACCACGCCGCCTTCGGCTGGCTGACCCCCGTACTGTCGTACGTCATGGCCTGCACCGGCGCCGCGCTCGGACTGCGCTGCACCGTCCGCGCGCTCGCCACCACCGGTCGCTCGCGCCGCAACTGGCTCGTCACCGCGGCCTCCGCCATCGGGACGGGCATCTGGACCATGCACTTCGTGGCCATGCTCGGCTTCCGCGTCAGCGGCACCGACATCCGCTACGACGTGCCGCTGACCATCCTCAGTCTCCTCGTCGCCATGGTCGTCGTCTGCGCCGGCGTCTTCGCCGTCGGCTACAGCCGCGACCGCACCCGGGCGCTCCTCCTCGGCGGTCTCACCACCGGGCTGGGCGTCGCCAGCATGCACTACCTGGGGATGGCGGCGGTCCGGCTGCACGGCGACATCAGGTACGACCCCGTTCTCGTCGGAGTGTCGGTGCTGATCGCCGTCGTGGCGGCGACCGCCGCCCTGTGGGCCGGCCTCAACATCAAGTCTCCCCGTGCGGTCACCGTCGCCTCCCTCGTCATGGGAGCGGCCGTCAGCAGCATGCACTACACCGGGATGTTCGCGGTGAGCGTGCGCGTGGACCCCTCCGGCGCACCGCTGCCCGGGGCCACGGCGATGCAGTTCATCTTCCCCCTCGCCGTCGGCCTCGGGTCCTACCTGTTCATCACCTCGGCCTTCGTCGCCCTCTCACCCACGGCCGGCGAGCGAGAGGCATCCGTCTCCGCCCAGCGGCCCGTCGAGAGCATCGCCCGCTAACTGGGCCCTGTCGTCAGATTCCCGCCTGCCCTGCGGGCGGACGACGGGAATCTGACGACAGGGCCCAGCGGGAGCCCGCCCCGAGCGCCCCGACCCACGTCCCGAGCGAGGAGGCCATGCGCCCACCCCGTACCGCCCCGAAAGCCGGTGCCTCGGCGCACCCGCCACGAGGCCGCCGCGCCCATGCCGGACCGCCCGCCGACGAGGGCCCCGACCGCCCGCTCGGCACCACACCGGCCCCGGCACGCGCGCGTGGAAACCGCCGGCACCTGCGCCCCCGCACCGTGCGCGCCAAGGTGGTCAGCCTGCTGATGGTGCCCGTGGTCTCCCTGCTCGCCCTGTGGGCGTACGCCACCGTCACCACCGCTCAGGACGTCGCCCGGCTACGGCAGTCCCAGCGGGTCGACACCGAACTGCGCACCCCGGTGGCTGCGGCCGTCGCCGCCCTCCAGGCCGAGCGCACCGCGGCCGTGCGCTACGCCGGCGCGCCGGGTGCGGCCGACGGCAGCGACCTGCGCAACCTGGCCGCCCGCACCGACCGTGCCGTCGCCGCGCTGCGGCTCGGCCGCGACAACACCGTCGCCGACAGCGAGGAGTTGCCCGCCGCTGTCTCCGGGCGCCTCGGTGCGTTCGTCACCGCCGCCGGGCACCTGCGCGCACTGCGTACCGTCGTACTCGACCACAAGGCCCACTGGGACACGGTGTACACGCAGTACACGAAGACCATTGGCACGGCCTTCGCCGTGGACGGCGCCCTCACCGGCATCCAGCAGGCCGACGTCGGCTCCGACGCGCGCGTGCTGCTCGAATTCAGCCGGGCCGCCGAGGCACTGGCCCAGGAGGACACCGTCCTCGCCAGTGCCCGGACCGCCGGGCAGCTGCAGGGCGAGCGGCTACGGCTGTTCGGCGCCGCCGTCGCCGCGCGCCGTACCTTCACCGAAACGGCCGTCGCCGACCTGCCCGCCGCCCAGCGGGCCGTCTGGCAGGCACTGTCCGACAGCGACTCCTACACCGCTCTCGGCGTCGCCGAGGACAGGATCCTCGCCGCGGGACCGGGTGCCAAACCGGCCGACGCGCCACCGCAGGCTGCCTGGAGCGCCGCCCACGCGCGCGTGCGGGACGGCATGCAGAGCATCGCGACGGACACGGGCCGGGCCGTCGCGGGCCGAGCCGATCCGGTCACGCACGGTCTGCTCAGCCCCGCGGGCGCCGCCGTGGTCCTGGGCCTCGCCGCCGTCGGCGCCTCGCTCGTCATCTCCGTCCGCATCGGACGCGCTCTCGTCGTGGAACTCGTGAGCCTGCGCAACGACGCCCTGGAGATCGCCCGCCGCAAACTCCCCGAAGCGATGCGCAGACTGCGCGCGGGCGAGGACATCGACATCCAGGCGGAGGCGCCTGCCGGACCACCCGCCGAGGACGAGACCGGGCAGGTCTCGGAAGCCCTGACCACCGTCCACCGCGCCGCCCTGCGCGCCGCCGTGGAGCGCGCCGAACTCGCCAGCGGCATCTCCGGCGTCTTCGTCAACCTGGCCCGTCGCAGTCAGGTACTGGTCCACCGCCAGCTCAGCCTCCTGGACAGCATGGAGCGCCGCTCGGACGACCCCGACGAACTGAGCGACCTGTTCCGCCTGGACCACCTCACGACGCGTATGCGGAGGCACGCCGAGAGCCTGATCATCCTCTCCGGCGCCGCTCCCGGCCGGGCCTGGCGCATGCCGGTGTCCCTGACCAACGTCGTACGGGCCGCCGTGGCGGAAATCGAGGACTACGCGCGCGTGGAGGTACGGCAGCTCCCCGAAGCCCGTGTCATCGGAGCCGCCGTCGCCGACCTCACCCACCTGCTCGCCGAACTCGTCGAGAACGCCGCCCAGTTCTCGCCGCCCCACACGCGCGTGCGCGTCACCGGCGAACCTGTCGGCAACGGCTACGCGCTGGAGATCGAGGACCGGGGGCTCGGCATGGGCGCCGAGACCCTCGCGGAGGCCAATCGCCGCATCGAACAGTCCGAGGCCCTCGACTTGTTCGACAGCGACCGGCTCGGCCTCTTCGTGGTGAGCCGGCTCGCCTCCCGGCACGCCGTCAAGGTGCACCTGCGGACCTCCCCTTACGGAGGCACGACAGCCGTCGTCCTGGTGCCCACCGCCCTGCTCCACAGCGGCGCGCCGGAACGCGCCTCCCACCAGGACGAGCGGGCCCGTCCCCGGCAGGAACGCGAGTACGCGCGCGTACCCGGCGCCACCTCGCACCACGAGGCCGTCGCCGCACGGTCGGACCGGCCCGCCCTCGCGGCCACCGCTCCCGAACCCCGCGGCGCCGCCGACGAGCCGGACCCGTACGGAACCGTCGACGAAACCCCGCCCCCCGGAGTCACCGCCTTGAGGCTGCACCGACCACCCGACCACTCCGAGACCGAGGACGACCTCCCACGCCGTGTGCGCCAGGCGAGCCTCGCCCCCCAGCTCCGGCAACGCCCCGAAGCACAGGCACCGGAAACCGCACGGCACGGCGACGAACGGCGCACGCCCGAGCTGGTAAGGGACCGCATGGCGGCCTACCGCGACGGCTGGGCTCGCGGCGGCGGCAGAAAGCCCGGTCGCGGCGTCGCCCCGAAACCCCCGACGGGCAGTGACAGCAGCGAAGGAGACCCGGCATGATCCAGGACCCGAACACGAGGGCCGGCCAGCGCTCCGGCGAACTGGACTGGTTGCTCGACGACCTGGTGATGCGCGTGAGCGAGGTACGGCACGCCGTCGTGCTCTCCAACGACGGGCTGGCCGTCGGCGCCTCCACCGGCCTCGCACGAGAGGACGCCGAGCACCTCGCCGCCGTCGCCTCCGGCTTCAACAGCCTCGCCAAGGGCGCGGGACGGCACTTCGGGGCGGGCGGCGTGCGGCAGACCATGGTCGAGATGGATGACGCGTTCCTGTTCGTCGCCGCTGCGGGCGACGGTTCCTGCCTTGCCGTCCTGACCGCCGTCACCGCTGACATCGGACTGGTCGCCTACGAGATGGCGCGCCTGGTCAAGCGGGCCGGCGAGCATCTGTACACCCCGCTGCGTGTCGCCGCGCGGCCGCCCGCAGCCGGATGACCCCACGAAGGCGGCACCGATGACCGAGAACCGGACCGGCGGCCCGTGGGAGCCGGGCAGCCAGTGGTACGACGGCGAGGCCGGACCGCTGGTCCGCCCGTACGCGATGACGGGCGGGCGCACCCAGCCGGGGCCCACCGGGGTGCGCTTCGACCTGATCGCCCTCGTCACTCTCGCCCCCGCGGCACCGGCACTCGACGACGACACCGCGCTCGGCCCCGAACACCGGACCCTGACAGCGCTGTGCCGTACGGAGACACAGTCCGTCGCCGAACTCGCGGCGGACGCGGACCTCCCCGTCGGCGTGGTGCGGGTGCTCCTCGGTGACCTCCTGGAACTCGGCTGTGTGGTCATCAGCCGTCCCGTGCCCCCGGCGCACTTGCCCGATGAACGGATTCTGCGCGAGGTCCTCGCGGGACTGCGAGCGCTGTAGATGAACGTTCCGAACGCGCCGTGCGCCGCGCCTCACCCCGGTCCGCACCTGCCGCACCCGATCCGCACGCGTTGTGTCTCCGACCGGGCGGGAGTCGGTCATGTCCGGTGCGTTTCGGTCCAACTGCCCCGAGGGGCGGTGTCGTTGCCATGATGCTGACTTCACCGCCACAACAGACGGACGCCGACCACAGCCGGTCCTCCCGAGAGAAGTGATCATGGTCACCGAGCACTCCGACGCCGTCGGCGACACCTCCGCCCTGGCCCTGAAAATACTGGTCGCCGGCGGGTTCGGCGTCGGCAAGACGACCCTGGTCGGGGCCGTCAGCGAGATCCGGCCGCTGCGCACCGAGGAACTGCTCAGTGAGGCGGGGCAGTCGGTGGACGACACCGACGGCGTGGACCAGAAGACCACCACCACCGTCGCCATGGACTTCGGGCGCATCACCATCCGCTCCGGCCTGTCGCTCTACCTTTTCGGTACACCGGGACAGGACCGGTTCTGGTTCCTCTGGGACGAGCTGTCCCAGGGCGCCCTCGGTGCCGTCGTCCTCGCGGACACCCGGCGCCTGGAGGACTGCTTTCCCGCGGTCGACTACTTCGAGCACCGGCGCATCCCGTTCGTGGTGGCCGTCAACTGCTTCGCGGGAGCCCGCACCTACGGTGTCCACGACGTTTCCAGGGCCCTCGACCTCGATCGCGGCACACCCGTGGTGCTGTGCGACGCGCGGGAGCGCGACTCCGGCAAGGAGGTCCTGATCCGGCTCGTCGAGTATGCCGGGCGGATGCACACCGCCCGGCTGCTGGACTCGGTCGGCTGAGGCCGCCCTTGCCGCTCAGGCTGCCAGATCCCTCACGGCCACCACCTGGTCGATGCCGACCCGGACCAGCAGTTCACCCGGAACGCCGTTGCGGGCGCCGTACTCCTCGGCGCGGTCCTCGCCCATGTACCGGGCGGCGATCCGGGTGGCCCAGTGACGCACCTCGTCCAGCTCTTCCGACAGCCGTGCGCGGCCGTTCAGCACCACGAAGTGGAACGGCGGCCGATCGTCGTCCACACACAGCGCGACCCGCCCGTCACGGGCCAGATTGCGCCCTTTCACCGTGTCCTTACCGGTATTGAAGACGAGTTCGTCGCCGTCCAGCAGGAACCAGATCGGGGCCACATGAGGGCTCCCATCGGCGCGAACGGTGGACAGCTTGCCGGTCCGGGTGCCGTCCGAGACGAACGCCCGCCATTCCTCGTCGGTCATCTTCTGTGCCATGCGCCCATCCTGCTTGCCCGGACGCCGGTGGTGGGGAAGGCTGGCGGGGAGTTCCTCCAGCCAGGGGGAGACATCACACGGGGAGACGGAGATGGCGCAGAACCAGGGACTCGGCTGGCTCCTGGACGATCTGACCGAGCGGGTGGACCACGTGCGGCACGCGCTGGTCCTGTCCAACGACGGACTGGTCACGGGCGCGAGTACGGGCCTACGCCGTGAGGACGCCGAGCATCTGGCCGCCGTGGCGTCCGGACTGCACAGCCTGGCCAAGGGATCGGGACGCCACTTCGGCGCGGGCCGGGTACGCCAGACCATGATCGAGTACGACGACGCCGTGCTGTTCGTGACCGCGGCAGGCACCGGCAGCTGCCTGTGCGTGATCAGCGGCGCGGAGGCCGACATCGGCCAGATCGCCTACGAGATGACCCTGCTCGTCAATCGCGTCGGCGAACACCTCGGCGTCGACGCCAGGCAGCCGGAGCGAACCCCCACCGCAGACGCCTGACCTGCGGTTTCTCCCTCACCGGTGGAGTTATCCACAGGCTCAGCGCCAACCGGGCCGGATTGGCTACGGTGTGTGCACGGCGAACGCACAGGGCGTGAGCCAACGACTCCACGGGGGAGTACGACCATGTCGGCAAGCACCTTCAGCCCGACCCAGCCCGCCACCTGCACGCCGAGCCATGCCGCTCGGGAACTGGGGCTCAAGCGAGGCGAGTTCGACCTCGCTGTACACCTCGGCCACATCCGGACCGTGCCCGACGAGGGCGGAGGAGGCCGGAGGGTGGAGCGCGCGGAGATCGACCGCCTCCGCGCGCAGGAGGGCTATCCGGACAGCCTGCTCGACCGTGTGCGGGTGGTGGGCACGACGGAGGGCGCCGCGCTCATGGAGATCCCGGCCGCGCGGTTCACCCGCCTCGCCCGGCTGGGTCTGCTCGTGCCGGTGAAGTGGTACCTCAACCGCTACCGGGCCGTCGTCTGGCTGTATCTCGCGGACGACCTGCGGAGCTTCATGTCGGACACCAAGAACGCGACCCTGCTCAAGGGGCGTACACCCGAGACCTTGCGCGGCCAGCTGGCCGCCGGGGTGGACCTGCGCGCCCGCAACTGGCGGGGACGCCATCTCGGCTTCCTGCTGCGCCAGGCCGAGCAGCCGTGGGCCCGGGCCGGAGCCGTGGCGGCGCTCCTCTCGCCCGTCGAGATCGCCGCCGTCGTCAAGGATCCGTACGCGCGTTCCTACCTGAACCGGTTCCGGCCGACGCCACCTGGTCAGGGCACCCCGGGATCGCCTGCCGCGCACCTGGCCGAGCGGATCGCGATTGCGCAGGACACGGACGAGATCGAGTGGCTGCGCAGCGAGCTGTCCCACGTGCTGGAGGAGGCCTGCACCCTCTTCCCGGCCCCGCGCCCGGCCCCCCGCCGCGCCGCGCCGACCCGGCGAGTGGCCGCACACCCCATTCCGCCGATGGCCCCCACGGTCACGCGACTTACGGAACCGACGCCACGGGCGTCGTCGGCGCCCGGTGAAGATCCGGCCGCGGCACGGATGCCTGATCCGCAGAGTGGGACGGCGGCGGAAGCGTACGAGCCGAAGCGCGGATCGCTTCTGGGACCGGCCGAGCTGACGGACGAGCCAGTGACACGAGCGTGCGAGGGGCAGGATGTGTCGGCGGTGCGGTCGGTCGCGTCGTCCTCGGCCCGCCGCCGGCACCGCCGGGCCGAGCAGGCCCCGACGCAACCCGGTCGCGGCCTGCGTGCCTGGCTGCGACGGAGAAACCACCGGCCGGCGCGGGCCTGAACCACCTGGCCGTGGACTCCGGCCACCCGCTGACTACAGGGGCCTGAACAGGCCCTGCTGGACGACCGAGACAAGCAGACGCCCCTGCAGGTCGTAGATGCGCCCACGGGCCAGACCACGCCCGCCGGTGATGATGGGTGACTCCTGGTCGTCGACGCTGTTGGTGATAGGCGTGTGAGAGGTGACCAACCCCAGTCGGGTGGTGCCGACCGACGGGGGTTCTGCGTGTGGCGACGGGTCGCACCATGCGCTGCTCCATGACAAGACGCAGCCCCGTCATGCCTGGTGGGGGTTCATGGGCGTGGCCCGCTGTGCCGCCGTCTTCAAGGTGCCCTTTCGCGCACGTGATCCGCGCACGAGCGAGGGCCGTGGCCGCGCGGTCCGCACCGGCGGGGCGACGCGGCGACGATGACCGCGAAACTGCTACTCGACGCAGCCAGCCGGGAAAAGTCACTGGTGTTCGTGTGAACCACACGCAACCGTCGAGCCAGGGGAGGTGAAGGCTGGGGGCGTGGCGCTGGGGTGGGGCTGGCGGGGGACGGAGCCGTAGCGGCGATTCCTGCTTGCGTACTGTTCGATGGCTTTCCACAGGTCGCGGCGGTCGAAGTCGGGCCAACGGGTGTCGAGAACCATGAGTTCGGCGTAGGCAGCCTGCCAGGGCAGGAAGTTGGAGGTGCGCATGTCGCCGCCGGTGCGCACCAGCAGGTCGACATCTGGCAGTTCGGGTACGTGCAGGTAACGGCTGAAGGTGTGCTCGGACAGGGCGCCTGGGCTGACACTTCCGGTGGCTGCTTCCTGGAGAAGCCTCGCCGCGGCCGCGGTGATCTCGGCGCGCCCACCGTAGTTGACGCAGACCGTCAGGGTCATGCCCGAGTGGTTGCGGGTCACCTGCTCGGCCTCGATGAGGGTTTCGGTGACATCGGTCGGCAGGCCGCCGGGCAGTCCCGCCCACCGCACGCGCACGTCCAGTGGTCGGCTGGCCTCATACAGGCGGCGCAGACAGGCCGGGATTTCATGCATCAGCACGAGGACCTCGTCGGCGGGGCGTTTCCAGTTCTCGGTGGAGAACGCATACACGGTCAGGTGGCTCAGACCGATTTCGAGTGCGCCGTGGACGACGTCAATCACCGCCTCGGCGCCTGCTCGGTGGCCTTCGGAGCGTGGCAGGTCGCGTTCGGCGGCCCAGCGGCCGTTGCCGTCCATGATGACCGCGACATGGCGGGGCATGGCCTCGGCGGGCAGCTGTGGGGGGCGGACGCCGGACGGGTGGGGGTCCGGTGCGGCGACGGGCCGTCCCTGTGCGCCGATCTTGCGCACCGCCTCGGGCAGGCTCTCGGCTCGGTTGGTGGCGGAGGGCCCGGTGATGGCAGATGGCGGTGCCGGCCGCAGGGGGAAGGGGAACAGGGTCCACGCGAGGGCGGCCTTCGCCCGGGCGGGCACGACCAGCCGACGGTGCTTGTGCCAGGGCAGGGCAGGCCGGCGGTGCAGCAGGGCTCCCGGGTTCTTGGCTGCCGTGGACAGCCGCAGTCGGTACAGGTCGCGGTAGGTGGTGAGTGCGATGCCGATCGCCGGATGCAGTACCGGCGGCAGGACTGCCTGGTCGAACCACTGCCGGGCCCGGTCGGTCAGGTGCTGCACCATCTGCTCGAAGGCGGGGGTGGGTTGGCGGGCGAGCAGGTCTTCGCGGCGTACCCCGGCGTCGTCCAACGCCTCGGCCGGGAGCGGCACATGGTCGCGGGTGAGGTCGTCGGCCAGGTCGACGAGGGCGTCGGTGAGGTAGACGGCGTCCACCACCGTCTGCCACGCCACCGCCATGTCGGGCGCGCCGGCGGCGAGGGTTTCCGGTTCGAGGGGCAGACCGGCGGCCCTGATGAGCAGAGAAGCGGTGCGCAGCACGAGTGGGGTGTTGATCAGGCTGGAGTAGCGCCGCCACTCCAGCCAGGTGGCGAACTCGCGTCCGTGGACGTCCTGGCGCAGCTCCTCGAAGAGGGTGTAGAGGAAGGCGGTCGACAGGTTCCAGGTCTGTGTGGTGTGGACGAGTGCGTGGCGTACGGGGTCGGCGCTGTGGCCGTCGCGCATGTCCGCGTCGAACGCCGAGATCCACTCCTCCAGCAGCCTGGCGCGGTCCGTGACACTGGCGCCGGGCGTGTCGGGGAGGTCGTCGACTGCACGGACCGCGCCGTACAGCGCCCATGTGGCGATGCGCAGCGGTGGCGGCAGCAGCAACGAGGTGGCGTACTCGATCTCGCCCGTGGCCCGGGTGGCGCGGCGGCAGACCTCGAAGCCATGGCGCAGCAGTGGGTCTTGGAGGCCGCAGGGCCGGTAGACATTGCCGACGAGGGAGCGGATAAAATCCGGCATCAGTTCATCTCCCCATCGCCAGGAACGTCTGTCGCCGCGGGCGGCGATACCCAGGCGAGAGCCAGGGCGCTGCCGACGGCGGTGAGCACGAAGCTGACCAGCAGGCCGCCGAAGTTGGCGGCGACCAGGCTGACCAGAGACAGGACACCGGCCAGAACGCCGGCGAAGTGGCGCAGTGACGGGTTCCACCAAGTGGTCGCCCCGGCCGCGACCAGCAGGGCGCCCAGAATCCAGGAGGAGGCACCCGCGATACCGGTGAACCGCAGGAATCCCAGGCCGGCCCAGGAGACACAGATCAGTTCCAGCCCGCCAAGCCCCATCAGCAGACCGGCCAGAAAGGGGCGATGACCGCACCACAACCGCCAACGGCCCGCACCACGATTGCCGGCGACAGTCGTCACGACGTCCCCTTTTCCTTGCCGCGGGTGTGGCAGTCGCCGCTCCCGCGGCTGACGGCGATGTCGATGCCGTGGGCAGTGATCGTCCCCGCCGTGAAGGCGTGCGGTTGCGTCATCACCTGGCGGCCGTCCACCTTCTGCGCACCCACCGAGAACAACCCGGTCGGCTCCTGCAGCGATGTCTGCGGGGTGTTCAGCCGGGCACCGGTCAGCGTCACGGACTCGGCCGTGGCCATATCCGTCTCTACCGACAGGCCCGCGGCCGACGCCCGGCGGATGCGCACCGTAACCGTGACCGGCCCGACGATGGGCAGCTGCGCAGTGGACG
Source organism: Streptomyces sp. NPDC007205 (assembly GCF_040634095.1). Lineage (NCBI taxonomy): Bacteria > Bacillati > Actinomycetota > Actinomycetes > Kitasatosporales > Streptomycetaceae > Streptomyces > Streptomyces sp. NPDC007205. The sequence continues at coordinate 269,370 of NZ_JBEYEW010000005.1, forward strand.
TGGCGCAGGCGTCTTTGACCTCGCCCTTCTCCAGCCGGGTGACCAGGGCCGGCAGGACCCCGCCCCGGCCGGACACGCCGGGGACGGCCGTCACGTTCGAGCCGGACACCCGTTCCGCGTGCACGGTGAGCGGAACCTGCCCGGCGAAGGCCACCGAAACCATCCCCGCGGCGCTCCCGGCCAGCAGTACGGAGGCGCCGACCAGCATGGGTGTCAGGGCGACGACGAAGCGCACCTTGCTGGTTCGCCCCGCATGCGGACGCCTGCCTGCCCGACCGCGTCGTCGCGGCTTGTCGCGGCAGAGATGCGGTAGTTCAGGGTCACCGAAGAAGATCACGAGTGGCCCAACGAGCCCTGTCACGAAGAGTGTCGGCCATCACACTATCTGCTGAACATGCCCCCTCGGCGCCCCGAGGTCCCGTGACACCGCAGCGCCGGGGTCGTTCACCGTGCGATGAGGAGCCAACCGACCGAGCCGCTCACCGAGACGGGACCGGACTCCCTGCTGGCACGCTCCCTCAGCCAGTGGGCGTTCCTGCTCGTCTACCCGCGCGCCATCCTGCTGCAGGTCGCACACCCGGCGGTGGGCGCCGGCGTGGCACAGCACTCCGCCTACCGCACCGACCCCTGGCAGCGCGGCTACCGCACACTGGCCCACCTGCAGCATCTGGCCCAGGCGGATCCGACCGACGGCGAACGGTTCGGCCGGGAACTGCGGAGATGGCATCGCGACATCCACGGCACCGACACCCACGGGCGCCCCTACCACGCCTTGCGGCCAGAGCTGTTCCTATGGGTGCACGCCACCTACCTCGACAGCATTCTCACCCTCTGGGAACTGTGCGGCAGGCCGTTGGAGGCCGACGAAAAAGGCGGGTTGTATCGCCAGTGGCTCCGCGCAGGCCAGTGCCTGGGCCTTCGCGAAGACGAGCTCCCGCCCGATCTTGACGCCTTCACCGCCTACTTCCACGCGACTCTGGCTACCCTCGAACGCACCACGACCGTGCAGCACCTCCTCGGCCCCGCCACCCTCACTCCGCCACGGCCAGTCGCCGGCCTGCCGCTTGCTGCCGCATGCTTCCGGGCCTTCGGACGGATGCTGTTCCCCCACCTGACCGGTATGACCGTGGCCCTGCTGCCGCCCGAAGCCGTCACCGCGATCGGCCTGCCCCCAGCCCGCCGCGCGTATTCAAGCCTGGCCCGTGGCCTCGCCCACACCCTCACCACTCTCCCCCGGCAGCTGCGCGCCATGCCGTGCCTGCCCCTTCCTGCGCGCACAGGACGCTGAGAGGCGACTCACGCGTGTGACCGCCAGACGCGAGGGATCAGTCAATGGCGACGCCGGCGCCGGTCGGCGTGGTGACAGGTGTGGCTCGGGGCATCGGCCGTGAAATCGCCAAGGTGCTGGCCGTGGCCGGCGGCATCGCCTCCGAGACCTACGTGGCTCATCTCGCCGAGCACGCGCAGGAGTGTTTCGGCCGGGTCAAGGAGCGTTCACCGGCTCAGACGTGACGCAGGCCGGCAAGGAGCCTTTCGGCGCCTCTCCGGAGGACGGCGAGCCCGTGGCTGGTGCCTTGAAAGAGGTACCGGGCCACGGGACGCATGATGACGATGAGCGCAGGTTCACCTCACCGGGGCACTTCCACCGCCCGCCTCGGCCTGCCTTCCACCGCATCATCTGCGAGGCGGGTGGGCGCTGAGCTGGCCAGAGGCAGACGGTAATGGGTGCAGGAGGCCGGCAGGCGTACCCCCGCCAGGCGTAGCTGGGTGATGCGGCCGTGAAAGGCCGCGCCGCGCAGGAGGTGGTCGGCGATGGCGGTGACGTGCCGCTGGGCGGGATCGGCGAGGGCGCTGCCATTTGTCCAGGTGTTGAAGGCGCCCATGGCAGGGCCGCACCAGATCTGCCAGTCGCTGCGCCGGTCGTGCTTGCCGGTGGCTGCCCAGCGGGAGGCCATGGCCAGGTACCAGCGGAAGACCATCGCCATACGGTGTTTGGGGTCCTTCTCGGCGCGCTGGAGCCAATCCGGGTGGTGGTGGAGAAGGTGCTCGGCGGTCTCTTTCCAGACCGACTCCAGCGGCCGGCGCAGGATCCGGCTCTCCAGCATCCGGCGATCCTCGGACGGCAGAGCCTCCAGGCTGCTGTGGTCGCGGTAGAGGCGGTACAGACGGGAGGCGTGTCCGGCAAAGAGGGAGCCGCGGCCCAGCACCTGGACGGTGACGCCCTGCTCGAACAGATCCGCCGCCGGGGCCATGGTGCAGTCGGCCAGCCCCGCTTCGGCCAGCAACTGCTTGACACCGGAGGAGGTCCCGGCCTCCAGAGCAGCCTGGTTGATCGAGCCGGTGACGACGTATGAGGCGCCGAGTGCGAGCGCGGCGATGACGGCCTCGGGGGTGCCGATGCCGCCGGCGGCTCCGATGCGTACCGGCATGGGGTGCGCCGACTCCCTGGCGAGCCGGTCCCGCAGGTTGATCACGGCGGGCAACAGCACGGTCAGCGGTCGACGGTCGGTGTGCCCGCCGGAGTCCGCCTCCAGCGTGATGTCATCGGCCATCGGCACCGTGCGGGCCAGCTCGCCCTGTTCGGCGGTGACCAGGCCCCGGGCCACGAGGTCGGCCACGAGGGTTCGGGGGGCCGGACGCAGGAAGAGCTCGGCGGTCTCCGTACGGGAGACCTTGGCGATGACTCGGTTTTCGATCCGGGGCGCGGCACCTTCCGGGCCGGGGCCGGGGCGCAGTCCGGCCAAGCGGTAGCGCACCAGCTCAGGGGTGAGCTGGACGAAGGCGGACGCCTCCACGCAGCGCACCTTGTGGCGCAGGCACGCCTCCACGCATTCCCGTTCCTGAGCGGGGGCCATCGGACTGTGGATGAGGTTGCATGCGTAAGGCACGCCGGTAGCGCCCAGCGTACGCTGCAGCTCGCTCAACGCCTGGTCGATGCGGGCGGGCGGAAGCCCCGCGGCGCCGAAGGAGGCCAGATATCCGGCCCTGGCCAGTGCGGTTACCAGGTTCGTTGACGAAATGCCGCCGGCCATCGCCCCGGCCATGTAGGCGTACCGAACGCCGTGGTGGTGGCGGAACGCCGCGCAGCCGAGCCTGCCTGGGGGCTGCGGCGCGGCGGCCGCGAGGAGAGTGAGACCGCTTCCCGAAGCGGGGGCGTGGTGGGTTGCGCCCACCCGGCCGCGACTGCTGACGATGTAACAGGGCCGGTCCAGATCGGCCAACACCTCGTACACGCCGTCAGGGTCGTGCCGCACCCCCGCTGTGGTCATCGGTCCTCCGTCCGGACGAACGACGGCTGGGCGGGCCGTAGGCGAGGTTGCTGCGCGGCCCGGACATCGATCGCGATGTTGTCCACCTGGTAGATGCGCAGGTCATCACGCCAGACGCTGCCGTCGGCGAGGATCCGCACGCTTTCCCCGTCCTGCCTGACCTCACGGATGTGTACCTCCCCGCGCACCCGACGGTGTTCGCGCAGGACCTGCCCGCGGTACGACCAGCGCAGCTCCTCACCCACGGCGATGGAGAAGCTGGGATCCGGCACGTGATCCAGCAGCCCGGTGTGCAGGGCGTAGGCGCTTGCGGCCTGGTAGAGCATCTGCACCCCCGCTGACCCCGGCATCACGGGGTCGTGGAGGAAGTGGTGGTCGAAGAACCAGTCGGCACTGCGTACCGGTTTGCTGCACAACAGATACCCGGCGCGGTGCTCGCCGCCGGCGGGGACGATCGCCACCTCCCCCAGCAAGGCCAGACGCCCGCTGCCCAGCCGGGTGTCCCCGCTCAGGTCGAGTCGGCGTACCTCGGACGGTGTCGGGTGCCGGCGGTCCAGCCAGGGTGGGATGCACTTGCCGGCGTCGAGGCCCTGCTGCTGGGCCATCAGTTCCGGAGTGAAGAAGCCGTGCACGGCCTCGCCCGTATAGAACGGGCTGCCGCCGAGGTGCAGTTCGAGGCCGTATCGGTGCAGAATCCCGCCGGGCAGGGGAGTGTGCGAGCGCAGCACGACGTGCTGTTCGACGGTGTCGCCAGGGAGTTCCACCTGACGTAGCAGGCGGAACCGCCCTTCCAGGTTACGGCAGTTCAGGTCTTGGTCGCGATACTCGCTGGCCACGCCCGCCAACCCACTGAAGAGCCCGGCTGGCTGCAACGCCATTTCCATCAGCGCGAGTTGTGGCACCGTGCCCCTGTTCTCACGGAGGAACCACGGGTCTTCGGGCACGTCGTACTCTCCGACCCCACCGCTCCCCAGCCGGTACTCACCTGGAGTGACGTCGCCTCGTGCCACACGGTCCATCATGCGCAGGTCTCCCCGCGGTAGTCGTGGGCGGACCTGAGCGGTGGACTCCCTGTCAATGACCCGGTCGGCGCTCAAGGGCGGCCCTTCGGAGGCCACCGCCGCGTCCAGTTCGTCGGCCAGCGCTCGTTCCCCGGAGGCGCACACGCGGATGCGTTGCCGGGGGACGGTGGTCTGCGGGGTCTGCTTGAGAGCGATGCCGAGGTCACGAAGCTGAGCCACGGGCTGACCCTTCGCCGTGACCAGGCAGTCGGCGACCAGATACGGCTGCGGGAACAAGCCCGCTTCGTACACGCTCATGTCCAGCTCCAGGGGGGTGTCGCCCCGTGTGGAAGCATGGAGCACTTCCACGAGGGCTGGGTGGCCGGGCAACGGTACGGTGCGTGCGCCAGGAACGCAGAGGTGGAATCCCTGGTGGAAGGCGTAAACGCGGAGGGCGTACAGCGCCGCTGCGACGAGCCCCGGCCACGCCTGCTCGCCGCCTTCCGCGGCGGGGGAGCGCGGAACGGACAGCTGCGTCGTCCCACACAGCCGTCCTCGCGCGTACCGGCCGCCACGCGGATCGATGACGGTGACTTCGTCCAGCAGCCCGGCAGGCCAGCGGGCAGGCAGTGCCGACGAGGGGAGACCGTGCTGTCGGAAGCCGGAACCGAAGACTGCGGCGAAGCCGCCTTTACCCAGGACCTCCAGGTCGGTGGCGGTGAGCGCGTGCACGCTGGTGCGGGCCAGCGGGCGGGGATCAGGCGGGAAGCGGTGTACCGCATGCTGCGGCCACGCCTCGGGGTACCCGGCCTGGTGGAGGGTCAGCTCGGCAAGGATCCGGTCCCCGTCGCTCACCCGCCACGTAGCGCCGCATCTGTCGGTGCGCAGCGAGCCGGACGCATCCGGCGCTTCGCCGTGCCACGTCATCGTGATCGCGGTGTGGTCCTCCGGGGTCGCGTCCGCTGCGCGCATCGCGGCGGCTGCGCTGCGCAGGACCGCGACGGCTCTGTCGGCGGGCGGGCACTCGGACATCGGTGCGGCCGCGCCGGACGCGACCCCCCGCGGAGCCATCCGCGGGGAACGGGGCCTTGAGGTGTGCGCGAGCTGCCAGGCCGTGATCGCCTGGTGGGCATCGAGCACTGCCGAGTGTGCCTGCTGGATGCGCTCGGCCAGCCTCGTCCGCACTGCCGCGGCGTCGGACGCAGCAGCCGGCAGGGGCCTTGGTACGGGTACGGGTACGGGTTCGGCCGGCGACACCGCGAGGGGTACGCCTTCGAAGGCGAGTTCCTCCATGATCCTCTCCTCGCTCATCCCTGGCCGACGACGTTGGCCTGGCCGGCGATCCCGTTGGCTAGAGCGGCGGGGCTGACCCACAGCATGTGCACGCCGGACCAACGCTGGTGGATACGTCCATCGGGTGCGGAGGCGGTGAGCGTGCACCGGGAGAAGAACGGCGTGGTGACGTAGTCGTCCTGGACCTCGACGGTGACGACGAATGCGCCGTCGTCGGGCAGCGGAGAAAACAGCTCCAGGCGTTCGACGCTCACAGGAAGGGGGATGTCCCGGCTCTCGGTCTTCTTCAACAGAGCCAGCAAGGCGGTCTGCAGGAGCAGGTCTGCCAGGGCCGGGCTGTACAGATGTCCCGCGTAGGCGCCGTTGGCCAGACCGGGATCGGGCATGCGCGCGGCGACGACCAGCCGGTTGTCCTCCTCCTTCAGGACATTCCGCAGGCCGGCCAGGGACGGCCCGTGGAACAGTCTGCCGTCGGTGTAGCCGGGATGCAGCGTCTCGTCGAGTGTGTGGGGTGGTACGTCCGCCCGTGGCGCTTCGGGGGCCCGTTCCGCCTGCCGGAAGCGGCCCTCGAAACGCTGCTTCTGCCGCTGACCGGCGTCGTGGACGGTTGCCCGCACCCATCCGGAGCCGGCCGTACCACCCATGGGGGGCTCAGGAACCAGCCGGACGCGGAAGCGCTGCTCGTGCCCGCCGGGGAACGTGATGCCGTGGCTGATGCGGAAGTCACGGACCTCGACCACGGGTTGGTGCCCCCCATGCGCACGTTCGATGGTGCCCAGGGCCCAGCCGACGGCCGCCGTCATCGGCAGGGTCGGGGCGTGCTGGAAGAAGCAGTGGTCCCGGAGGACCGGCTCGTCCTCCAGCCCGGTCAGCATGCGGTGCACGGTGAGTCCTTGCTCCGGCAGTCGTTCGACGCGGTGGTACAGCGGCGCGGTCGGGCCGATGACGGCAACGGCCGACCCGCCGCCCCCGTCTCGGTCGGCCATCGCTGTGAGGAGGTGGGCGCAGCCTTCCTCGCGGGAGAGCACGGGTACGCCGGCGTCCATGAACACTTGCTGCACCGCTGCGGCCATGCCGCCGCTCCAGGGGCCCCAGGCGATGGGCAGAACACGGCAGTCGGGGTGTGCTGCCTGGAAGGCGCAGCCGAAGCGGTTCAGGCTCTCGTTGGCCAGGGCGTAGTCGCTCTGCCGCACATTGCCCCAGATGCCCGCCACGGAGGAGAAGAGCACCAGGTGGCGGATTCGGTCGGTGTGCAGCGCGTTGAGCACGTTGCACAGCCCGGCCAGCTTGGTGTCCACCACGGCGGCGATCGATTCCGGTGTCGCCTCGTTCAGCGAGCGGTCCCGCAGGATGCCCGCGCCGTGCAGGACGCCGGTGATGCGGTCGGCGTGCGGTGCCAGGGCGGTGGCCACCGCCGCCGCGTCCCGCACGTCGGCCGTCAGATATTCGGACCGGGCGCCATGGGCGCGCAGCGCCTCCAGAGTGGAGCGGATGCCGCGCTGCTGGATCAGCTGCCTGCTGCGCTTTTCGATGCGCGAGCGCGCCGGCTCCGCAGAGGGGTCCTCGCCTGCCTCTCCAGCTTGGTTCTCCAGGGCCTGGCGCAGGGCTTCGTCGCCGTCCAGGTCGGCGGCCCAGGAGGGTTCCTCCTCCAGTGGAGTACGGCCGAGCAGAAGGTAGCGGCACGGATATGCGCGTGCGAGCTCTTCCACGCACCAGGCGGTGATGCCTGCGGCGCCTCCGGTGACCAGTACCACGTCGTCCTCGCGGAGCATTGCGGGCTGCCGGGAGGCGGGCAGCAGGGGAGAGGATGTCTCGCAGAGGTGGGGAGTGCGGCGAACGGTGCCGTTCAGCGCGACTTCGCGTACATCGGTGGCGATGTCAGCGATCTCCGCGGTGAAGGCGTCGGCGATCTGCTGGCCGGTCAGTTCGGGAGCGAAGTCGAGGGCCCGGCAGAACAAGGTGGTGGCTTCCAGGGCAACGCTCTTGACCAGACCGCCCAGTCCGCCGGCGAGCGCCGCGGTGGTGTCGCCGCCTGTGCCGGCGTAGCCCAAGGCCCCGTCGAGCTGGGTGACTGTCACCAGTCCTGCCCGTGTGCCGGCTTGGGCTGCGTCCTCCAGGGCGGGGCGGACAAGCTTGGCCATCAGTACGGCGTGCCGCAGCCGCTCGATGGTCCGGCTCGCGTCGTCCGTTGTGGAGCGACTGTCGTCCGTTGTGGAGCGACTGATGGGAAGGACGCACAGGTCGATACGTGGACTGTTGGCCTGGATGCCGCGCAGGCATGCGTCGAGCGTCTTCTCCTCCCAGTCTTCGAGGCGCCACAGGACCGGTTCCTCCTCGCCCTGATGAACGGCACTCTGGTCAGCCTGATCGCCGGGGGCAGCTCCCGGCAGGAGGATGCGGCAGGTTTGCCAGCCCTGGGAGGCCAGAGAGTCAGACAGTACGGTCGCCAGGTCGCCCCCGTCGTCGAGGACCAGAGCGTGTGGCTGTTCGCCGTAGACCGCGGTGCACACATCGACGGTGGGGAGTTCCCGCAGCGCGACATAGGCGCGGCCGGCGTGCGGGTCCTGGCGGCCGGGCAGCAGCTGGGGCCGGGTGGGGCCGGTGATGACTTCCTCGAGCAGCCTTGTCAGCTCGCGGACCGTTTTGGCCTCGCTGAATCGGTACATCTCGCTGCGGCTGATCACGGGGTAGCGGCGCCACATCTCCGCACCGATCTCCACCTGCTTCAGTGAGTCGATGCCCAGGTCCTCCTGGATGTACATGTCGGGCTCGATCATGTCGATGTCGTAGCCCGTCTTCTCGGCGACCACGGCACGGAAGACCCGTTCCAGTTCCTCGGGGTCCACTGCACTGGCATCCATCGCGGCCTGCGGTCCTGCCGGGCCGCCCGTGGCCCACAGCTCCGCCAGCGCCGATGTGCCGGCAGGCGGGAGTGACTGGTCGCTGTTCTCAGCGGGAGCCTCGGCCGACGCGATGCCGGCTTGGTGCGGAATCACGGACCGCCGGCCGTCCTGGTCGACCGGCGGGTCGCTGTCGAGCGTGCCGGAGGCATCGTAGGGGAGGGGCGGCTGTCCCTCACTGGGCAGTCGGAGCAGATCGGTGACGACTTGGCCGGCTTTGGTGTGTGCCTCCCCGAGGGCCAGGCTGTGTTCGGTGACGGCGTTGACCGCCGCGGCCAGCGATTCCTCCACCCGGCCCCTTGATGTGCCCTCGCGCAGAAGGTCGGTGAGCTTCTCGGCCGTACGGAGCTGCCCGTCCAGGTACCTCGTGTGTGCGGCCAGGTGCTCGGCGGCGGCGCGGGTGAGTGGGTCCGTCTCCTGGTCACGGACCGCGGCGGCAGACGCGGGCAGCAGGTCCGGCTGGGGCGATGGGGACTGCTCGTGCCGGGATTCGGCAGCGGCGGCGTCGGCGAGGAGTTTCTCGTAGGTCGGGCGGAGCTTCTCCGTCGCGAAGAGTGGTCCCTCCAAGGTCCGTGCGACGGTGGACGGCGCGGGGTGCTGACCGCGGGGTGGCGCGTCGTAGCGGTCGATGCCGACGAGGGGCAGGCCCAGCACGGCCAGGCGTACCGCCGCGTCCTTCAGTGCCGCGCAGCTGTCCTTCCCCGGTCCTGCATCGCAGGAGACGACCTCCACATCACGGTCCCGCAGGATCCGCGCCACCAGGTTGGTCAGGGTGCGCCGGGGACCGAACTCGACGAAGACCCGGGTGCCGTCCGCGTACATCGCCTCCACACCGGCCGCGAAGTCCACAGGGTGCTGCAACTGCTGTACCAGCGTGCGACGGTTTTGCACCGCATCCTGGCCGTAGGCCGCACCGGTGGTGTTGGCGTGCACCGGAAGCTGCGGGGGTGCGAAGTTCACTTCTGCACAGGCCGCACCGAATGCCTCGGCCGCGTGCGCCACCCGCGCGGTATGGAACGCGGCGGCGACCGGAAGTTCCCGCGCTGCCAGATTGCGGTCCGCACACCACTCCAGGAACCGCCGCACCGCGGCGGTGGGTCCGCCGACCGCGTGGTCGTCCGGGGCATTACGGCTGCACAGCACCAGGTCCGGGTGCTTGCGCAGCGCTTCGGTCAGGGCGTCGGCCGGTCCGCGCACTGCGGCCATCGCCCCGGGATCGGTGCCCTCTCCGGGCGGCTGTTCCATGGCCTGACCCCGGGCGCGGGCCAGAGCGGTGAAGGATTCGTCGTCCAACACACCGGCCGCCCACAGCGCGGTCAACTCACCGAAACTGTGGCCCAGCAGCCCGTGCGGGGTGAATCCCAGCTCCCGGAGATAGCGGTACTGCCCCATGGACAGCGCACCGATCGCCGACTGGGCGTAGGAGGTGCGGCGGAGCCGGTCGGAGTGTGTCTGCGGGGCGCCCGTACCCGGTGGCGGGAAGACGGCCCGCGCAAGGCTGTCCGTGGAAGGGAAGAGCACGTTGGCTGTGTCGAAGGCGGCACGGACTGGGGGCAGACCCATGGCGGCGTGCAGCCCCATCTCCACGTACTGGCTGCCCTGCCCGGCGAACAACGCACCCACCTTGGTGCCGGTCGGCAGACCAGCCCTGCGGTAGTGGAGGCCGCGAGGGTGGCTCCAGCTCTCCTTCCCCGGATCGCTGCGGAGCCGTTCGACAGCCAGATCGAGCAGCTCCTCGTACTGCTGCGGGTCGGTGGCCACGAACCCCATACGCGCGGACGCCTCAGGCGCCGGTTCCGTGCTGGGGGAGTCACGCCGTTCCAGCATCTGCCGCAGCTCTTGGGCGTCCTCCGCATGCCACAGACAGGCTCGGGGGGTGCGGTGCAGCGCGTATTCCTGCTGTTCTGCGCCGGTGGGGAACTCCTCCAGGACAGCGTGGTAGTTGACGCCGCCGAAGCCGAAGGCGGAGACCCCTGCTCGGCGTACCGGCCGGGAGGCGTCGCGCACCCACGGGCGAGCCGCCGTGTTCACATAGAGGGCACTGTTCTCGCGCAGCGATTCGGGGCTGGGGTTGTCGACGTTGATGGTGGGCGGGAGCACCTTGTGGTGAAGCGCCAGCGTCGCCTTGATCAGTCCGGCCACCCCGGCGGCCGCCTTCGTATGGCCGATCTGCGATTTCACACTTCCGACCGCCGCGTAATGGTGCTCGTCCGGCGTTGCGAGAAGCGTGTTGAGGGATGAGAGCTCGACCTGGTCCCCCGTCGGGGTACCCGTCCCGTGTGCTTCGATCAGCTCGACCGACTGCGGCGCACAGTCGGCGTCCTCGTAGGCGCGCCGCAAGGCCGTCAGCTGCCCGTTCCCGCAGGGTGCGTAGATGCTCTGGGCTCGTCCGTCACTGGAGCTGCCCAACCCCCGGAGCACGGCATAGATGCGGTCGCCGTGCTGCGCCGCATCCTCCAGACGCTTCAGAGCCAGCATCCCGATGCCCTCACCCACCAGCGTGCCGTCGGCCTCCGCATCGAAGGGGCGGACCTGGCTGGTGAAGGACAACGCCGGGGTCTTGCTGAAGCACATGAACGACACGATCGAGTTGTCCGCGTCGCATCCGCCGGTCAGCATCAGGTCCGCGCGACGGCTGAGAAGCTCATCGGCTGCAGAGCGCAGCGCGGCCAGCGAACTGGCGCAGGCCGCGTCCACGGTGTGGTTCGCCGCACCCAGATTCAACCGGTTGGCGACCCGCCCGGAGACCACGTTGCCGAGAATGCCGGGGAAGGAATCCTCCGTCCATCCGGGCAGAGACGCCAGACGCGTCCGCAGGACCTGCCGCGCCTTTGCCTCCGGCACGCCGAGAGCAACCATGGTCTCCGCGATCTGTGGCACAAGAAGGCGGGCCGCCAGCGGGATCAGGGTGGAGTTGGTCCCGCACACCCCCAGCACCACACCGGTGCGCGCCGGCTCATACCAGTCCTCCCGACCACATCCGGCATCCCGCAGAGCTTCCTTGGCCACGACCAAGCTCAGCAGTTGTACGAGCCCCGTGGAGTCCACGGTGTTCGGCGGCATGCCGAACTCCCGCGGATCGAAGATCTCCGGTGTGAGGAAACCGCCGCGCCGGCAGTAGGTCTTGTCCTCGGCGAAGGGGTTGGGATCATAGTGGTGGTCGGTGCTCCACCAGCTCTCGGGCACGACATCCGAACAGTCCCGGGCCGCCACGATGTTGTCCCAGAACTCGTGGACGTCGCCCGCCTTGGGAAACTTGCCGGCCAGACCCACGATCGCGAGGGGGTCACGGGCCAGGCGGCGGTCGATCTCGGAAGGCCGGGGACCGGGGCGTGTCTGCACCGCGCACCTCTTTCATCAGTCAGGGGCAAGAGGGCACTGGCCGGAACGGTGAGGGTGACGGTGCCCTGGCCCGGCTTAACGCGGGTGCCCGGCATGCGGTCACGACGCGTAGTAGATGATTTTTCAAAGCTATTGACCCCATTGATGACTTATCGCTGAGTAGTTCTTCGGTCGCTGTGATGTCCTGGCTCGGCCCTGCTCTGGGTAGGGGGAGACCCGCCACCAACCCGCGTACTACGGCACCGATGTGTGTACGTCGTTTGAGGAACTGAGCGCGATGCCCTGTCCGGCGAGTCGGCCGGACAGGGCTGTGGGCTCAACTCACTTGCACTGGCCGCTGTGCGGCCCGTTCACGGTGTTGCCCGACTGCTGCAGGGTGGGTGAGTTGCCCGCGCAGTTGTCGTTGATCTTCACCGGTGCCGACATCGTGTTGGACGAAACCTCAAGGCCCCCGGTGTTGCCGTCGAGGGTCGCAGCCCGTGCCCTCACCGTCGCCCAGCAGGACGAAGCCACTGGTGCCGTCAACGACGTCCGCAGCGGTGGCTGCCGCCGACAGCAGGCCGAGCGTGTCGACCGCGACGAGACGCGGTGGGGTGCGCCTCGGACCACGACCCCTGCTTCGTCGGCAAGAACGTCGTAACGACCGGCCCGCAGAGCGTCGCACGAGGCGACGCGGGCCGGTCGGCGATCGGTGAAACCGCAGGTCAGCCCAGCTTGCGGAACAGCCCCTCCTGCACCACGGACACGATCAGCTGGCCCTGCAGGTTGTAGATGCGGCCCCGAGCCAGACCCCGGCCACCCACCGCGATCGGCGACTCCTGGTCGTACAGGAACCACTCGTCCGCGCGGAACGGCCGGTGGAACCACATCGCGTGGTCCAGCGACGCCATGTCGAAGTTCCGCGGACCCCACAGCGGTTCGACCGGGATGCGGACCGCGTCCAGGAGGGTCATGTCACTGGCGTAGGTCAGCGCGCACGTGTGGACCAGCGGGTCGTCACCCAGCGGTCCGACCGCGCGCATCCACACGGCGCTGCGTGGCTCGGCCCCCTCGATGTCCTCGGCGTTCCAGCGCAGCCGGTCGACATAGCGGATGTCGAAGGGCTGGCGCCGCGCCATCCGCTCCAACTGTTCCGGAAGCGCGCCCAGATGCTTGCGTATTTCGTCGGTGACCGTGGGCAGCGACTCCGGGTCCGGCACCTCGCGGGCCGGCGGCAGCTGGTGCTCGAACGGTCCTTCCTCCGGCTTGTGAAAGGAGGCGGTCAGATTGAAGATCGTGCGGCCCCGCTGCACGGCCGTGACCCGGCGGGTGGTGAACGACCGGCCGTCGCGGACCCGCTCCACCTGGTACACGATCGGCACGCCCGGGTGGCCCGGGCGCAGGAAGTACGCGTGCAGCGAGTGCACCGGGCGGTCGCCGTCCGTGGTGCGGCCGGCGGCGACCAGCGCCTGGCCCGCCACCTGGCCGCCGAAGACCCGCTGCAGCGACTCCTGCGGGCTTCGGCCGCGGAAGATGTTGACCTCGATCTGCTCCAGGTCGAGCAGGTCGACCAGTCTCTCGGCCGGGTTGGTCATCGTGTGGATTCTCCTTGGCTCACAACCGGCTGTCAGCAGCTCAGAGTTGGCCGACATCGGTGACGCGGACGACGGCACGGCCCTCGGCGTCCGAGGCCGCGAGGTCGATCTCCGCGCTGATACCCCAATCGTGGTCGCTGTTCGGGTCGTCGAAGATCTGGCGGACGCGCCAGAGACCGTGCTCCGGCTCCTCCTTGATGACCAGCAGCTTGGGGCCGCGGGCGTCGGGACCGGTGCCGAGGTCGTCGTACTCGTCCCAGTACTTGTCCATCGCCTCGCCCCAGGCGTCGGCGTCCCAGCCCGACTCGGCGTCCATCTCGCCCAGCTCCTCGACCTGGTCGAGGGCGGCCAGTTCCACCCGGCGGAACATCGCGTTGCGGACCAGGACCCGGAAGGCCCGCGCGTTGGCGGTGACCGGCTTGACCTCGTCGGCCTTCTCCTGGGCCTCTTCGGCGGTCATCTCCTCCGGGTTCGCGAGCTGCTCCCACTCGTCCAGCAGGCTGGAGTCCACCTGGCGCACCATCTCGCCGAGCCACTCGATGAGGTCCTGCAGGTCCTCGGACTTCAGGTCGTCCGGGATGGTGTGGTCGAGGGTCTTGTAGGCGCCGGCCAGGTAGCGCAGGACGATGCCCTCGGTGCGGGCCAGCTCGTAGAAGGACACCAACTCCGTGAAGGACATAGCCCGTTCGTACATGTCCCGGATGACGGACTTCGGCGACAGAGGGTGGTCGCCGACCCACGGGTGGCTCTTGCGGTAGGTGTTGTACGCGTGGAAGAGCAGCTCTTCCAGCGGCTTCGGGTACGTGATGTCCTGGAGCCGCTCCATGCGCTCCTCGTACTCGACGCCGTCCGCCTTCATCGCGGCCACGGCCTCACCACGCGCCTTGTTCTGCTGGGCGACGAGGATCTGCCGTGGGTCGTCCAGGGTGGACTCGACGACGGACACCATGTCGAGGGCGTAGGAGGGCGACTCGGGGTCGAGGAGTTCGAACGCGGCGAGCGCGAACGTGGACAGCGGCTGGCTGAGCGCGAAGTCCTGCTGGAGGTCGACCGTGAGCCGGACGATGCGGCCCTCGGCGTCGGGCTTGTCGAGCTTCTCCACGATCCCGCCGTCGAGCAGCGAACGGTAGATCGCGATCGCCCGCCGGATGTGCCTCAGCTGCTGCCTGCGCGGCTCGTGGTTGTCCTCCAGAAGGTGACGCATCGCCTCGAACGCATCGCCCGGGCGGGCGATCACCGACAGCAGCATCGTGTGCGTCACCCGGAAACGCGAGGTCAGCGGCTCCGGCTCCGACTCGATCAGCTTCTGGAAGGTGTTCTCCGTCCAGCCGACAAAGCCCTCCGGAGCCTTCTTGCGCACCACCTTGCGCCGCTTCTTCGGGTCGTCGCCCGCCTTCGCCAGCGCCTTCTCGTTCTCGATGACGTGCTCGGGTGCCTGCGCGACGACGAGCCCCGCCGTGTCGAAGCCGGCCCGGCCGGCCCGGCCCGCGATCTGGTGGAACTCACGGGCCCGCAGGGTGCGGACACGGCTGCCGTCGTACTTGGTCAGCGCCGTGAACAGCACGGTCCGGATGGGTACGTTGACACCCACACCGAGCGTGTCCGTGCCGCAGATGACCTTGAGCAGACCGGCCTGGGCGAGCTTCTCCACCAGGCGCCGGTACTTGGGCAGCATGCCGGCGTGGTGCACGCCGATGCCGTGCCGGACGTAACGGGAGAGGTTGCGGCCGAACTTGGTGGTGAAGCGGAAGTTGCCGATCAACTCCGCGATCTGGTCCTTCTCCTCACGCGAGCACATGTTGATGCTCATCAGCGCCTGTGCCCGCTCCACGGCCTGCGCCTGCGTGAAGTGCACGATGTACACCGGCGCCTGCTTGCTCTCCAGCAGGTCGGTGAGCGTCTCGGTGAGCGGAGTGAGCTGGTACTCGTAGGAGAGGGGTACCGGTCGGGTCGCCGAGCGGACCACGGCGGTGGGGCGGCCGGTGCGGCGGGTGAGATCCTTCTCGAAGAAGGACATATCGCCCAAAGTGGCCGACATAAGGATGAACTGCGCCTGGGGCAGCTCCAGCAGCGGGATCTGCCAGGCCCAGCCGCGGTCGCCCTCGGCGTAGAAATGGAACTCGTCCATGACGACCTGGCCGACGTCCGCGTTCTTGCCGTCGCGCAGTGCGATCGAGGCCAGTACCTCGGCGGTGCAGCAGATCACCGGAGCGTCGGCGTTCACGGAGGCGTCGCCGGTGAGCATGCCGACGTTCTCGGTGCCGAAGAGCTTGCACAGCTCGAAGAACTTCTCCGACACCAGCGCCTTGATCGGGGCCGTGTAGAAGGTGACCTCGTCCCTGGCCAGGGCGGCGAAGTGCGCGCCGGCGGCGATCATGCTCTTGCCGGAGCCGGTGGGCGTCGAGACGATCACATTCGCGCCGGAAACCGCCTCGATCAGCGCCTCCTCCTGATGCGGGTAGAGGGTGAGACCGCGCTCCTGCGCCCACGACTCGAAGGCTTCGTACAGGGCGTCGGGGTCGGCGGTCGGCGGCAGCTGATCGATGAGGGTCACACACCCATCTTGCCTGGCCTCGTCCCCGAGAAGGGAATCGGCTGCGGGCACGAAGATCACGGCCGCTACGCTGTGACGCCGACGCAGGGTCAGCGCACCAGGTCAACTGGACAGCGGCACACGAGGAATGGGGCGGGAAGCGGCCATGATGGGACCAGCACACTCACTGTCGGGGGCCGCGGCCTGGCTCGGCGTCGGAGCGGCCGCCGCCGCGGCCGGGCGCCCGATGCCCTGGCCGGTCCTCCTCGTCGGCGCTCTGATCTGCGCGGGTGCCGCGCTCGCCCCGGACCTCGACCACAAGGCGGCCACCATCTCGCGCGCCTTCGGACCGCTCTCGCGCTGGATCTGCGAGATCGTGGACAAGCTGTCGTACGGCGTCTACAAGGCGACCAGGATGAAGGGCGACCCGCGCCGCTCCGGCGGCCACCGGACGCTGACGCACACCTGGCTGTGGGCGGTCCTGCTGGGCGCCGGCTGCTCGGCGGCGGCGATCACCGGCGGCCGGTGGGCGGTGCTGGCGATCCTGTTCACGCACATGGTGCTGGCGATCGAGGGCCTGCTGTGGCGGGCGGCGCGTGGCTCCAGCAGCGATGTCCTGGTCTGGCTGCTGGCGGCGACCAGCGCATGGATTCTCGCGGGCATCCTGGACAAGCCGGGCAACGGCTCCCACTGGCTGTTCACCGCGCCGGGGCAGGAGTACCTGTGGCTCGGCCTGCCGATCGTGCTCGGCGCCCTGGTGCACGACATCGGGGACGCGTTGACGGTGTCGGGCTGCCCGATCCTGTGGCCGATCCCCTTGGGCCGCAAGCGCTGGTACCCCGTGGGGCCGCCGAAGGCGATGCGGTTCCGCGCCGGAAGCTGGGTGGAGCTGAAGGTGCTGATGCCCGTGTTCATGCTGCTCGGCGGAGTGGGCTGCGCGGCGGCCCTCAACGTGATCTGAGGCACCCGTCACCTGACCTGAGGCACCGCTCCGGATCAGGTCGCGTCGCCCGCGTCGGCCCCGCCGTACCGGCGCTCGAAGCGGGAGATGCGGCCCTCGGTGTCGACGGTGCGGGCCTTGCCCGTGTAGAAGGGGTGGCTCTCCGAGGAGATCTCCACGTCGATCACCGGGTAGGTCCGGCCGTCGTCCCACTCGATGGTCTGCTCGCTCCGCGCGGTCGAGCGGGTCAGAAACGCGTAGCCGGCGGCGCGGTCACGAAAGACCACGGGGTGGTAGTCGGGGTGCTTGTCCTCCTGCATGGCGGCTCCTCGTGCGGTTCAGCCGGACAGGGAGTCCTCGTCGACGATGTGCATCGCGGCCTCCTCGGCGGAGGCGGCGGCGCCGTCGATGCCGACGTCGGTGGCGACGAGGGCGGCCTCCTCGTCCTCGTGCGCTCCCTCGTCGGGTGCCACCAGCCGGCCGGAGCGGAGGTGGCCGACCTCGTTGTCCAGGAGTTCCCCGTCGGTTCCGGTGCAGTCGCCGAGGCCGTCGCCGCCGGGCGTGTCGAGGTCGGGCAGTTCCTCGGCGAGCCGCTGGTCGAGGGTCTCGCCCGCCTGGCGCTCGGCCGCCGTCACCCCGCGGTGCTCAACCGCCCACGGGCGCTCCGGAGGGGACCAGCCGCGGTCGAGCGGGTCGTTGACGCCGTCGAAGTCCAGTGTGTCCTCGACATCGAGCACCCCCGAGTCCTCCCGGATCTCCGAGGGATCGGGCTGGTAGACGTCGTCCCCCCAGCCGTCGGCGCTGTCCACGAGTACCTCCAGGTGGTGAGGACGGCCGGGTGCCACCGCGATGGGCGGCGGGCCGTCGGCACGCGCGGCACGGGTGTCACACGCCGCGGACCGGGTGGTTCCGGAGCGTTCCCCGAGCCTGTGCCGTTCTCCAGCCTTCCACCCCTGCTCGGGACCGCGCAACGGCACGGACGCCGGTCAGGCCCACCACTCGTGCACCGGCACCCGGCAGTCCCCACCGGGCCCTGCCCGGCCGCCCCGCGGACGGACTCCACCGAACGCCGGACGCGCACCCCGGCGGCCTCCATCGCACGCCGCCCCACCACGACCCGCCCACTCCGGAAACCGGCGCCCTCCATCGCAAGCCGCCCCACCACGACCCCCCACTCCGAAAACCGGCGGCCTTCATCGCACGCCGCCCCACCGCAGCCCGCGCATCTCAAGCGCTGGCGGAGCCGCGGCATCTCAAGCCCTGGCGGAGCCCGCCGTACGTCGCCCCGCCGTGGTCCCGCGCACCCCGAACACCCCGAACACCGGCAGACCCCCGCATGCCGCCCCGTCCCGCCCCGACCGGCCCGGGTTCCGGCCGTCGCGGCCACGGTGTCCGGCGGGGCTGGTCCGGGTGCGGTCGGCGGCATACCCGTGGCGAGCGTGGTGACCGGCGCTGCGGGCGGGTGCCTCGCTGCCGTACCGGCCGGCGGATCCTCACCCGTGCCAGGACCGCCACAGCGCGGCGTACGCGCCGTCCGCGGCGACCAGCTCGTCGTGGCTGCCCAGCTCGCTGATGCGGCCGTTCTCCACGACGGCGATCACGTCGGCGTCATGGGCGGTGTGCAGGCGGTGGGCGATGGCGACCACCGTGCGGCCGTCCAGGACGCGAGCCAGGGAGCGTTCCAGATGCCGGGCCGCGCGCGGGTCGAGCAGCGAGGTCGCCTCGTCCAGCACCAAGGTGTGCGGATCGGCGAGCACCAGCCGGGCCAGCGCGATCTGCTGGGCCTGGGCCGGGGTCAGCGCGAGTCCGCCGGAGCCGACCTCGGTGTCCAGGCCGTCGTCCAGCGCCCGCGCCCAGGCGTCCGCGTCGACCGCGCCCAGGGCGGCCCACAGCTCGGCGTCCGTGGCGCCGGTGCAGGCCAGCAGGAGGTTGTCGCGCAGTGAGCCGACGAAGACGTGGTGTTCCTGGTTGACGAGGGCGACGTGCGAGCGGACGCGTTCCGCAGGCATCCCGGACAGCTCCGCGCCGCCCAGGGTGATCCGGCCCTCCCGCGGCGCGTAGATCCCGGCGAGCAGCCTGCCGAGGGTGGACTTGCCCGCCCCCGACGGGCCGACCAGGGCCAGCCGGGTGCCCGGGGCGACCTCCAGGGACACCTTGCGCAGCACGTCGACGCCCTCGCGGTAGCCGAAGTGCACCCGGTCGGCGTGCACGTCCCGCCCGTCCGGTGCCAGTGAGGCGTCCCCCGCGTCCGGCTCGATGTCCCGCACACCGACCAGCCGGGCCAGCGACACCTGCGCGACCTGCACCTCGTCGTACCAGCGCAGGATCAGGTTCACCGGGTCGACGAGCATCTGCGCGATCAGGGCGCCCGTGGTCAGCCGGCCCACCCCGATCCAGCCGTGCAGGACGAACACCCCGCCGACCATGAGGACCGAGCCCAGCACGATGACGTGCACGGCGTTGATGACCGGGAAGAGCACCGACCGCAGCCAGAGCGTGTACCGCTCCCAGGCCGTCCACTCCTTGATCCGCCGCTCCGACAGGGCGACCCGGCGGTCGCCGAGCCGGTGCGCTTCGATGGTGTGGCCGGCGTCCACCGTCTCGGCGAGCGCGGCGGCGACTGCCGCGTATCCGGCGGCCTCGGAGCGGTAGCCGGCGGGCGCCCGCTTGAAGTACCAGCGGCACCCGGCCACCAGCACCGGCACGGCGAGCAGGACAGCGGCAGCCAGCGGCGGTGCCGTCACCACGAGTCCGCCGAGCAGCAGCAGCGCCCACACGACGCCGATGGCCAGCTGGGGCACGGCCTCGCGCATCGCGTTGGCGAGGCGGTCGATGTCGGTGGTGATGCGGGACAGCAGGTCGCCGGTGCCCGCCCGTTCCAGCACGCCCGGCGGCAGTCCGACCGACCGGACGAGGAAGTCCTCGCGCAGGTCGGCCAGCATCCGCTCACCGAGCATCGCGCCCCGCAGCCGTACCTGCCGTACGAACACGGCCTGCACGGCGAGCGCGAGCACGAACAGACCGGTGGTCAGGCCGAGATGAAGCTCCCGTGCCCCGTCGGACAGCCGCTCGACCAGGCCGCCGAGCAGGTACGGCCCCACCATGGACGCGACCACGGCCACCGTGTTGACCGTGATGAGCAGCAGGAAGGCCCGGCGGTGCCGACGGAACAGCTCGGTGACGTAGGCCCGTACGGTCGCCGCCGCGCCGACGGGCAGGGTGGTGGCGGTCGTCGGGGCCGCCGGGTCGTACGCCGGTGGCGCAACGCCGATCATGCGCTCTCCTCGATCTCTTCCAGCTCCTGCCGCGCGCCCGTCAGGGCACCCTTGTCGGCCGCGATCAGTTCGTCGTCCGTCTCCCGCGTGACCACGGCCCGGTATCGCGGCTCGCCGTCGATCAGTTCGCGGTGCACGCCGACTGCGACGACCTCGCCCTCGTGGACCAGGGCGACCAGGTCCGCGCGGTCGAGGACCAGCGGTGAGGAGGTGAACACCACGGTTGTGCGCCCCGAGCGCAGCCGGTGCAGCCCGTCCGCGATCCGTGCCTCGGTGTGCGAGTCGACCGCGGAGGTCGGCTCGTCCAGCACCAGCACCTCCGGGTCGGTGATCAGCGACCGGGCCAGCGCGAGCCGCTGGCGCTGGCCACCGGACAGGGAGCGCCCGCGCTCGGTGATACGGGCGGCCATCGGGTCCGCGGCGTCCAGCGATCCCTGGACGAGCGCGTCCAGGACGTCGCCGCACTGCGCCGCCTCCAGCGCGTCCGCGGCCCGTACGGTTCCGGAGGCGGGGACGTCGAGCAGCTCGCGCAGGGTGCCCGACAGCAGCACCGGGTCCTTGTCCTGGACGAGGACGGCGGTACGGGCGCTGTCCAGGGGGAGTTCGTCCAGGGGCACCCCGCCGAGCAGCACCGAGCGGCCCGGCTCGGTGGGATGACCGCCCAGCCGTTCCGCGAGCCGGCCCGCCGCGTCCGGGTCGCCGCAGACCACGGCGGTGAGACGGCCGGCGGGAGCCAGCAGACCGGTGCCGGGGTCGTACAGGTCGCCACCCGGCGCCTCCGCCTCGCGGGTGCCCTCGGTGGCCGTGGACCGCTCCAGCGACAGCACGCGGGCCGCCCGTTTGGCTGACGGGCGCGAGAAGGAGTACGCCATGGCGATCTCCTCGAAGTGCCGCAGCGGGTAGTTGAGGACCATGACCGCGCTGTAGACGGTGACGAGTTCGCCGACGGTGATGCGGCCCTGGCGAGCCAGGTGGATGCCGTGCCAGACGACGGCGATGAGCAGCAGTCCGGGCAGCAGTACCTGAATGGCGGAGATCAGCGACCACATCCGGGCGCTGCGCACCGCGGCGTGCCGTACCTCCTGGGAGGCCCGGCGGTAGCGGTCGAGGAACAGCTCCTCGCCGCCGATGCCGCGCAGCACCCGCAGTCCGGCGACCGTGTCCGAGGCCAGCTCGGTGGCCCGGCCCGCCTTCCCGCGCTGCACGTCGGCGCGCCGCGTCGCCCGGGGCAGCAGCGGCAGCACGGCGATGGCCACCACGGGCAGTCCGACGGCGACGACCACGCCCAGGGCGGGCTGGTAGACGAGGAGGCCGGCACAGACCACGACGACCGTCAACGCGGCGGCGGTGAACCGGGAGACGGCCTCGACGAACCAGCCGATCTTCTCGACGTCACCGGTGGAGACGGCCACCACCTCGCCGGCGGCCACCCGCCGGGTCAGGCCGGAGCCCAGCCGGGAGGCCTTGCGGGCCAGCAGTTGCTGGACGCGCGCGGCGGCCGTGATCCAGTTGGTGACGGCGGCCCGGTGCAGGAAGGTGTCGCCGAGGGCGATGCCCGTGCCGCACAGCAGCATCAGACCACCCGTCAGGGCCAGCCGGGTGCCGGAGCGGTCGACGACCGCCTGGACGGCGAGACCGACGCAGAAGGGCAGCGCCGAGACGGAGACGAAGTGCAGCAGGCCCCAGGCGAGCGACTGCAGCTGTCCGCCCAGCTGGTTCCGCCAGAGCCACCACAGGAATCGTGGGCCCGAACGTGCGTCGGGGACGCCCGGATCGGAGTACGGAAGGTCTTGAATCTGCATGACGTCCCAGTTGCTCGTGTCAGGGGAGGGAAGCGGCGATGAGCGCTGACAAGCCGTGACAGGTTCGCGTCGCAGAGTGGTGAATTTCAAACGGTTTTCTCGGCCGCCTCCCGGATACACCGGCTTCCGGCCAAGGGGTTATCGAAGATCACACAATCGGCCGGTGTGTGCTGCGACCATGGTCCGGTGCCCTTCGAGAACGACAGCGTACGGCGGCGTGTGACGGTGGCGACGGCGGCCTGCGGAGCGCTCTTCGCGACCCTCACCGCATGCGCCAGCCCCGCATCCGGTCCCGCTCGCACCGGCGGCGCGCCGGCGTCCGGCGGCCGGACCGCCCACAGCCCGAGCGAGTCCCCGGCTCCCACGACCGACCCGGCCCGTATCCCCGGCGTCGGAGCCCGTCTCTACCGGCGGATCCCCGCCGACTCCCGCCAGATCGTGGCCGTCTACGGCGAGGGCGCGAACTCCGCCGAGTCCAGGATGGTGCTGTACACCCGCCGTGGTGCCAAGTGGCACCGGATGGCCAGTTGGCCCGCCCACAACGGGCGGCACGGCTGGACCGCCGACCACCACGAGGGGGACCGGCGGAGCCCGGTCGGTGTCTTCACCCTCTCCGACGCGGGCGGTGTGCTCCCCGACCCGGGCGCCCGACTGCCGTACGACCACGACGTGAGCGCCTATACGCCCCCGGCCGACTGGGACGAGGCGCACCGGCACGACTTCGACTACGTCATCGCCATCGACTACAACCGCCTCCCGGGCACCCCGCCGCGCGACGCCGGCCGCCCCTGGGGCGCGGACAAGGGCGGCGGCATCTGGTTGCACATGGACCACGGCAGCGGCACCTCGGCCTGCGTCAGCGTCTCCAAGCAGGCCATGGAGTTCCTGCTGCGCACGCTCGACCCGGCGCGCCATCCGGTCGTGGTGATGGGGGACCGGGCGGAACTGGCCGCCCAGGCCCTGTCGTCACATTCCCGCCTCCCGGCGGGCGGACGACGGGAATCTGACGACAGAGCCTAGCGTCCGGCCGGTCCGTCCATGGGCGCCGACGGCGGTCCTGCGGCGGCCGGGGCGCTCTCGGTGATGTCCACGTCACTCGCCCGGACGTAGGCGAGCCGGTGGCCGAACTGGATCTCGTAGTACCCCTCGTGGCCCTGCACCACCGGGTCGGGCGTGTCGACGATGGACGACCGGGGAATGTACGAGCTGCGCACGCGAGCCTGTGTCACATACCGCTGTCCCGCCAGCAACCGGTAGGGCAGCGGCGATTCGGGCTCCTCCTCCACTCCCTCGGGGTAGGCCTCCTCCTCCGGGAGGGCACGCCCGTACACCGGGATCTCGTCCAGGCCTTCCTTCGGCGTCACCATCCGGCCGCTCGCGCCGACGGCCGTCGGGTGTTTCGCCGGGTTCTTGAACCAGGCCCTGTGGCCCTGGAACCAGATCGCCGTCCAGTCGCCGCTGCGGTCGGCGACGGCGAAGGTCTGGCCGGCGGAGACGCGTGAGCCCAGGTCGTTGACGTCCTCCGTGGAGGGGTCGCCGTCCGGTTTGCGGCCGGGGTCCTGGATCAGCGGGGCGTTGTCGTCCGGTCGGGTGCGGAGGCGTACGGCGCTGGAGCCGTGCGCCGGACACGGTTTGTCGCCCTTGCACCCGGTGAACCGTGGCTTGTGCGTGGTGTAGTCCGGAAGGATCATCACCATGTCGCTGTCCGGTCCGGCCGAGGCCCGCAGCGGCGCGCCGAGCAGGTCGAAGTAGTGCCGCCAGTCCCAGAAGGGACCGGGGTCGTCGTGCATGTCGGGGATGCTGTCGGCGGTCGGCGCAGGCACGTTGTCGTGGCCGATGATGTGCTGCCGGTCGAGCGGGACCTCGTACTTCTTCGCCAGGTAGCGCACCAGGCGTGCCGAGGCCCGGTACATCGGTTCCGTGTACCACTTGCCGGGCTGGGTGAGGAAGCCCTCGTGCTCGACGCCGATCGAGCGGGCGTTCACGAACTGGTTGCCGGAGTGCCAGGCCTCGTCCTTGGTCCGCACGTGCTGGGTGACGTGGCCGTCGCTGGAGCGGATCGAGTAGTGCCAGGACGCCTCCGTGGGATCCTGCACCGTCTTGAACATGTTCGGCAGATACGCCTCGGTGTCGTGGATGACGATGTAGTCGATCTTCTGGTCGACGGGCCGGTTGCCGAGGTCGTGGTTGCCGTAGTCGCCGTCCTCGTCGATCTCCTCGTACGGCGCGCTGAGCCAGTCGCAGGACAGCTCAGCGGGGCACTCGACCTGCTTGGGCCGCGGTGGGGTCTGTGCCCGTGTGACGCGGGGGCGTACGCCGGGGCTGGCGGCGAGGGTGACGTCCTGTCCTTCGGCGGTGGTGCGGTGCGCCCCCTTGCGGATCACGTCGAAGACATCGTTCGCGTACGTGGTCGCCGCCGTGACGTCACGGGTGCCCGGGTAGTGCTGCACCGCCTCCCACCAGTCCGCCGGGTTGTCGCTCAGGGGCTTGCCGAGCTGGCGCTGCGTGGCGGCCAGGAGCGCCGCGCCGCCGCGGATGTTGGCGGTGGGGTCCGTCCGCAGGCGTTCGCTCGGGACGTCGATCAGGCGTGCGGCGCGGTCCAGGTCCGCAGGCTGGACGGTGTGGCCGGGCGAAGGGGCGGCCTCGGGTGCGGCAGGGGTTCCGGCCGCCCCCGCGTGCGGCCGGATGCCGGAGCCGTGCTCTGCCGAGGGGCCTGCATCCGCTGCCGGGGCCTCGGCTCGGCCGGGGTCCACCAGGTGCATCGGCCCGTAGCCGCCCGCGACGCTGGGGGCACCCGGATGGGTGTCCCAGCGCGTCTGCATGTAGGACACGCTCATGAGCACACTGCGCGGCACGTGGAACTCGTGGGCGGCCTCCGCGAAGGTGTTCTGCAGCTGCTGGTCCGGTGCGTCGTCGTCGGCCAGCGGGATGAGCAGCAGCGGCACCAGCACCGCCGCCGACGCGATCACACAGGCCGTCCGGCGGCACTCGCGAAGGGAGTTGGGAACCCGTGGGGCGGCCGGTCTTCTCATTGCACGGTTCTCCAGACATGTCGTCACCACCAGAACACAGGGATGGGTCCTGGACGCCACCCTTGGTACGTTTCCGTGCCTTACGCGCCGTGTCGCGCCAAGCGTCACCGGGGTGGCCGAGCGGCCGGGCAGGGGCCACTCGGTCGGCGGCGTGCCGGCTCAGTCCTCGACCGGGTCCACCTGCCAGTCGGGATGGCCCGGCATGGGCGGGGTGTGCGGCCCGTACAGCCACGGGGTCAGGAACGGGCCCAGGTCCTCGCCCGCAACGCGGGACGCGACGGCGATGAAGTCCCGGGTGCCGGCCGCCCGGCCCTGATATGCCGTCACCCAGGAGCGCTCGATCCGGCCGAAGGTCTCCGCGCCGACCTTCTCCCGCAGGGCGTAGAGCACCAGCGCCGAGCCGTCGTAACGCATCACCTTGAACAGCGTGGGCTCCGTGGGCTCGGCGGGTGCCCCTTCGTCGTGCCGCCACTGGTCGTGCTGCTCGTAGGCCGCCCGCATCGCGTCCTCCAGGCCGACGCCGCCGTGCCCGGCGGAGTACAGCCGTTCGTAGAAGCGCGCGTGACCCTCGCTCAGCCACAGGTCGGACCAGCGCCGGATGGCGACGCTGTCACCCGTCCAGTGGTGGGTGAGCTCGTGTACGAGGTTGCGTTCGGCGTCGACCCGGTCGCCCAGCAGGTCGTCCTTCGGTACGACGGACAGCGACTGCGTCTCCAGGGCCACCGGCAGGTCGGTGTCGCCGACCAGCACGCCGTAGCGGCGGAACGGATACGGGCCGAGGCGCTGTTCCAGCCACGCCAGATGCTCCGGGGTGAGCGACCGGAAGCCTTCCGTGTCGCCGACCAGGTCGTCCGGGACCACGTCGCGGACCGGCAGTCCGCGCGGGCCGGTGCTGTCGGCGAACGTGAACCTCCCGATCGCCATCTGGACCAGCTGCGCCGCGATCGGCTGCTCGGAGTCGTAGGTCCACCTGACGCGTCCGTCGCGTCGCCGGACGGTGCCGACGAGGCGGCCGTTGGCCGCCGCGCTGATACCGGGCGGGGTGGTGATGTGGAAGGTGACGGGCGCCCGCAGGCTCGGGTGGTCGTTCGCCGGGAAGATCAGTTTCGCGCCGTCGGGCTGAGCGCAGACCAAGGTGCCGTCGGCCGTGGGCACCCAGCCGTAGTCCTGGATCGCGTCGGCGCGGTGGCGGCTCTGCGTGGGGTCGGCGGTGTAGGTGACGCGGACGGCGAACGTGCTGCCGAGGGGGATGGGGCGCGCCGGGGTGACGACGAGTTCGTCGCCGTCGCGTGCCGCGGTGGCCGGTGCGCCGTCGACCGTCACCTGGTGCAGCGTGTTGCCCGCGAAGTCGAGGTCGAAGCGGGACAGGGACTGCGTGGCGGTGGCGCTGATGGTGGCGCCGGCGGTGAACGGCGTCCGGGGAGCCCGCCAGTCGAAGTCGAGCGTGTAGTGGCGGACCGTGTAGCCGCCGTTGCCGGCGAGCGGCATGAGTGGGTCGCCGATGCCCGGGGCGCCGGGGGAGGGCACCGGGTCCGCCGAGGCGGCCGGGCCGGGGGCGGGCGAGCCGGGGGCCCCGTGCGAGAAAAGGGCGGCGAACGCGACGGCACCGGTGACGGCACCGGCGAGGGCCAGGGTCAGGGCGGCGCGAGGGGTGCGGAGGGCGGGGTGGGGGCGCCGGTGCCGGGGCTTCTGGCGCGGGGACCCCGCTGGGCGGCCGGCGGGCATGATCTTCATGACCGCACTATGTCAGCGAAGTGTGCTTATAGCATTAAATGTTCCACTGCGTGGTCAGCCGGTATGCGCTCCCGCCGGACCGGCTCGCGCGGAGACTGTCGTCCGATCTCCTCATTGCGGCCGGTGGTCGACTCCCCGTAGAACTCGGGCCATGAGAAGACGGATAGTCATGTCCATGCTCGCCGGAGTGACCCTCCTGGCGAGCGCGTTCTTCGGCACCGGAGCCGCTGCCGCGCAGGCGGCCGACGTTCCGCCCGAGTTCGGCACCGACTGGCACGACCCGGTCACCGCGGCGCCGCCCGTCGACCGGCCGCACACCCCGTCCTGTCAGGTCACGCTCGCCGACGCCCAGTTCCGCGACTTCACGCCCTACCGGGGCACGTACACCCCGCCCGAGGGCTGCGGCGACCGCTGGAGCAAGGTCGTGCTGCGGCTCGACGGCAAGGTGAAGGGCCGTCAGTACGACCGCCTCGGCTATCTGCACGTCGGCGGGGTCGAGATCCTGCGCACCTCCACACCGGAGCCCTCGCCCGACGGCATCGCATGGCACGTCGAGAAGGACGTCACCCGCTACAGCGACACCTTCCGCAGCGCGCAGGACGTCGAGATGCTCATCGGCAACGTCGTGGACGACACCTACACCGGCGTCATCGACGTGCACGTCACCCTGACCTTCTACGCGGGCCGTCCCGCGGAGCGGACCCCCGACCGCGTGCTCACCCTGGCCGACACGCCCGACGGCACGACCCTCACCACGCCACGCAACAGCGAACGGATCGTCGCCGAGGTGTACGCGACCGGTTCGGGCGGCGGCTGCGAGGAGTTCTGGTATCTGACGGTGGCCGATCCGGCGTCGTACTCCTGCAAGGCCGATCACGGCCCCTACCGCGAGGTGCAGATCAAGGTCGACGGCCGGCTCGCCGGAATCGCCGCGCCGTTCCCGAACGTCTGGACCGGCGGCTGGTCCAACCCGTTCCTCTGGTACGTCCTCCCGGCGCCGGGAGCCTTCGACGTCCGCCCGATCACATACGACCTCACGCCCTTCGCCGGCCTGCTCGACGACGGCCGTCCGCACCGCGTCGAGGTCTCCGTGGCCGGCGTGCCCGCGGGCCAGCCGGGCTGGAGCGCGCCGGTGAACGTCCTGGTCTGGCAGGACGCGCACCGTGACCGCGTCACCGGCGCGCTGACCGCGGACCGGGCGACGGACATCGCCAACTCCTCCGTCTACACGCCCGGTTCGGAGAACCGCGTGACCACCGACGCCGGACACCGGCTCACCGTCGCGGGATACCTCGACACCTCGCACGGCCGCGTGACCACCACCGTCACCCGGACGCTCGCCAACACCTCCGTCCACCGCTGGACCGACGGCGAGAACACGGACGGACTGGACGCGGCCTGGTCCGACGACCAGTCGGTCGCCGTCGGCGGACAAGGGCCCGCGCGGACGACGCACACGCACCGGACGTACACCCTGAACGGCGCCACGACCATCGGCACGGACGACCGGCTGCGCACCGTGCTGACGCTCGGCGACCGTGCGACGGTCGTGGAACTGCGGGACGGCCGGCGCACCGCGTGGTCGCGGCTCGACGACACCTACAGCGGCGACGCGGCGTACACCATGAACGTCCCGCGCGACCAGCGGCACGCGGTCGGCACGTCGAGCGAGCGCTACCGGCTGTACGGCTCCGACGGCTGCTACGACCGTTCGCTGGCCACGGCTCAAGGGGTGCTGACGGAGGACCGCGACCGCTGTTGAGCACGGGGCACCAGCGGCGGGACGAAGGCCTTGATCAGGCGAGTGCCTTGATCAGGCGAGTGCCTTGATCAGGCGAGCGGCTTGACCAGGCCGGCGCCTTGGTCAGGCCAGAGGAACAGCCGCCGCGCGGCTGGGAAGCCGTGGCCCACTCCGGCCACGGCTTCCCGCGTCGGCCCGCGGGCTCAGCAGCGTGTGCCGCCGTCCCCCTCGACCAGCGTGTCCAGCAGGACACCGAGCACCTGCCGTTCCTTCTCCGTCAGCGGAGCGAGGATCTCCTCGGCCGCCGAGCGGCGCGCGCCGCGCAGCTCGCGCAGGGTCGTGCGTCCCTCGTCCGTCAGCTCGATCCGCGTCACCCGCCGGTTCGCCGGATCCGGCGCCCGCCGTACTTTCCCGCTCGCCTCCAGGCCGTCGACCAGCGTCGTCACCGCACGTGGCACCACCTCCAGGCGCTCGGCCAGGTCGGCCATGCGCGGGGGCGATGCGTAGTGCGCGAGGGTGCGCAGCAGCCGGGACTGGGCCGGGGTGATGCCCAGATCGTGCCGTTCCAGATGGCGTTTCTGGATGCGGTGCACCCGGCGGGTCAGGCGCAGCAACTGCTCGGCGAGCAGGCCGTCGCGGTCGGGGGTGGTCATGCGGGAACAATATCAGGATGCCGTTCATTGTGAGTATAGGTAACAATGAGCTACGATCCGTTCGTCCTCGTCGGTCGATCCCTGACCGGCGTCCGTTCACCTCCGTAGGAGCCCATGCATCCCGACCGTGAAACGTCCTGGACCCCGCCTGCCGACGCCAGGGAACAGCCCCGGCAGGTGCGCCGCATCCTGAAGCTCTTCCGTCCCTACCGCGGCCGGCTGGCGGTCGTCGGCCTGCTGGTCGGCGCCTCCTCCCTGGTCTCGGTGGCCACGCCGTTCCTGCTCAAGGAGACCCTGGACGTCGCGATCCCCCAGGGCCGCACCGGCCTGCTCAGCCTGCTCGCGCTCGGCATGATCCTCAGCGCGGTCCTCTCCAGCATCTTCGGCGTGCTGCAGACGCTGATCTCGACCACCGTCGGCCAGCGCGTCATGCATGACCTGCGCACCGCCGTCTACGGCCGCCTCCAGCGCATGTCGCTCGCCTTCTTCACGCGCACCCGCACCGGCGAGGTGCAGTCCCGGATCGCCAACGACATCGGCGGCATGCAGGCCACCGTCACCTCCACCGCCACCTCCCTCGTCTCCAACGCCACCAGCGTCGTCGCCACGATCGTCGCGATGGTCGCCCTGGACTGGCGGCTCACGATCGTCTCGCTGCTCCTGCTGCCGGTGTTCGTATGGATAAGCCGCCGCGTCGGCAGCGAACGCAAGAAGATCACCACACAGCGGCAGAAGCAGATGGCCGCGATGGCGGCCACCGTCACCGAGTCGCTCTCGGTCAGCGGCATCCTCCTCGGCCGCACCATGGGCCGCTCCGACTCGCTGACCGCGTCCTTCGCGGAGGAGTCCGAGCGCCTGGTCGACCTGGAGGTGCGGTCGAACATGGCCGGCCGCTGGCGCATGGCCGTGATCACGATCGTCATGGCCGCGATGCCCGCCGTCATCTACTGGACCGCCGGTCTCGCCCTCCAGCTCGGCGGCCCGAAGGTCTCGCTCGGCACCATCGTCGCCTTCGTCTCGCTCCAGCAGGGGCTGTTCCGCCCGGCCGTGAGCCTGCTGGCGACCGGCGTCCAGATCCAGACCTCCCTCGCCCTCTTCCAGCGCATCTTCGAGTACCTCGACCTGCCCGTCGACATCACCGAGCGCGAGCGGCCCGTCCGGCTCGACCAGGTCAAGGGTGAAGTCCGCTTCGAGGGCGTGGAGTTCCGCTACGACAACGACGACGGGTCCCGCCCCGTCCTCGACGGCATCGACGTCACCGTGCCCGCGGGCGGCAGCCTCGCCGTCGTCGGTCCGACCGGCGCCGGCAAGTCCACGCTCGGCTATCTGGTGCCCCGCCTCTACGACGTCACCGGCGGCCGCGTCACCCTGGACGGCGTCGACGTCCGGGACCTCGACTTCGACACCCTCGCCCGCGCGGTCGGCGTCGTCTCGCAGGAGACCTACCTCTTCCACGCCTCGGTCGCCGACAACCTCCGCTTCGCCAAGCCGGACGCGACCGACGAGGAACTGAGGGCGGCGGCCAGGGCGGCGCAGATCCACGACCACATAGCCGCGCTGCCCGACGGCTACGACACGGTCGTCGGCGAACGCGGACACCGCTTCTCCGGCGGTGAGAAGCAGCGCCTCGCGATAGCCCGCACCATCCTGCGCGATCCGCCGGTCCTCATCCTCGACGAGGCGACCAGCGCGCTCGACACCCGTACGGAGGCCGCCGTCCAGGAGGCGATAGACGCCCTGTCGGCCGACCGGACGACGATCACCATCGCCCACCGCCTGTCCACGATCCGCGGCGCCGACCAGATCGTGGTCCTGGACTCCGGGCGGGCCGCCGAGCGGGGCAGTCATGAGGAGCTGCTGGAGCTGGACGGGAGGTACGCCGCGCTGGTGCGCCGGGACGCCCAACTCGAACCGACGAGCTGACGCTGTGACCGACAACTGCATATGTGCCGGATTTAGGGCGATATACGTATTACCGTGCCCGCATGCAGACGAAGATTCCGCCACGGGGCACGATGCGACTGACACGCCGGGGCAGGCTCGTCCTCCTCGCGGCCGGCGCCGTCGTGGTCGGCGCCGCCGTGGCGGTGCCGCTGCTGACGCTGGACAGCGGCCCGGGGGAGCCGCCACCGCCCGCCGCGCTGGTCGTCCCGGAAGGCTGGCGCGCGAGTCAGGTGTACGACGCGATCGACAGGGCCCTCAAGCTGCCTGCGGGAAGCACGCGCAAGTCCATCGGGAAAGCGGGGCTGCAACTGCCCGGGGAAGCCCAGGGCAACCCGGAGGGCTATCTCTTTCCGGCGACGTATCGCATCGAGAAGGGAACGACGCCCGAGTCGTTGCTGCGCTCCATGGTCGACACGGCCAACAGCGAGTTCAACGCGGCGCCGGTCGCGGCAGGGGCGCAGCGCAACGCGATGAACGTCTACCAGGCGGTCACCATCGCCAGCATCGTCCAGGCGGAGGCCGCGACGCAGACCGACATGGGGAAGGTCGCCAGGGTCGTCCTCAACCGGCTGGAACGCGGGATGCCGCTGCAGATGGACTCGACGATCAACTACGCGATGAACCGCAGCACCGTCCGCACCAGCCAGGACGACACCCGCATCGAGAGCCCGTACAACTCCTACCAGCGCATGGGCCTGCCGCCCACACCGATCGACAACCCCGGTGAGGAGGCGATGCGCGCCGCACTCAACCCGACGCCGGGCGACTGGCTGTACTTCGTCACGGTCAAGCCGGGAGACACCCGCTTCACCTCCGACTATCCGACGCACCTGCGCAACGTGGCGGAATTCAACGCCGTGCACCAGGCGCCGGGCCAGGAGCAGAACCCGGGCCAGAGTCCGGGCGGCTCCGGGGCCTCCTCGCAGCCTTCGGTCCGCTGAGCCGGCGGACGGTCACGCGGCGACCGGCTGTTCCTCCGCCGGCAGCCGCCTGATGTCCCGGACGGCCGCGCGGCCCGCGCGGTTGGCGCCGATGGTGCTGGCCGAGGGGCCGTAGCCGACGAGGTGGACGCGCGGATCGGCCACCGCCCGGGTGCCCACGATCCGGATCCCGCCGCCCGGCTCGCGCAGCCGCAGCGGACGGAGATGCTCCAGCGAGGCCCGGAACCCGGTCGCCCAGAGGATCACATCCGCGTCCACGCGCCGTCCGCTGCGCCACGCCACGCCATCCGGGGTGATCCGGTCGAACATCGGCTGCCGGTCCAGGACCCCGTCGGCGAGCCCCTGCCGAACGGCGTCGTTGAGGGGCAGCCCGGTGACCGAGACCACACTGCGCGGCGGCAGGCCCTGGCGTACCCGTTCCTCCACCAGCGCGACGGCCGCCCGGCCCGCCTCCTGGTCGAAGGGCCCCTCGCGGAACACCGGAGGCCGCCGGGTGACCCAGGTGGTCGCGGCCGCGTACGGGGCCAGCTCCAGCAGGTGCTGGGTGCCCGAGGCGCCTCCGCCGACGACCACGACCCGCTGTCCGGCGAAATCCTCGGGTCCGGCGTACTGCGCGGTGTGCAACTGCCGCCCGCGGAAGGTCTCCTGACCGGGACAGCGCGGCCAGAACGGCCGGTCCCAGGTGCCGGTCGCGTTGATCAGGGCGCGCGTCGACCAGTCGCCGTCCGAGGTCTCCACGAGCAGCCGCCCGCCGTCTCCCTCCCGGACGGCCCGTACGTCGACGGGCCGTCGTACGCGCAGGCCGAAGGCGCGCTCGTACCGGTCGAAGTACGCACCGATCACCTCTGCCGAGGGCCGCGCGGGGTCGGCGTCCGTCAGCTCCATGCCGGGCAGGGCGTGCATCCCGTGCACCTTGCCGTAGGTCAGCGAGGGCCACCGGAACTGCCAGGCGCCGCCCGGCGCGGGGGAGTGGTCGAGGATCACGAAGTCGCGCTCCGGCTCGTAGCCGGTGCGCCGCAGGTGGTAGGCGCTGGACAGCCCGGCCTGGCCGGCGCCGATGACGACGACCTCGACCTCACGCGATTCGTTCACGCTTCTACTAACAGGGCTTCCGGTGCGGATCTTCCCGGGACCGGGAATCCGGGAGTCCGGGAATCCTGCCGGGGCGTCCTCTCCCCTCAGCCCTCGGCCGGGCTCGTCGACGGCGACCGCTACCCGGGTGGAGTTGCTCCGCTTCACCGAGGCCAGCGCCACGTCGTACGGCAGCCCGGTGTCCTTGGCCCACACCCGGGCCCACTCCTGCTGATGGCTGTAGACCCAGACCTGGGCCCGTCGCAGTCGGGCCAGGTAGTCCTTGACGACGGCTGCCTTCTTCGGGTCCTTGAGGGCGGAGGGCGCGGCGACCTGGAAGGTGAGCCCGTTGGTGATGCCCTCGCCCGTGGTCAGCACGCGGCCCTGCCTGGCCTGGAGGATCCGGGAGGTGCACGGGTCCCAGACCGCCCATGCGTCGACCTTGCCGGAGGTGAACGCGGCGAGTGCGTCGGCCGGCTGGAGATACTTGACGTGGACGTCGGCCAGGCTCAGCCCGGCCGCCTTGAGGGAGGCGACCAGCTGGTAGTGCGCCGACGACCCCTGGGCCACGGCGACGGACCTGCCCTTGAGCTGGTCCGGCCGGGTCAGCTTGGAGCCGTTGGGCACGAGGATGGTGTCGCCCTTGGAGGTGCCGTGCCAGGCGGCCACGACGGAGATCTTCGAGCCGGCGCCCGCCGCGAAGACGGGCGGGGTGTTGCCGACGCCGCCGATGTCGACGGCCCCCGCGTTGACGGCCTCCAGCAGGGGCGGGCCGGAGGTGAAGGTCGACCACTTGATTCTGTAGTCCAGGTTCTTCAGCTCGCCGGCGGCGCACAGGATGGCCTCGGAACCGCCCGTCTGGTCACCGACATCGAGCGTGACGGAGCCCTGTCCGTCGGTGGCCGTGCCGGTGTTCGCGGACGAGTTCCCTCCGCAGGCGGTGAGCAGAAGCGCAAAGGGCAGGAGCAGAGCGGCGGGGACGAGGTGTCGTCGCATGGCGGTTCCGTTCAGGTGCAGGGAGGTCCGAGGGGCCAGGCGGCTTCGGCGGCGGTGCTGACGCCGAGCCGTGCCAGCAGGCCGGCGCGGAGCCCGGCGAAGCGCGGGTCGGTGATCTCCCGCGGCCGGCCGAGGCCGATGCGCTGCTCGTGGGCGATCCGGCCGCTGTCCATCACCAGGACGCGGTCGGCGAGCAGCACGGCCTCCTCGACGTCGTGGGTGACCAGCAGCACCGCGCAGCCGCGACGCTGCCACACCTCCCCGACCAGTCGCTGTGCCCTGATCCGGGTGAGCGCGTCGAGGGCGCCGAACGGTTCGTCGAGCAACAGCAGATCGGGCTCGCGCACCAGGGCGCGGGCGAGTGAGGCGCGCTGTGCCTCGCCGCCGGAGAGGGTCTTCGGCCAGGCGTCGATCCGGTGACCGAGACCGACCTCGTCCAACACCCGCTCGGCGACGGCGCGTTCGGGCCTTCCGGGCAGACCCAACAGCACGTTGCGCCAGACCTTCTTCCAGGGCATGAGCCGGGGCGCCTGGAAGGCGACGGCCCTGCGCCGCGGGACCAGCGCGGTGCCCTGGATGTCGCGGTCGAGTCCGGCGAGGATGCGCAGCAGCGTCGACTTGCCGCAGCCGCTGCGGCCGAGCAGGGCGACGAACTCGCCCGCAGCGATGTCGAGCCGGAGGTCGTCGATGACGGCACGCCCGTCGAAGGAGCGGGCCAGCCCCTCGACACGCACCGCGGGTCCGGTCACCGGCCGGTGAACGTCGGTCGCCATTGCAGCAGCAGCCTTTCGAGGGAACGGACGATGAAGTCGGCGAGCAGGCCGAGAAAGGCGTAGACGCTCAGACAGACGACGATCACGTCGGTTTGCAGGAACTCGCGTGCCTGCACCATCAGAAAGCCGATGCCGGCGTCGGCGTTGACCTGCTCGGCGAAGACCAGCGCAAGCCACACGGCGCCGACAGGTCATGCCCGTATCAAGGGGTGGGGCGGTGGTGGAGCCGGCGGAGCCGGGAAACAGCGGAGAAGCGGGAAAGGGCGTCAGCGACCGCGGCGACACGCGGCGGAGGCCACCCGCAGCAGGTCGATGTGACCGCGCGTGGTGAGCAGGGCTGTACGCAACATGCGGCCGAACGTAGCCAGACGGCCGCTCCATGGTCAATGGCGTCTCGCCCAGTGGACCGCTCGTCTCGGCGAACACCCGTGCCGCAGGGTGTGAAACCCGGCGTACGGGCCAGGATGGGGGCATGTCAGATGCCTTCACCACCCGAACACTGAACGTCTCCACCGGCTCCCGGGAACGCGTCGTCGACCTCACCGCCGACTGCGAGGACTTCCTGCGGGAGGCGGCGGCCGGCCGCGACGGCCTGCTCAACATCTTCGTCCCGCACGCCACCGCCGGAATCGCCGTCATCGAGACCGGTGCCGGGAGCGACGACGACCTCCTCGCCGCCCTGCATACCCTGCTCCCCGCCGACGACCGCTGGCAGCACCGCCACGGCAGCTCCGGCCATGGCCGCGACCACGTCCTGCCGGCCATCGTCCCGCCCCACGCGACCCTCCCGGTCATCGCCGGCCGCCTGGAACTGGGCACCTGGCAGTCGGTGTGCCTGGTGGACACCAACCGCGACAACCCCGAACGCAAGGTGCGGCTGAGTTTCCTCGGCTGACTCCGGTGGCATCCGCGCCGGCCCGGACCCGGTGCCGGGCCTGGAGACGCATCGGCTCCGGTGGCGCCGACTGGGAATTCGGTGAAGATCCTTCTACCGTGGGGTCCGCCTGTCCCGGTGCCGCTGACGACGTAAGGGGGCTTGGTGGAAGCCGAGTTGGGGACGCTCGCCGCGCAGGGGGCCACGGCCCTGGTCGGGCTGGTGGTCGCGGACGCCTGGGTGCAGATGAAGCATGTGCGGCGGCGGGTCGCCTGCTGGCTCTCGCGGCGCGGAGCGGACGACGAACTCGACGCCGCGCGCGAGGAGTTGGAGTCGGCCCGGCAGAGCGGCGACGAGGAGGACGCGGCAGGCCGCGTCGCCGCCGACTGGGAACGTCGCCTGCTTCGCATCCTCCAGGAGGACCCCGAGGCGGCGGAGGAACTGCGCCGGCTGCTGGCCGAGGTACTGCCGGGAACGTCGTACGACATCGCTTTCGACGTCCGCTCGGCCGGCCCCTCCGTTCCCGGCGCCCAGCCCGACCACATCCCGGCCCTCACCGGCACGTTCAGCAACCGCGTCGCCGAGCTGGACCGGCTGGACGCCGTGGGCGGCGAGCGCGGCCGGGTGGGACTCGCGGTGCTCGCCGGCCTGCCCGGCGTCGGCAAGACCGCGATCGCCTGCCGCTGGGCGGACAAGGAACGCGACCGGTTCCCCGACGGCCTGTTCTACGTCGACTACGCCGCCCTGCGCGACGAGTCCGCCGTCGGCGCCGCGATGGGCGCCGACGTCTCCCAGGCACTCACCGGGATCCTGCGGGCCCTGATGGGCAGCGACGAGCACATTCCGGCGACGCTCGCGGAGCTGACCCGGCAGTACACGGCCCACTCCCGCGACCGGCGCATCCTCGTCCTCATCGACAACGTCACCCTGCCCGCCCAGGTCCGGCCGCTGATCCCGAGCGGACCCGGCAGCACGGTCGTCGTCACCAGCCACAACAAGCTCGGCGAACTCGTGGCCGTGGACGGCGCCGAACTCATCGCGCTCAAACCCCTCGACGCCGAAGGCGGCCTGAAGCTGCTCGCCGACCACCTCGGGGAGCGGACCGTGACGGCCGACCGCGCCTCGGCCGAACGCCTGGTGGAGCTGTGCGGTGGCCTGCCGGTGGCGCTGCGGATCGTAGCGGCCCGGCTGCTCAGCGACGAGTTCCTGACCCCCGCCGACCTCGCCGGGGAACTCGACGACGAGGCCGAACGCCTGGAGGGTATGTCCCTGCCCGGCGGCAGCCACTCGGTGTCGGCCGTCCTCGGACCGTCGTACCGTCTGCTGCCGCCCGGGCCCGCCCGGCTGTTCCGGCTGCTCGGCTGGCTTCCAGCCGGCCTGTTCGACGCGGGCGTCGCGGCGGCGGCGACGGGCATCGACCTGCGCACCGCCCGCCGGCTGCTGCGCGAACTCGTCGCCGCCAGCCTGCTGGAGACCGAACGCGACGGCCGCTACCGCATGCACGACCTGGTGCGCCTCTACGCCCGGGAACGCGCCGCCGAGGAGGAGCGGGCCGGCGAGGAGACGGCCCTCGTCGAGCGGGTCGCCACCCACTACCTCGTCCTCGTCGCGCTCGCCGACCGCGCGGTGCGCGCGGACCGGCTGCGCGTCGCCGATCTGACGCCCCTGCTGGCCCAGGCCACCGACCCCTTCACCGCCGCCGGCGGCCCCTCCGCGCTGACCTGGCTCGACACCGAGTGCGCCACGATCCTCGCCGTGCTGCGCGCGGCCGTACGACACGGTCTGCACGGGCTCGCCTGGCCGCTGGCCGAAGCGTTCACGGTGCTGTTCCTGCACCACCGCTACCTCGGCGCCTGGAAGGAGTCCCTGGAGCTGGGCGCCGAGGCCGCCGCCGCACTGGCGGCCTCGGCCCCGGACGGCTCCGCCGGCCCCGCCGCCGACGCCGTGGCCGGCGAGGCCCGCCTGCGCAGCCTGCTCTCCCGACCGCTGATGGACCTCGGGGAGCACGACCGAGCCCGCGCCGAACTGGAGCGCGCCGTGGCCCTCGCCGAATCCACCGACCGCCTGCTGCTGCGCGCGTCCGTCCAGGAATTCCACGGCCGCTACCTCGACCGCTGCGACCCGCCCCGCGCGGTGGACACCTACCGGTACTGCCTCGAACTCAACCGGCGCGCCCAGGACCAGCGCGGCGAGGCCCTGGCGCTGCTCTTCCTCGGCTCGGCCATGGACGCGCGAGGGGAACACGCGGAGGCGCTCGCCGTGCTCCGGCAGGCGCGGGAGGGTCTGCTGAACCTGCCCGAACCCGACGTACGCATGGCGGCACGCGCCCTCCTCGCCGCCGGCCTCGCCCACGACCACCTTCAACAGACCGAAGAAGCCGTCCGCGCGCTGCACACGGCGGCCCGCACCCTGCGAGAGCAGCGCGCCACCAGCTATGAGGCCGACGCACTGGAGGCCCTCGTCGGGATCGCCGAGCGCACGGGACGTCATCGGGACCGGATGCGCGCGTGGCTGAGCCGGGCCGTCGAGATCCATGACGGCAGCGGCAACCGGCGGGCGGACGAGCTGCGGCGACGGCTACGGGAACTCGGCTGACGGACGCATGCGCAGCACCACGTCCTCGTCCCTGACCCCGGCGAGGCGCAGGGTCAGCAGGGCGTCGGCCGGGGCCGGCCGGTCCGCAGGCGCCGCACACAGCTGCCGTAGCCAGGCGTAGACGACCGCCGCCGGGAGCCCGGAGGCCGTCGCCGGTCCGGTCACCGCCGTCTCGACCACCCGGCCGTCGCGCAGCCCCACCAGATGGCCACCGCTGCGTACCGCGCACGCCGCGAGCAGAGCGCCGGGCAGCTCCGCCAGGGTGGCCCGGATCCAGGCCAGCGCCTCGGCCGCCGAACCGGCCGGGGCGGTCCGCGCGATCACCGAGGCGCTCTCCAGCCGCCGGCGGTCGCGCTCACCGTCCGAGCAGGCGAGATGAACGCAGCGCAGCGACCCGTCCTCGGCGTCGATCCCGCCCCGCGCATGCGCACGCGCCGCCGCCGGATACCGCCGCACCGTCACGACCGCACCGGACGCCTCCATGCCCGTCTCGGTGACGACCAGCCACGAGGTGACGGGCTCGGCGGCCGGCTCCGGGCGGGGCAGCAGCAGGTCCGGCGGGGGTCCGGACGCGGGCTCCGGGAGATCCAGCAGCTCGTAGACGACCTCGCGGAGCCGCACGAGCGCCCGCCCCGCTCCGGCGAAGGCCTGCCGCGTCACCGGCGCGTACCGCTCGGGGGTGTGGTCGCGTACGACGTCCTCGACCTGGGCCGCCAGATCACCGCCCGGGTCGAGGCGCGGGGCCGCGGCGGCGAGTCCGCGCACGGCCGTCTCCGGCACCGCGTCCGCGCCGAACGCGCCGAGCAGCACCGGGTGGCCGAGGGCGGCGCCGTACAAGGTCACCGAGCCGTGGTCGCCGATCACCACGTCCGCCGCGACGAGCGCCGGCCGCCACGCGTGCACGGGCGGCATCAGGATCAGACCCGCGTCGAGCGCCGAGGCCTGGAGGGTGCGGATCTGCCAGGCCCCGTGCGCCGACCAGACGTTGGGGTGGACGACGGCGGCGACCCGGTACGCGTCCTGGGGGAGCGCGCCCAGCAGGCCGACCGGCAGATCGGGGTGCCGGCCGAGCAGGGAGGTCGGGCCCCAGGTGGAGCTGATGACGACGAGCCGCTGATCCGCCGCCACCCCGAGGGCCTCGCGGTACGCGTCCCTGCGGGCGCGGCCGGCCAGCAGTTCGTCGTAGCAGGGGTCGCCCAGCAGCAGGGTGCGGCCGGCGGTCTTGGGGTGGGCCGCGAGCAGCTGCCGTTCCTGGTCCGGGTGCGAGACGGCGAGCCAGGCGCGTCCGGATTCCAGCAGCGTGTCCGGGACGAGGCCGGACAGCCGGTCGTGCGGCCCACGCGCGTCCGGGACGCGCTTCTGGAAGCCTATGCCGTGCGGCAGTACCAGGACCGGGCAGTCGCCCTCCGGTACGTCCACGTTCTCGCTGGCCGTGAGGATGAGATCGGCGTCTGTGTGCGCCAGCTGCTCCCAGGGCATGACCCGGCACCCGGACGCCCGCAGAAGGTCCCGTACCCCGGAGCCGAACGCGGAGCTGGGGTCGTGGGCGAAGACGACGCTCACCCGCGGGTCGTCGCGCAGCAGCGCGGGCAGCGACTCAAGGATGCGCACGGTGGACGTGACCGTACGCGCGGCGACGACGAGCGTCCGCTCGGCGGGGAAGGTACGCCAGCGGTGGGCGTCGGGGCCTACGGGAACCCGCAGAAACCCTTCAGCCGCCAGACGCCTCCCGGCTCCCGGCTCCCGGGCGGCCGCCCTATCACATGGCTAATTGACTGACAACCCTTCAGATCGGCTCGGATTCCGGCGGACCGCTCCACGGTAACGAATCATGCGGAGCGAGCCCAGGCGCAGGGTGGGCCGGCCGACGGTAGTTCCTCCCGACCAGGCCGCGAGGCAGAGCGCGCGCCGGCCACCCGAGTGACGGGAACTGTAGGCCGGGCCACTGACAACGCCCCCCGGAGGCCGGAGGGCGTTGTGGGAAAACGGTTTTGGAGCAACGAGGGAAGAAGACGGGGCAAGAACCGGGGGGAGATCAGTCGCGCCCGGCGGCGCGCTCCTGCTTCTCCTTCTTCAGCTGCTTGACCCGCGCGCCTTCCTTGCGGACCTCGGCCTGCGTGCCGCGCTCCTTCTCCAGCCACTCGGGCCGCTCCTGCTTGAGCGCCTCGATCTGCTCGGTGGTCAGCGCCTCGGTGACCCCGCCGCGCGCGAGGCCGGCGATGGACACGCCGAGCTTCGCCGCGACCACCGGACGCGGGTGGGGGCCGTTGCGCCGCAGCTCGCTCAGCCACTCCGGCGGGTTCGCCTGCAGCTCGTTCAGCTCGGCGCGCGAGATGACGCCCTCCTGGAACGAGGCGGGGGTGGCGGGGAGGTACACACCCAGCTTCTTCGCCGCGGTCGCGGGCTTCATCGTCTGGGTGCTCTGCTGCGAACTCATGTGGCCAAGGGTATCGGCCGCGTGCCGGAGGGCCGACCACGGCCGGTGCCGGAGGGCCGGCCACGGCCGGTAACCTGGCCTGGTGACAGGCTCGGAGGAATCACCGTCGTTCCGGCTCGCGTACGTTCCCGGAGTGACGCCCGCCAAATGGGTGAGGCTCTGGGGCGAGCGCCTGCCGGACATTTCGCTCACCCTCGTCCAGGTACCGGCCGCCGAGGCGCCCGGGGTGCTGCGCGCAGGCGAGGCCGACGCGGGCATCGTACGGCTCCCCGTGGACCGTACGGTCTTCAGCGCGATCCCCCTCTACACCGAGACCACGGTGGTCGTGGTCCCCAAGGACCACCTGATCACGGCCGTGGACGAGGTCACCCTCGCCGACCTCGCCGAGGAAGTGCTCTTCCACCCCCTGGACGACGTCTTCGACTGGGACGGCCCGCCCGGGGAGCCCGCCTTCGAGCGTCCCGCGACGACGGAGGACGCGATCGAGCTGGTGGCCGCCAACGTCGGCCTCCTGGTCGTGCCGCAGTCCCTGGCGCGCCTGTACCACCGCAAGGACCTCACCTACCGCCCGGTCACCGACGCCCCCCAGTCGGACGTCGCCCTGTCCTGGCCCGAGGAGGCCACCACCGACCTGGTGGAGGACTTCATCGGCATCGTCCGCGGTCGCACCGTCAACAGCACCCGCGGCCGTACGACGGCTCAGGCCCCCGCACCGGCCGAACAGAAGCGGAAGCGTGCCGAACCGGGCGGCACCCGGCAGAAGCCGACGGCGAAGTCCACGGGCCGCCCGCCCCGCGCGCGTGGGGCGGGAGCCAAGCAGACCCCCAAGCGGGGCAAGCCGCGCCGGAGGTCGTGAGGGCGGGAGCGGCACCGTGCGGCGCAGCGCGCATCCCATGCCCCGGTCATTCCATGCCCCGGTCATCCCAGTTCCGGGCAGCTCGTGCCCCCGGTCATCCTGCGCCCCGGTTCTCCCAAGCCCCGGGCACCTCGCGTCTAGGCCGTTCCACGCTCCGGTCGCCCCGTGCATCGCAAGCCCCACCCACCTCGTGGCTAGGCCGTTCCACGCTCCGGTCGCCCCGTGCATCGCAAGCCCCACCCACCTCGTGGCTAGGCCGTTCCACGCTCCGGTCGCTCCGGTCCTCCCGAGCCCCGGGCACCTCGGGCCCTGCCACCCCCGTCTACGCCTCCTGCCGCGCCGTCTGCCTCGTCTGTTCGGGGTGTGGGCTGACCCGGCGTTCCCGCAGGTCGGCGAAGGCCAGGCAGAGGGCCAGCAGGATGATGCCGACGCAGGTGAGCAGGCCGTACTGGAGGGCGGCGGCCGGGTCGCCGTGGTTGGCCAGGTGGGCGAAGAACACCGAACCCACCGCCGCGACACCGGCCGCTGAGCCGATGCGCTGCCCGGTCTGCAGCACCCCGCCCGCCGCTCCGGCCCGCCGCACGGGCACGAGGGTCAGGGTGAGCGTGGTGTTGGGGGAGGTGGTCAGGCCCGAGCCGATCCCGGCGAGCAGCATGGGAAGCGCGGCCGCCAGGGCCACGCCCTGGCCCGGTACCCAGTGCACGGCCGCGATGACGCCCAGAATCCCCACCGTCACCGTGCACAGCCCGGCGACGACCAGCTTGCGCCCGAAGCGCACGACCAGGCGGCCGCCGACCGCGGCACCCACCGCCGTGCCCGTCGCGAAGGGCATCGACGACAGGGCCGCCGCCAGCGCGCTGTAGCCCATCCCGTTCTGCAGGAAGATCGTGTAGACGAAGAACAGCGTCGTGAAGCCGCCGAAGTACACCAGGCTCAGCAGCGCGCCGAGCGAGAAGGAGCGCAGTGCGAAGAGCCGCAGGTCGACCAGGGGAGCCCGGTCGTTCCGCTGCTGGCGCCGCTCCCACATCCAGAACGCGGCCAGCAGCCCGGCGCCGGCCGGGAGCAGGGCCCACTTGAGCCGCCCGTGCCACTGCTGCTCCTGCACCAGAGGCAGCATCAGGGCGACCACACCCGAGCCGAGCAGCAGGACGCCCGGCACGTCGAAACACTCCCGCTTGCTTGGTGAGCCGGGGTAGCGGGGCAGCAGCCGCAGCGCCGCGCAGAAGACGGCCACCCCGATGGGCAGGTTGACGTAGAACACCGAGCGCCAGCCGTCGACCCCGCTGGACGCGTGGATCAGCAGGCCGCCCGCCAGCGGGCCGACCGCCGTGGAGACGCCGATGGTGGCGCCCATCATGCCGAAGGCGCGGGCCCGTTCAGCGCCCTGGAACATCTGCTGGACCAGCGCCGTGGCCTGCGGCGCGAGCATGCCGGCCGACGCTCCCTGGACCAGCCGGAACAGCACCAGCCAGGTGGGGCCGGAGGACAGCCCGCAGGCCGCCGAGGCGAGTGTGAACAGGGCGAGTCCGGTCAGGAAGGCCTGGCGCTGTCCGCGCAGGTCGCCGAGCCGCCCCGCCGGGACCAGGACCAGACCGAAGGTGAGCGCGTAGCCGGACACCACCCAGGACAGGTCGGCCGGGCTGGCGTGCAGCCCACGCTCCACCGAGGGGAGTGCCACGTTCACGATCGACGTGTCCAACAAGGACATGAAGGCCGCGGTCAGACAGACGGCGAGCGCTTTCCACCGTCGGTCGTCCTGGACGGGGCCCGCCTGGTCTGTAGTCATGGGATCACGCTATGCAGCCGCCAGGTCCGCCGCACGGCGGGAAAACGTGTTCCGTCCCCACTGGCCGGGTCCGCTCCCCTCGGGTGACGTACGAGGCCTTCCGTGCCGCCCGCGACGGGCCCGAGGTGGAGAACCAGCGCGGCTTTGCTCCAATAGGGGTGCCCCGGCCTGCACCGGGTCGCGATCAGTGGGCTTCCGGGGCCGCGCGGTCCGCAGGGTCGGCGCCGAGATCGCTCACGCGGTCCAGCGTGCCGAAGGTCAGGCGCGGGCCGCCCGGCCCACCGACTCCACCAGGGGCAGCAACCGGTACGGGACGCGTTCGCGCAGGGCCACCTCCGTGCGGGTGCGCACGACGCCCGGCAGGCTGATGAGTTTCTGGATGACGTCCTCCAGGTGGGCGTTGTCCCGGCCCACCACCCGGGCGAGCAGATCCCCGCCGCCCGTGATCGAGAACGCCTCCACGATCTCCGGCACGGCGGCCAGTGCGTCCCCGACGTCGTCCAGATGGCCCTGGGTGACCTCGATGTGCACGAAGGCCAGTACCGGATGGCCCAGGGCGGCGGGGGAGAGGGAGGGCCCGGTGCCGGTGATCACGCCGTCCCGTTCCATACGGTCCAGTCGGGCCTGGAGCGTGCCACGGGCGACGCCGAGGATGCGGGCGTACTCGCGCACGCTGGTGCGCGGCTGCTCCAGAAGGAGCCGCAGAATGCGGGTGTCGAGTTCGTCCACGGCCATGATGGACGACTGTACCAATGGCTCAGCATCTCGACGGCCGTGTGTGCCGTCCGACCTGGTCCGTTGGCATTCCGAGGGCCCTGGCTGTCTGCGGCGTGCTGTACCAATGGCTCAGCGATTCGGATCACACTTGAGCCAGTGACCTCGGTGATGCTCTCATGGACCCGTCGATGGCGCTGC
Organism: Streptomyces sp. NPDC007205; assembly: GCF_040634095.1. Lineage (NCBI taxonomy): Bacteria > Bacillati > Actinomycetota > Actinomycetes > Kitasatosporales > Streptomycetaceae > Streptomyces > Streptomyces sp. NPDC007205. The sequence goes on from NZ_JBEYEW010000005.1 coordinate 313,647, forward strand.
GGACCCCGCGGCGCCTTTTCTGTGCCGGTGCCGGTGTTCCATGGGGAGGGCAGTAGTGGTGAAGAGGATGTTCGTGGCTCCGGACCCGGGGCGGGCGCGGTTGCGCTTCGCCGCGCGGGCCGTCCTCGGCATCGGCCTCGCGGTCGTCGTCTGCCTCCTCACCGGCCACTCCCTCCCGGGCGCGGTCACGGGCGGCCTCGCCGCCCTGCTCGCCCTGTTCACCGTCGCCGACCCGACCGTGCGCGGACAGGCGGTCACCACCGCGCTGCTGCCCGCCGTGGGCGTGCCGGTGCTGGCCGTCGCGGCCGGGCTGCACGACGTCCCCGTCGCGCGCGACCTGGCCTTCCTCGGCGTCGTCGGCGCCGGGGTGTACGCGCGCCGCTGGGGACCGCGCGGGCACAGCCTCGGCGTCTTCGCCTTCATGACGTTCTTCGTGGCCCAGTTCCTGCACGCCACCCCGGCGCAGCTGCCCGAGCTGTACACCGCCGTCCTGCTGTCCGTGCTCAGCGCGGCCGTGGTGCGCTTCGGCGTGTGGTGCTACGAGCGCCGGCTGCCCCCGGCCGCCGTACCTGTCCCGCCCGCCTGGCGCGGTCTGGCCCGGGTGACCACGCGGCAGGCCGTCCAGGCGACCGCGGGCGCGGGCTTCGCGCTGGTCGTGGGTCAGCTGGTGTCCGGGCAGCGCTGGTACTGGGCCGTCGGCGCCACCTGGTGGATCTTCGTCAACACCGCCTCGCGCGGCGAGACGCTGGTACGCGGCTTCCGCCGGGTCCTCGGCACGGTCATCGGCATCTGCCTGGGCTTCCTCGTCGCCGTCCCCGTGGACGGCGCGCCGGTCCCGACGGCCGTCCTCGTCGCCGTCGCCGTCTTCGGCATCTTCTACACGGCAGCCGTCTCCTACACCTGGATGATGCTCTGGGTGACCCTGCTCGCCGAACTGCTCTACGGCCTCCTCGGCGTCCTCAGCCCCGGCCTGCTCGCGCTGCGCCTGACCGAGACCGGCGTGGGCGCGCTGGGCGCCGTACTCGCCGTGCTGTTCGTCCTGCCGGTCACCACCCACGCCGTCACGGACGCCTGGATCCGGCGTGCCCTGCGCTGCGTCCACGCCTGCACGGCCGAGGCCACGGCACGCCTCGCCGGCTCCCCGACGGCGGACCCGGCGCCTCACGTGGCCGAACTGGAGCAGTTGCTCGGCCGGGTGCGGCTGTCGGTGGCCCCGCTGGTGCACCCGCTGAACCCGATGCCGGCCCGCAAGCGGCGCGCCCGCAGGGTCCTCGCTCTCCTCGACGACTGTGCCCGCGACGTCCGTGGGCTGGTGGCGGTCGCCGCCGATCCCGAGGCCTCCCACGACGCGCGCCTGGCCGCGGCCTGCTGGCGCGTGGAGGCCGCGGTCGAGGCGCTCACCGCGGGCCGCACGGAGCCTGTCCACAGCCCCGCCGAGCCGCCCTCCGAACCTGCCCTGGCCCATCTGCACGGCCTGGAACGCGCCCTCGCCGATCTGGCCGAACCCCTGCGGGCCCCGTCGGGGTCGCGGTTGGTGGGGGCGTGAGCGGTGCGCCGGCGCGGCTTGCGACGGCCTGGGTCCGTGCACGTAAGGGGTGCGGACCCGGCGAAGGGGTTTGCGTGGGCAAGAACCGCCCAGCATGCCCGCGCCTCTTGGTCTAGACCGGCCTGGTCGACTGCTACCGTCGGGCCGGGACGGGCTCGACCGAGGACCGAGAGGGGACAGCGGTGGCAGAGGACGGCAGGCCCGGCAGGCCCGGCAGGCCCGGCAGGCGCCGGGCGTTCATCGGCTCGTTCACGGCAGCGGGCGGCCCCGGCCTCGTGACCGCAGAGGTCGCGCCGGACGGCGGCGCCCTCACCCTCGGCCCCGCCGTGAAGGACGTACCCGACCCGTCCTACCTGGCCCTGTCACCGGACGGGGAGACGCTCTACGCGGTCAGCGAGACGGCCGAGGGCGCCGTCGCCGCCTACCGCGTCGACGGCGGCCGGCCGGTACTCGCCGGTGCGCCCGTACCGGTCGACGGCAGCGGACCGGCCCACCTGGGCCTCTACGCCGGCCACGTGCTGACCGCCAACTACGGCTCCGGCACCGTCACCGCCGTACCCCTGCGCCCGGACGGCACGCTCGCCGCCAAGCCCTCCGGGCTGCTGCAGCACACCGGCTCCGGCCCGCACGACCGGCGCCAGCGCGGGCCGCACGCCCACCAGGTGCAGGCCGACCCGAGCGGCCGGTGGGCCGTCAGCGTCGACCTCGGCACGGACTCGGTACGGGTCTGCACCCTCGCGGACGGCGTCCCCGTCCTGCACCGCGAGTTCGCCCTGCGCCCCGGCTCAGGCCCCCGCCATCTGGCCTTCCACCCGGACGGCGCGCACGCCTACGTCGTCAACGAACTCACCCCCACGGTGACCGTGTGCCGCTGGGACGCCGAGGCAGGCTCCCTCAAGCCGCTGACGGAGGTCCCCGTCCTGCCCGGTGCGCCCGCCGGCGACGCCTATCCGTCCGGCATCGTGGTCTCGCCCGACGGCCGCTTCGTGTGGACGGCGACCCGCGGCGAGGACGTCCTGTCGGTCCTCGCCGTCGAGGGCGAGACACTCCGGCTGACCGGCACGGTGCCGTGCGGCGGGCACTGGCCGCGTGCGCTCGCCGAGCACGACGGCTTCCTGTACGCGGCCAATGAGCGCTCCGGCGAGGTGACGTGGTTCGCGGTGGACGAGGCGACGGGGGTGCCCCGGTACGACGGTTCGGTGCCGGTTCCCGCGGCCTCCTGCATCGTCTTCGGCTGAGGGCTGCCCCCGTCCCTGCCTCGCGTCTCCGGCCTCCGGCGTGCAGCATCCTCGCCGAACCGCAGGGGCAGGACGAGGGCCCGCTCCGAGGTGTGGAGCGGGCCCTGTCCCGTACGGGTGCCGTGTGCCGGCGTGGGGTCAGCGGACCGGCATGCCCTGCGGCTGCTGCGGGGCGATGCCCAGCGCCGTCGTGTACTTGGCCAGGGCGAGCTTGCCGATCGCCGGGTACGAGCCGAGCGCCTCGGCCGTGGCGCAGCCCGCCTCCTCGGCGGCCGCCGCCAGCAGCGCCGGGTCGATCTCCGGGCCGATCAGATACGGCGCCAGGGCCAGCTGCTGCGAGCCCGAAGAACGCAGCTGCTCGGCGACGGAGGTGATCGAGCCCTCCTGGTCCAGGGCCGCCGCCATCACCGGCACCGCGAGGCGCGCGGCGAGCAGCATGCCGGTGATCCCGGCCGCCTGTACGGCCTCCTCGCCGCCCACGGAGGCCAGGACGATGCCGTCCGCGGCGGTGGCCACCGTGAACAGGCGCGCGCGGTCGGCACGGGCCAGACCCGCCTCGGACAGCCGCACGTGCAGCGCCTCGGCGAGCAGCGGGTGCGGGCCGAGCACATCGGTCAGCTCGGCGGCGACCCGGCTGTCCATCACGGACTGGCGGATCTGCCGCAGCAGGGCGCTGTCCGGTCCGGCCAGCAGCGGGACGACGACCGCGACCGGGCCGTCGGGCTCCTTGACCCCCTCGAACCCTGCGGCGACGGCCTGCTCATAACGGGCCGTGCGCTGGTCGGCGGCGTGCGCGAGCACGGACCGGAGCGTGGGGAACTCGGCGTCGTCCCCGTCCAGGTATCCGATCCGGGCGTCCAGGCCGGGCAGCTCGGAGCGGGCGATGCTCACGACCTCCTCGGCGAGGGCGCGCGTGGCGGCACTGGGCGCACCGGGCACCGCGAGGGCGAGCGCGGGCGCACCCTCGGGAGCCACCAGCGGTTCCGGTCGGCGGTGCCGTCCGGGCTGGCGGGGTCGCGGCATTCGTACTGGCAGGCCGGACTCGGGCCCAGTGGGGGTGCTCATGGCGCCGCATGTTACTGGCTTCGGGGGTTCCTCCGTTCGGGGAGGGTGCAGGTGAGCGGTTTCCGTCCGGTTTTGTCTGATGAGTGACAAGCGGTTGACACATGTTCGGAGCACGTGCCGAGAACATGGGCTGACAAAAGGACGGCAAGGGGACGACAAGGGGACGACAAGGGTGGAAGGGGACGTGATCCGCTTTCGGGAGGGACCTCAATCGGCTTGTACCGGGACCACTTGGAACATGGCTTTTTCACCCGGCAGGGTGAGCCGGCCGGTCGCCAGGCCGGCCGCGATCCTCACCGCGCCGTGCAGCGGATCGCCCTCGGCGGGCACCTGACGGGCGTGCGGCAGCCTGCTCGTCAGCTCCTCGCGCAGGGGGACGAGGAGCGGGTCGCCCAGGCGGAACAGACCGCCGGTGAGTGCCACTTGGGGCGTGCCGTCCGCCGGGCACACGGCCGCCGCGGACTCGGCCATGTGCCGGGCCGCCGCGCGCAGGATGTCCGCGGCCACCGGATCCTGCGCGGCGCAGACGGCCACCCGGGGGGCGAAGGAGGCCAGTACGGCGGGCCGGTCGGAGCGGGGGTAGAGCAGGCCCGGCAGGCCGCGCACCGGCCCGAACTGCTCCTGTGCACAGGCCAGCAGCGGTGCCGAGCCGCCGTCCCGGCCGTCGTGGGCGCGCAGCGCCGCCTCCAGGCCCGCCCGCCCGATCCACGCGCCGCTGCCGCAGTCCCCGAGCAGATGGCCCCACCCGTCGGCCCGGTGCCAGGCGGTGAGGTCGGTGCCGACCGCGATCAGCCCGGTACCCGCGGCGAGCACCGCGCCCGGGCGCTGCCCGAGGGCGCCGACGTAGGCGGTGACGGCGTCGGCGGCGAGCGCCACCTGCCGTACGCCCAGTTCCCGGGCGAGGGCGTTGGGCAGTTCGGCGCGCAGGGCGTCGCCCAGGCCGGCGAACCCGGCGGCGCCGACGACGGCCGTGTCCAGCCGGCTGATCCCGGCCTCGGTGGCGGACGTCCGGGCCAGCGGGACGAGCTGGGCCATCAGATGGGCGGGATCGATGCCCCGTGCATCCGTGCGGACCGGTTCCCGTGACGCGCGCCGGGCGGCGGGCGCCCGGCCCGGCACGCCGACGGCGATCCGCAGACCGGAGCCTCCGGAGTCCACCGCCAGATAACCGGGAACGCTCACGGCAGTCGCCGGTCCACCGGTTGTCCGACCTGCTGCGGGCGGCGCGGAGCCAGGGTCAGCGTCCTGATGGACAGCAGGACGCCCTGCTGGGTGCAGGGGGGTGTCAGGTCGTCGTCGGACGGCTGGGACACGCCCGGGCCGGCGTTCGGCTCGCGCTTGCTGATCGGTCTGGGCTGCGGCGGACGTGCCTCGGGCGCGACCGGGAACGACGGGCGGTTCCTGCTCACTGGACGGAACACGCTCCCCTCCTTCCCGGTGACCGGCTGCGTGATCTGCTCTCCCGGCTGAAGATCTCGACGAGGAGGAAGGGTAGCGCCTGAGGGCCGGCCCGGTGCGGAGGCTTCCCGGCGTATGCAGGGTGCCTGTGTGTGCCAGTAGAGTGACGCGCCGTGGCACCACGACCGTTGCATGAACTTGTTGAACCGGGCTGGGCGAAGGCTCTTGAGCCTGTGGCCGAACGCATCGCCGCCATGGGGGACTTCCTCCGGGCCGAGATAGCTGCGGGCCGGACCTACCTGCCGTCCGGAGCGAATGTCCTGAGGGCCTTCCAGCAGCCCTTCGACGACGTCCGCGTCCTGATCGTCGGCCAGGACCCCTATCCCACCCCGGGGATGGCGATCGGGTTGAGTTTCGCGGTCTCCCCGGAGGTGCGTTCGTTGCCGGGCAGTCTGGAGAACATCTTCCGGGAGATGCACTCCGACCTGGGACTGCCCAGGCCGTCGAACGGCGATCTGACGCCGTGGACGCAGCAGGGTGTGCTGTTGCTCAACAGGGCGTTGACGACGGCCCCGCGCAAGCCCGGGGCCCACCGAGGGAAGGGCTGGGAGGAGGTCACGGAGCAGGCGATACGGGCGTTGGCCTCGCGCGGTAAACCGCTGGTGTCGGTCCTGTGGGGGCGTGACGCGCGTAATCTGCGGCCGTTGCTGGGGGATCTTCCGGCGATCGAGTCCGCGCATCCGTCTCCGATGTCGGCGGACAGGGGCTTCTTCGGTTCGCGTCCGTTCAGCCGGGCCAACGACCTGCTGCTGCGGCAGGGTGCCCAGCCTGTGGACTGGCGACTGCCGTAGAACCACGGCGGCGGTAGGCCGGCCGGCCTGAAGGGCCTGGCCGTGGTGGAGGAACTCGATCCTCGGTCGTCTTGCCGCCCGCGCGGTGGGAAACCCGACGACGCGCTCGGCACCGTGCCGGACCGACCGCCGTGCCGGACCGACCGCCGTGCGGGCTGATCACGTCGTGCGGGAGGCGCGGTTGCAGGTGCGGCGTCCTGGACCGCGCCGACGCCCAGCGGGGCCATGCGCGTTCGGGCGTTCTTCCCGCCGACGGCAGCCGGATACGGAACATGTTCTTCCGACAGAACGGCGCCCACCGCACCGCTCAGTTCGACAACCGGTGGCCGAACCTGAAAGCCCGACGGAGAGGCCCCCTGCGGCCGTCCGTGCGGTTCAGCCGATCACCGCCGCCCGCACGCACAGCACGTCCGGCAGATGGGCCGCCAGCTGCTGCCAGCTGTCGCCGTCGTCTGCCGAGGCGAACACCTCGCCGTTGCGGTTGCCGAAATAGACCCCCGCCGGTTCGGCGTCGTCGGTGCACAGGGCGTCCCGCAGCACCGTGCCGTAATGGTCCTCCTGCGGCAGCCCCTTGGTCAGCGGCTCCCAGGTCCGGCCCGCGTCCGTGGTGCGGAAGACCCGGCAGCGGTGCTCGGCCGGCACCCGGTCCGCGTCGGCGTTGATCGGGAAGACGTACGCCGTGTCGGCCCGGTGCGGATGCGTGGCCACCGCGAACCCGAACGTGGACGGCAGATCCGCGCCGATGTCGGTCCAGTGCGCGCCCGCGTCGTCGCTTCGGTACACCCCCCAGTGGTTCTGCAGATACAGCCGGTCCGGGTCACCCGCGTCCTTGGCGACCTTGTGCACGCACTGGCCGAACTCCGGGTTCGGATCGGGCAGGAACACCGCCGACACGCCCGAGTTGGACGGGGCCCAGCTCGCGCCGCCGTCGGTGGAGCGGAACACCCCGGCCGTCGAGACGGCCACGGTCACCGCGCGGGGGTCGCGGGCGTCGGTGACCACGGTGTGCAGTCCCTCACCGCCGCCGCCCGGCACCCACCGGGAGCGCGTCGGGTGCTCCCACAGCGGCCGGACCAGGGTGAAGCTCTCGCCGCGGTCCTCCGAGCGGTACAGCGCCGCCGGTTCCGTGCCCGCGTAGACCACGCCGGGCTCGGCGGCGGCCGGGTGCAGCTGCCAGACGCGCTCCAGGGAAGCACCGGTGTCCTTGGGGAACTTGACGGCCGGCTGCGGCGGTTCGGCCCAGGTGCGGCCGAGGTCGTCGGAGTGGAAGACCGACGGACCCCAGTGCGCGCTGTCGCCGCCCGCCAGCAGTCGGGGCCGGTCCCCACGGGTGTCGATCGCGACCGAGTAGACCGCCTGCGCGTTGAAATGCGGACTGTCGTCGAACTCCCAGGCACCGCCGCTCCTTCGGCGCCCGATGAACAGACCTTTGCGGGTGCCCACCGCCAGCAGTACCTCGGTCATGCCGATCACCTCCGGGACGCCGTCGTCCAGGTAGTCGTGAGTCAGTTGGTCGTCAGTTATCGGCCAGTGTGCACCTCACCACTGACACTCTCCCCCGGAGAGTGTGTTCGTGCAGGTCACAGCGGTGTCGTCGGCCCGTGACGAAGATCGGCCGGGGCCCGTTACGACATGTGCCTGCGCGAACGGGGTGTCTCGTGCGACCGTCGGGGAGACGGCTCGTCGTGAGCAACGGAGCGGTCTCCCGCGTATGGGAGGGCGGTCCGGCCGGTCGGTGCGCTCGTGAGGAGGATGCCTTTGAAGGCGTTCCGTGGTCCGAAGGTGTGGCTGTGGCGCTGGCGGCGCAACCCGCTCAAACGCCGGGCCGACACGGTGGAGGCCTGGGTGGTGCTCGGCGCCTGGCTGCTGACCGTCCTGGCGGGGGTCTCGGCCGGGCTCGTGGGGGCCCGGTCGGTGGAGCACGGACTCGCCGGGGAGCGGGCGGCCTCGCGCCCCGTCGTGGCCCGTGTAGTGGCACGGGCCACGGGAAGTCCGCCCGCGCACGGCCACACGTCCTCCGGTGATCAGGTCTGGGCCAAGGTGCGCTGGACGACGGCCGACGGCTCCGCCCGCACCGGTCAGGTCCGGGTGGAGCCCGGCAGCAAGGCCGGCACGCCGGTCACCGTCTGGACCGACTCGCAGGGCCATCTCGTCAGCCGCCCCACCTCCGCCGGGGAGGCCGCCTTCCGCGGCACTCTGATCGGCTGCCTGGTGGGCGTGAGTACCGCGGCCGTCCCCTTCATCGGCGGCCTTGCCCTGCGTGCCCGTCTGGAACGCCGCCGCATGGACGCCTGGGACACGGAATGGGCACGGCTCGGCCCGCAGTGGGGACGCACGGTCTGACCAAGGCCGAAGTCCCGGCTTCCGGTCCGCGGCGATACGGCTCTGCAACCGAGTGGCTGCGTAGGGGCAGGGAGGCGAGCTGGGCATCGCGCCCGCCGGGATGCCCAGCAGAGGCGAGGCAGGGATCCGCGTCGTCGACGCGGCCGATACGGGTCAGATTGGGCGTCGGCCCCGTCGAGAAGGGCACCTGCGTGAGGCGCAAGGTACGAACAAGGCCCCTGCGCCAGCGGGTTGGCGTCAAGGCCGCGGCGTCAATGCCGCGGTGTCAAGGCCGCGGTGTCCAGGCTATGGGGGCCGGGACCGTCTGCCCGGAGCCGGTGGCTGAGTGCCGGTGCGGCCCGGCCTGGAACCGCGCCCGCTTCAGCCTCGCCGTCTTCGCGGAGCAGAGGCGTACAGCGGCGGCCCCGGACCGTCGGCTCGGGTCAGTGCCTGCCGTGATCCCCCTCCATCGCCCCCAGTGCCTCCCGGCACGCTCTCAGCAGCGTCTCGTCCTCCGGTACGGCCTGGCCGCCGTGGCCTCCCGGGTGGGCCGGGAGGCGGCGCGGGGCAGCCAGTTCCGCCGCCACCAGGTGCCGTAGCGGGGCGGCGGCCGGGCCCATCGCGGTGAGGCACCGGGCGATCGGAGCGCGGGTGTGCGGGGCGTCCGCCCAGGCCGCCCGGAACGCCGGCAGGACCGGCTCGGGATCCGTGTCGATGCGCCACAGCGCGCAGGCGGCCGGCACCCGCTCCTGCGCCGGCCGCGAGCAGGCCATCCGGCGCAGCGCGGGCAGCGCGGCACGCGCGGCCGGCCCCAGTCTGCCGAGCTGCCCGGCGGCCCGGCACCGGCGCTCCGGATCGGCCTGGGCCAACTCCCGCAGCAGCACCGGGAGTACGGCGGAGGCGTCCTGGTGCGCCGACCACAGTGCGCCGACGGCGACGGCGGCGTGCCGGGTGTGCAGCAGTGCGCGCAGGACGGGTACCGCCTGCGCGGAGGCGCCCAGCGTCTCCAGCGTCTCGACGGCCTGGCCCGCGACCGCGTCCCGTGCTCCCAAGCCGTCGGGAGCCCCCGACAGCAGCCGCAGCACCTCCGGAACCGCGTCCTCGTCTCCGACCGCGCCGATCGCCGCCAGCAGCGGGGCTGCGAGCCGGGCGGCGGAGGGAGAGGCCGGCGGGATACGGCCGAGCCGGTGCCGTACCGCGGGGGCGAGGGGGGCCGCGGCGGCGCCCAGGCGGGCCAGCGCGAACCCCAGGTCCGCCGGCGCGGCCGGGCCCGCCAGCAGCTGGGCCAGGGCCGGAACCGCACGCGGATCGCCGCTCCCGGCCAGCGCCTTGAGCGGTCCGCCCAGCGTGGGGGAGCCGCGCTCGAAGCGGTGCGTCCACAGGTCGGGCCGGGCACACACCAGCGCGTGCAGCTCGTCCGCGGCGGGCGCGGCCAGCGGTCCCAGCTCCGTCAGGACCGCGACCGCCGCGTCCCGCAACCGGTCCTGTTCCGCGGTCAGTTGGGCACCGAGCAACCGGACCGTTCCGCTGTGGTCGCCGCGCCAGCCGCGCAGCAGTGCCGCCGCCATCCACACGGCGTTGCACCGGTCCACCGGGTCCGGGCTGGTCAACTGCCCGCCCAGGAGCGCGGTCCGGTCGTCGACGCGGTCGCCGAGCCCGGTGTGCAGGGTGCGCAGCAGCCGGGAACCCTCCTCGTCGGACGGGCGCAGCCGCCGTAAGCGCCCGACGAGCGTGTCGGCGGAGGGCTCGGGGATCCGGGCACGCTGCGCGGAGCGCTCCCGGAGCAGCCGGACCGCCGTCGGCACGACATCGGCGGGCAGGCGGCCGGGCGCGACGAGCGCGAGCTGGCCGAGCGCGGCGAGCCGCAGCTCCGGGGCGTACGGCGGCGCACCCTGCTCGGCCAGGAGGTCCGTCGCGGCGTCGGCGTGCGCGGGGTACCGGCGGACGAACAGGCCGAGCGCCTCCGTGAGGGCGAGCAGAACGCGGTTGTCCCGCTCGGCCCGCAGCCGCTGCCGCAGCAGGTCCAGGACCCGCGTGGGTGCGGTCAGGAAGTGCACGACGGCCCCGGCGGCGGCCCGGCGCACCGCCGGGTCCGGGTCTTCGGCGAGCGGGACGAAGACCTGGGAGCCCGCGCACACCGCCTCCCGTGCGCGCGGGTCCCCGTCCGGGCTCTCCGCGCCGATGCCGACCAGCAGTTCCACGACGCCGGACCGGTCCGGCAGCTCCTCGCGGGCCACGAGCGAGAGCAGGAAGGGGACGCAGGCCAGTGTCGAGTCGTACACGCGCCCCTGGTGGTGCAGCGCGCCGTACATCCCGTCGAGCGCGGTCGCCCGCTCGGCGGTGTCCGCGGACGCCAGGGCCCGTAACCATCCGGGCACGTCCTCCGCCGTGCCGTGCGCGTGCCGCAGCGAGGCCCAGTCGACCTCGTCGATCCCCGTGACCACGTTGTCCTCCCCAGACGAGTGCCACCTGATCGCGAGTGTGCACCACGGCACCGACAACGGTGGGGAACCGCGCGCTGACTGTGTGCGATCCGTCGGCTGTCACCGGCCAGGGAGTGAGCGGCCGGCGGGGGCGCGCGGGCGGCCCGCGCGCCCCCCGGTGGGAGGCGTCAGTTCAGGCCGGGCAGGGCCCTCTCCAGGATCGCGCCGAGACCCGCCCCGGCGGGCAGGGTGCCGAACGCGTGCCCCCAGTCACCGCCCAGCCGGCTCGCGCAGAAGGCGTCCGCGACCGGGTGCGGGGCGTGCCGGACCAGCAGGGAGGCCTGGAGGGCGAGCGCCATCCGCTCGACCAGCCGGCGGGCGCCCACCTGGTCCGTTTCGGCCAACTGGTCCTTGAGCGCGGCGACGGTCGCGTCCAGACGGGCGTCCGCCCCGCGCGCGAGGGCGAGTTCGGCGAACAGGGCCTCGGCCGTGTCCGGTTCCCGGCCGAGGGCGCGCAGCACGTCGAGCGCGTTGACGTTGCCCGAGCCCTCCCAGATCGACAGCAGCGGCGCCTCCCGGTAGTGCCGGGGCATGCCCGAGTCCTCGACGTACCCGTTGCCGCCCAGGCACTCCAGCGCCTCCGCGGTGAACGCCGGGCCCCGCTTGGTGACCCAGTACTTGCCGACGGCGGTCGCGATCCGCCGGAAGGCGCGCTCGCCGGCGTCCCCGCGCACCGCGCGGTCGGCGGCTCCGGCCAGCCGCAGGGTGAGCGTCGTCGCCGCCTCCGACTCCAGCGCCAGGTCGGCCAGGACGTTGCGCATCAGCGGCTGCTCGATCAGCCGGGCCCCGAACGCGCTGCGGTGCCGTGCGTGATGTCCCGCCTCGACCAGCGTCTTGCGCATCAGGGCCGCCGAGGACATCACACAGTCCAGCCGGGTGCAGTTGACCATCTCGATGATGGTCTTCACCCCTCGGCCCTCCGGCCCGACCAGCCAGGCCACCGTACCGTCGAACTCCGGCTCCGAGGACGCGTTGGACCGGTTGCCCAGCTTGTCCTTCAGGCGCTGGACGCGGAAGGTGTTGCGGCTGCCGTCCGGCAGCACCCGCGGCACCAGGAAGCACGACAGACCTCCTCTTCCACGAAGAGGCGATGCCTGCGCCAGCACCAGGAAGACGTCGCACATCGGCGCCGACGTGAACCACTTGTGCCCGCGCAGCGTGTACACACCCGGCTCCGCGGTGGGCGTGGCCACGGTGGTGTTCGTCCGGACGTCCGACCCGCCCTGCTTCTCGGTCATGCCCATCCCCGCGAGCAGCCCCGGCTTCTCGGCCGGCACTCGCAGCTCGGGGTCGTACTCCCGGCTGGTGAGCAGCGGTTCGTAGACCTTGGCCAGATCCGGCTGGGCGCGCAGCGCGGGCACCGCGGCGTACGTCATCGACGTCGGGCAGCCGTGCCCTGCCTCCGTGTGCCCCCACACCAGGCCGCCCGCGGTACGGGCCACATGGGCGCCGGACCGCTCGTCCGCCCAGGGCGCTCCGGCCAGGCCCTGGGCGACCGCCGTGCGCATCAGGTGGTGCCAGCTGGGGTGGAACTCCACCTCGTCGACACGGTGGCCGTAGCGGTCGTGGGTGCGCAGGACCGGCTCGTGCCGGTTCGCCAGCTCACCCCACTCCTGCGCCTCCGCGCTGCCGGCGCGCGCCCCCAGACGGCGGATGTCCTCCTCCGCCCACCCGGCGCCCTCCCGGCGCAGCCCCTCCAGCAGGGCCGGGTCGTCGGAGGCGTCGTACGGAGTCAGGGGCGGGGCCTGGTTGGTGACGTCGTGGGTGGCGTACGGCGGCTGAGGCCGCGGCTGCGAGGGCGACTGCGCGGGAATCGAGACCATGGGAGCATGTTGCACTCTTTCTGCGGCTGTAGCAATGATGCAACACGGAGCCCGCGCGTACAGTACGTTCCCATGCGCATGAACGTCCCGCCCGAGGCGGAGGAGGCAGGCCTGCGGCCGCTGTCCGCGCGGTCGGTCGTGCTGAGCCTGCTCCTCGGCGCGCACCCGGCGGAACTGCCGGTGAAGGACCTGGTCCGGCTGGTGGAACCGTTCGGTGTCGGCGGCTCCACGCTGCGCGCCGCGCTGAGCCGGATGGTCACCGCGGGGGACCTGCGCCGCACCGATGCCGTCTACCGGCTCAGCGACCGGCTGCTGGCGCGCCAGCAGCGCCAGGACGAGGCGCTACGGCCCGGCACGCGCGCGTGGGACGGCGACTGGGAGATGGTGGTGATCACGGCGACCGGTCGGGGCCCCGCCGAACGCGCCGAGCTCCGCACCCGGTTGACCGCCCTGCGCCTGGCCGAACTCCGCGAGGGCGTGTGGCTGCGCCCGGCCAACCTCGACCGTGGCCTGCCGGACCTGCTGTACTCCGTCGCCCGGACGTACACCGCGCGCCCCGACGAGCCCGAACAGGACCTGGTCGCCCGGCTCTGGCCGCTGGGCGACTGGGCGGTCACCGCGCGGACGCTGCTTGCGCACACGGCGGCCGCCCGCGGCCCGGCGGACCGGCTCACCGCCTACGCCGCGGCCGTACGCCACCTGCTCACCGACCCCGTTCTGCCCCCCGCACTCCTGCCCCCCGACTGGCCGGGCGAGGCCCTGCGCACGGCCTACGCCGGTTATCAGCGGGAGTTGGCCGCGTCGCTGGGACTCAGGGAGCGTGCCGCATGACGGCGGTGGCCCTCGAACGGTTCCTGCGGGCCCGGTTCCAGGAGGAGGAGCGGGTGGCCCGCGACGCGATCGCGGGGGCGCCCGGCGCGGTCTGGGGCGTGATGGCGGACCACATCGAGCAGGTGCTCACCTCCCAGGACCGCGGGACCACACACACCCCACTGGTGCAGTTCGGCGCCGAGGACCCGGTAGGGCTGCTCACCCATGTGGCGCGTCATGATCCGGCGCGCGTCCTGCGGAACACCGAGGCGGGCCGGGCGCTGCTGGCGGAGCACCGGGCGGCGGAGGACGGCCGGTGCCGCACCTGCGCCGCAGCCGCCGGAGGAAGCCGGCCACCGGCCCCGTGCGCCACGCTCCGGCTGCTCGCCCTGCCGTTCGCCGGGCATCCCGAGTACGACGAGGCGTGGCGCCCGTAGCCGGCGCGGCTCACATGTAGGTGATGTCCGAGCCGGAGTATCGTCGTCCGCGCCCACGCCCAGGGCACCGGGTCTGCGGTGCGACCCTCACGCCGTTGGGCCGCAACACCCCGTACGACGACGCGGCCGGGGAGCGGGAGGCCTCCCGGCAGGGGGTGAACGTCTGGATCCGCACCCCCGGCCACTTGGACGCGGTGATCGGCTTCGGCCGGGCGGTACGCGACCCCTCGGCCGGACCGGCCGCGGCCCGACCTGCAGACCGGGGACTGGCTGCGCCTCAACCCCGAGGGCCACCGGATCCTGGCCGCGACGGTGCTCACAGGACTGTTCCGGGGCGGCAGCTGAGGCGCCGTGGCGGGGGTCGCACGGGTGTCGGGGCGGGGCGGCTCTCAGGCGGCGTGCCCGCGCTCGTGCCGGGCCCGTGCGGGTGGCGCCGAGCCGGTCCGAGGAGTTCTCTGGGGAGAGTGGCGCCTTCGCCCGGAAACGGGGGATGACCAGCGCGATGGCGGGCACTCGGTGGGCACGTAAGGCGAACTCACCCGAGGAGAGTCATGGCTGAGCAGAAGTCGTCGTCGGCCCTCACGGCGCCCCTGCACGGCGCGGCCTCGGTGCTGCGCAGGGTGCCCGGCGCCGGGATGGTGAGCAGGGCCGCCGAGGGGACGCTGGACAAGGTGGGCGCGGTGTCGCCCCGGGGGCGGCGCATCGCCGTGTACGCGGGGGCCGGAGTGCTCGGTGCCGCGGGCGTGGTGGAGTGGCCCGTGGCCCTCACGGGCGCCGCCGTGGCCTGGCTCACCCAGCCCCGGCCCGCGCATCCGGCCGCCGGCGAGAGCGGGGCGGGGCAGGAACCCGAACCCGCCCATGACCTCGGCAGCGCGGCCCTCAGGTCCGGCCACGGCACCGCGCCGGGCAACGCCGGCGGCACGGGTGCGGCGGCCTCCGTCGGGGGCGGGTCGGAGGCGGCCGGGACCACCGGGGCCGCGAGCGGTGCCGGGACCGCGGCTGCCGGCGGTGCCGGGGCTTCCGCAGGTGATGCGGCGTCGGCATCCGGTGGCGGCCGGAGTCATGGCGGCAGAGGGTCGTCCGGCAGCGCCCGGGCCTCTCGCGGCGCCGAGGGCTCGGCGGTCAAGCCGCCCAGCGGTCCGCTCGGTCCCACGGCGCGGCCCGACCGCACCACGCTCTGAGGAGGGCCATGGTGCTCGGACTGCTGGCGGCGCCCTCGGCCGCCGTACGGCTGCTGCCCGCCGCACCGAGGGTGCTGGCGCGGGCGGCCGCGCCCGCGGTCGGGATGGCCGCCGGTGCCGCCGCGGGAACGGCGCGCGCCGGAGTGCGCGGCGCGGACGCCGCCGTACGGGTGGCACGGGTCGCCCGCAACGCGTTGCCCGGCGCCGACGACCACTGGCGGGCCGGCGCCCGGGCCCACCTGGCCCTGCGGCCCTTGGAACAGGGCGCGGGCGGCACGGCACACCTGGCGCGCCGGATGGCCGAGACGCTGGCCGAGCGGCCCGAGGTGCTCGTCGCCTACTGGGACCAGGGGCTCGCGCGCCTCGTGGTGACGGCGACCGGCGAGGAGGCCGTCGACCGGGTCGTGGAACACGCCGCCGAAATTGCCGAGCGGCACGGCCTGGTGCTGTCGGCCGACGACGTCGAGGAGACCACGCATCCCGCCGACCCGGCCGGGGTGCGGGCCGCCGTGGCCACGCTCGCCGCCGACGCGGTGGGCATCGGCGCCGCGCTCACCGCCTACTCGCTCCGGCTGCCGCCCTCCCCCCGCCTGGTCACCGCGGTGGTGACGCTGCTGCGGGAGAACCCGCGCTTTCGTTCCTGGCTGCGCGCCCGGCTGGGTGACACCCGCATGGATCTCGTGCTGGCGTGCGCGAACGCCGCTGCCCACGGCGCCGGGCAGACCCCCACCTCGCTCGTGCTCGACGGCGCCCTGCGGGCCTGCCAGGTGGCCGAGACGGTGGCCCGCGCCGCCGCCTTCGACGCGGTGCACGACCGGCTGTGCGCGCCGGACCGCGTCAGCCTCCCGGCGGACGGCGCCGCCCGACCGCCGCTGCGGGAGTCCCCGGCGCAGGAGTACGCCGCACACGCCTCCGCGGGCAGTGTGCTGGGCGCCGCGGCCACCCTCCTGGTCAAGCACGACGGCAGTGAGGCGGCGGAGGCGGTCCTCGCCGGCTCGCCGAAGGCCGCCCGCTACGGCCCCGCCGCCTTCCACGCCGTCCTGAGCGCGGCGCTCGCCCGGACCGGCGTGCTGGTGCGCGCCCCGGAGCGGCTGCGCCAGCTGGAGATGGCCGGCACGGTCGTGCTGCACCCCAGCGTGCTGCGCACCGACGACGGGGAGGCCGACCCGTGGGCCGAACCGGTCCTGGACGCGGCCCGCCGGGCGGGCCTGCGGGTGGTGCTCGTGGACGACCCCGCCCTGGAGGACTTCACCGGGCTCGCCGACCAGGTCGTGGACGCGCGCCGGCCGCTGGACGACGTGGTGTACGAGGCGCGCGGCGACGCGGGCGCGGTGCTCGCCGTCGCCCGGGTGCGCTCCGCCGACGAGCACGGGGTCATGGCCGGGCTGCGCGCAGCCGACCTCGCCCTCGCCCTCACCGACCGCGACGGCGCCGTGGTCTGGGGCGCGGACCTGCTGGCCCTGCACGGGCTGCCGGACGTGTGGCGGGTGCTCACCGCGATACCGGCCGCCCGCACGGTCGGCCGGCACGCCCAGACCCTCGCCCGCTCCGGCGCCGCGCTCTCCGGCCTGCTCGTGGCCATCGGCGAGTCGGGCGGCGGCCACGGACGCCTGGCCGCGCTGCCAGGGATGCGGCACGCCCCCGTCGACATCGGCGCCGCGTCGGCCCTGCTCTCGGGGGTCAGGGCTGCGCTCGGCGTGGCGGCGGCCCGGCCCCCGCACCCCCGTCCGCGTGTGCACTGGCACGAGCTGGACCCCGAGCAGGCCAGGGAGCGGCTGGCGCATGAACCGGCCGCCGAGGCCACCGCGGCCGAGGGACTGACCGCCCGCTTGCGCAAGGCCACCGCCGGTGTCGCCCGGCACCCGCTGGCCGCGCCCGTGCGCTGGTCCTACCGGCTCGGCGGGGCCGTACGCGGTGAACTCCACGACCCGCTCACCCCGGTGCTCGCCGTCGGGTCGGCGGCGTCCGCGATCCTCGGCTCGGTGGTGGACGCCCTGCTCGTCGTCGGCGCCCTCGATCTGAACGCCCTGGTCGGCGGCGTCCAGCGGCTGCGCGCCGAACGGGCGCTGTCGGGACTGGTCGCCGAGCAGCAGCAGAAGGCGCGTCTCGTGCCGCCGGAGGCGGAGGCACCGGCCGGCGGCACGCGCACCGTGGAGGCGGGCAAGCTGCATCCGGGCGACGTGATCCAGCTGAAGGCGGACGACGTGGTGCCCGCCGATGCCCGGCTGCTGTGGCAGGACGGTCTGGAGGTCGACGAGTCGGCCCTGACCGGCGAGTCGCTTCCGGTGGAGAAGCAGACGGACCCGACCCCGCACGCCCCGGTCGCCGACCGGCGCTGCATGGTCTTCGAGGGGACGACCGTGGTGGCGGGCCAGGGCCGGGCCGTCGTGGTCGACATCGGTGAACGCACGGAGGCCGCCCGCGCCGTCCACCTGGCCGCCCGTACGCCCCCGGCCGGCGGCGTCCAGGCCCGGCTGCAGGAACTCACCCGCAAGGCCCTGCCGTTGACGCTGGCGGGCGGCGGCGCGGTCACCGGACTGGCGCTGCTGCGCGGCACCCCCATCCGGGAGGCGGTCAGCGGTGGTGTGGCGGTGGCCGTGGCGGCCGTACCGGAGGGGCTGCCGCTGGTGGCCACGGTCGCGCAGCTGGCCGCGGCCCGGCGCCTCAGCCGCGGCGGCGTCCTCGTCCGCACCCCGCGCACGCTGGAGGCGCTGGGGCGCATGGACACCATCTGCTTCGACAAGACCGGCACGCTCACCGAGAACCGGCTGCGGCTGGTGCGCACCTCCGACGCCGACGGCACGGTCCGCGCGGTGGACGACAGCGGATCCGCCGCCACCGTACGGGCCGCCGCGCGTGCCTGCCCACAGCTCAACGGCGGCAGCGACCGCCCGGTGCACGCCACCGACGAGGCGGTGCTGGCCGCGGCCGGTGCCGACCCGGACTGGACCCAGCTCGCGGACCTGCCGTTCGAGGCGGCACGCGGATACGCCGCCGCCGTCGGCCGGAGCGGGGACGGTCCCCTCGTGCTCGTGGTCAAGGGCGCCCCGGAGACCGTGCTGCCCGCCTGCTCGGGTCTCCCGGAGCACGCCTCGGAGGCGGCCCACGCGCTGGCGGCGGACGGCCTCAGGGTGCTGGCGGTGGCCGAACGGCGGCTCGACGCGGTCGGTCAGGAGGCCGCTGACGTCCTCGAACAGCCACTGCAGGAGCTGGAGTTCACCGGTCTGCTGGCGCTGTCCGACGTACCGCGCGAGACATCCACGGCACTGGTGGAGGGGTTGTACGAGGCGGGCGTACGACCGGTCATGCTCACCGGCGACCATCCGCAGACCGCACGGTCCATCGCCGCCGATCTGGGCTGGCCCGAGGACACCGTCGTGGTCACCGGGGACGAGCTGGCCGCGGCGGACCGGGCCACCAGGGCCGGGATGCTGCGGGACGCGGGCGTGGTGGCCCGGGTGGCGCCCGAGCAGAAGCTCCAGGTCGTCGAGTCGCTGCGGGACGCGGGCCGGGTCGTCGGCATGGTGGGCGACGGCGCCAACGACGCCGCGGCCATCCGCGCCGCCGACATCGGCGTCGGCATCAACGCCCGCGGCTCGGCCGCCGCGCGCAACGCCGCCGACATCGTCCTCACCGACGACGATCTGACGGTCCTCATCGACGCGGTCGGCGAGGGCCGGGCGCTGTGGCACAGCGTGGCCGACGCCATCGCCATCCTGATCGGCGGCAACGCGGGCGAGGTCGGGTTCGGCATCCTCGGCACGCTGCTGTCCGGCCGGGCGCCGCTGTCCACCCGGCAGATGCTCATGGTCAACCTCTTCACCGACCTGTTCCCGTCGATGGCGGTGGCGGTGACCGAGAAGGACGACGAGCCCGGCACCGTACGCACCCGCAGCGGATCGCCGGAGGACGCCTCCGCCGTGCTCGGCGCGCCTCTGCTGCGGCAGATCCGGCACCGCGCGCTCACCACCTGCCTGGGCGCGGTGACGGCCTGGCTGATCGGCCGTTTCACGCCCGGCACCGCGCGCCGTTCCGGCACGATGGCGCTGTGCGGGGTGGTCGGCACCCAGCTAGTGCAGACGTGGCTGGACCGGCGCGACAGCCGCCTGGTGCAGATCACCTGCCTGGGTTCCGCCGTGGCGCTGGTCGCGGCGGTGCAGACCCCGGGCGTCAGCCACGCGGTCGGTTGCACCCCCCTCGGCCCGGTTGCCTGGGCCGGTGTCCTCGCGGCGATCGCCCTGGCCCTGGCGGGCCAGCGGGTGCTGCCCCGCCTGGAGGAGACGGTCGGCCGCCTGCTGCCGGGCTGAGCGCCGCAGGAGACGGTCTGCCGACTGCGAGCCCGAGCACCGGAGGAGCCGGCGGGTCGGCCGGTGCCTGGTTGAGCGAGGGAGGGGCCGGCGGGTCGGCCGGTGCCGGGTGGGGCGAGGGAGGGGCCCGGTTTGCCGACTGCCGGGCGGGGCAGGGCAGGGGCCGGCGGGTCGGCTGGTGCCGGGTTGGGCGGCCGAGGAGATGGCCGGCTGGCTGCCGCACCGCAGCCGGGCGGCAGTCGGCCGGACCGCTGCCGCCCTGCAGCCGTCCGGCCCGCTGCCGCCCTGCAGTCGGGCAGGCCGCCGCCGCCCCGCAGTCGGGCAGGCCGTGGTCAGACCGACCTGTGGTACTGCTCCGGCACCCGGACCTCGCCGCCCAGTTCGCGGGCGGCCTGCCGGGCCCAGGACGGATTGCGCAGCAACTCGCGGCCCAGCAGGACGGCGTCGGCCTCACCGTTCGTCACGATCTTCTCGGCCTGCCCGGCCTCAGTGATCAGTCCCACGGCCGCGACGCGCAGGGGGGTCTCGGTCTTCACCCGGGCGGCGAACGGCACCTGGTAGCCGGGGCCGGCCGGAATGGTCACCCCGGAGACATTGCCGCCGGTGGAGACGTCGAGCAGGTCGACGCCGTGAGCGTGCAGGTCGTGGGCGAAGCGGACCGTGTCCTCCGTGGTCCAGCCGCCGTCCTGGAGCCAGTCGGTGGCCGAGATGCGGAAGAACACCGGCTTGTCCTCGGGCCACACCGCGCGTACGGCGTCCACGACCTCGAGGGCGAACCGGGTGCGGTTCTCGTACGAGCCGCCGTAGGCGTCGGTGCGGTGATTGGAGTGCGGGGACAGGAACTCGTTGATCAGATAACCGTGGGCGCCGTGGATCTCGGCGATCTCGAAGCCCGCGGCGAGCGCCCGGTGGGCCGCGGCGGCGAACTGGCCGACGATCTCCTTGATCTGGTCCACCGTCAACTCGGTCGGCACCGGATGGCGCTCGTCGAAGGCCACCGCGCTCGGAGCGAGTGGCTGCCAGCCGTGCGCCTCCGGTCCGACCGGCGCCCCGCCCTTCCAGGTCGGGGCGGTCGATGCCTTGCGGCCGCCGTGCGCGAGCTGAACCGCCGGCACCGTGCCCTGGGTGGTGAGGAAGCGGGTGATCCGGCGGAACGCCTCCACCTGGGTGTCGTTCCACAGGCCGAGGTCGTAGGGGGAAATCCGGCCCTCCGGTGAGACCGCGGTGGCCTCCACGATCACCAGACCGGTGCCGCCCGTGGCGCGCGCCGCGTAGTGCGCGAGGTGCCAGTCGCGTGGAGCGCCCGTGAGCGGACCCTCCGGCTCGGCCGAGTACTGGCACATCGGGGGCATCCACACCCGGTTCGGGATGGTCACTTCGCGCAGGGTGATGGGCTCGAAGAGCGCGCTCACGACAGACTCCGTTCGTCACGGGACCGCTGGTCGACTCGTACGATAACGCTCGTACTACGAGGAGTGTCAAACTACGACGTCTCTCGTACTATGCTGGCAGCAGAGGAGTTCCGCGACGAAGGGCAGCCGCCGTGACCGACACCGCCACCACCGGCCGCGCACTGCCGCATCCGGAGCGCGACGAGATCCGGCTGGAGTCCGTGCTGCACGCCCTCTCCGACCCGATGCGGCTGCTGATCGTGCGCGAACTGGCCGCATCCGAGGCGGAGTTGACCTGCTCGCAGTTCGAGCTGCCGGTGACCAAGTCCACCACCACCCACCACTTCCGGGTGCTGCGCGAGAGCGGGGTCATCCGGCAGGTCTACCGGGGCACGGCCAAGATGAACGGCCTGCGCCGGGACGATCTAGACGGACTCTTCCCGGGATTGCTCGACAGCCTCCTGACGGCCGTCGACCGGCAGGCCGGCCGGCTCGGCGGGAGCGTCTGAACCCGCCCGCGCGGGAGGGGGGTTGACGGCTGGAAGGTGGTTGAAGAGCAGGTTCAGCACGATCGCGGACAGACAGCCCGCGCTGATCCCGCTGTTCATCACCGTCCGGAACCAGTCCGGGAACTTCGCGTAGACCGTCGGCACACCCACCGGCAGCATGCCGATCGCCACCGACACGGCGACCACGGTCAGACTGCTGTTGCCGCGGAAGTCCACCCGGGCCAGCGTCCGCAGCCCGCTCGCCGCGACCGTCCCGAACATCACCAGTCCGGCTCCGCCCAGTACCGGCGCAGGGACCGCCGCGACCACGGCTCCCAGCTTGGGCAGCAGGCCGAGCAGCACCAGGATCCCGCCGGCCGCCGCGACCACCCAGCGGCTGCGCACCCGGGTCATGCCGACCAGTCCCACGTTCTGCGCGTACGCCGTGTACGGGAAGGTGTTGAACACCCCGCCCAGCACGGTCGACAGACCGTCCGCCCGCAGCCCGTCGGACAGGGAACGCGGCTCGAGCGTCCGCCCGGTCAGTTCGCCGACCGCGACCAGGTCACCCGTCGTCTCGGTCATCGTCACCAAAGCCACCACCAGCATCGACACGATGGCGGACGTCTTGAACCGGGGTGCCCCGAAGTGGAACGGCGTGCTGATGCCCACCCAGTCGGCGTCCCCGACCCCGCTGAAGTCGGTGAAGTGGAAGGGCACGGCGACCGCGAGACCGACCGCGATGCCGATCAGTACGGCGGTCCGGCCGAGCGGGGCGGGCCCGAACCGCTGCACAGCCAGCACGACGAGCAGCACGAAGGCGGCCAGTGCCAGGTTCTTCGGCGCGCCGAAGTCCTTCGCGCCCGCGCCGCCGGCCGCCCAGCTGCCCGCGACCGGCAGCAGGGAGAGCCCGATGACCAGGATCACCGTGCCGGTCACCAGCGGCGGGAAGAAGCGCAACAGCGTACCGAAGACCGGCGCGAGCAGCATGATCGCAAGGCCCGCGACGATCACCGAACCGTAGATCGCGGGCAGCCCGCCGCCCGTCGTCCCGATGAGCACCATCGGCGACACGGCCGCGAACGTACAACCCTGCATGACCGGCAACCGGACGCCGAACCGCCACAGACCGACGCACTGGATCAGCGTGGCGATCCCGCACACCAGCAGGTCGGCGGTGATCAGATACGCCAGGTCCGCGGGTGACAGCTTCATCGCGCCGCCCACGATCAGCGGCACGGCGACGGCGCCGGCGTACATCGCGAGCACGTGCTGCAGCCCGAATGCGGCCAACTGCCGTACCGGTGGGATCTCGTCGACGGGGTGGACGTCCGCGGTCGTGGTCATGGGTGCTCCGTCAGCGGCGGGGGAGTGGCATCCGAACAGGACGAGACCGTAAGGGCCTTGAACAGTTTGTTGATTTCCGCTCTGTTGCCGGTGTGTGTCATGCCGCCAGGCCATGCCGCCAGGTCATGCCACCGGGCGACCGGGCCGTGGCGCTACGCCGACCGGGCCGCCGTCAGCAGCGCGTCCCAGTCGGCCAGCTTGACCACGCTCCGCCCCAGCCGCGCGCCCAGTGCGGCCTCGGCCTGCTCGATCGCCAGCCACCCCGCCCAGGGCACCGGTTCGATCCCGGCCGCGCGCAGCGCCGTCAGCGGATCCTCCGGCACCTGCTTGCCGAGCAGTGCGGGAGCGTCCGCGAGCAGGGACGTCACCGTCTCCTTGGCGCAGGGCCGGTTGGTGCCGATGACTCCCGTCGGGCCGCGCTTGATCCACCCGGCGACGTACTCGCCCGGGGAGGGGACACCGTCGCGTACGACGCGCCCCGCCACGTTCGGCACCGTGCCGCTCGCCGCGTCGAACGGCAGCCCGTCCAGCGGCACTCCGCGATAGCCCACCGAGCGCAGCACCAACTGGGCGGGCACGTCCTCGAACCGGCCGGTGCCCGTCACTCCGCCGTGCCCGTCCGGTGCCGTCCGCTCGAAGCGCACGGCGCCCACCCGGCCCCGGTCCGCGAGCAGTTCCACGGGGCGCAGGAAGAACCGCAGGCCGACGCGCCGGACGGCAGCGGCCGGGGGCCGGGCGGCCCAGTCGCGCAGCACCTCCAGATTGCGGCGCTGCACGGCGGCCAGTGCTGTCGGGTCGGCCGGATCCAGCGCCAAGTCGGCCCGGTCCACGGTGACTTCGGTGCCGGGCAGCGCGCCCAGCTCACGCAGCTCCTTGGTGGTGAAGCGAGCCTGTGCGGGGCCGCGCCGGCCCACCATGTGCACCTCGCTGATCCCGCTCGCCGCCAGCGCGTCCAGTGCCGCCTGCGGGATGTCCGTCGGGCGCAGCTCCGTGACACCCCGGACCAGCATCCGGGTCACGTCCACCGCCACATTGCCCACGCCGATGACGACGGCCGACCGCACTCCGCGCAGGAAGCCCGTGTCGGCCGCGTCCGGATGCGCGCTGTACCAGGCCACGAAGTCGGTCGCGGACCAGCTGCCCGGCAGTTCCTCGCCCGGGATCCCCAGCCGGCGGTCGGCGGCGGCGCCCACGCAGTACACCACCGCGTGATACGGCTCCCGCAACCGCTCCACCGGCAGCCCGCCCCGGCCGCCCACCCGGACCCCGCCGAGGAAGCGCACCCGCTCGTGCTCCAGCACCGTCCCGAGGCCGGCCTGCAGCGACTTGATCTTCTCGTGGTCCGGAGCGACACCGTAACGGACCAGGCCGTAGGGGCACGGCAACCGGTCCAGGACGTCCACGCACACTCCGGGGTCCCGCTGAACGAGACTCTGGGCGGTGTAGCACCCGCTCGGCCCTGAACCGACGACGGCGACACGCAGCACAGCGGTACTCCTTGCCCGAAGGAGGGGTGTGCGGACGGTTCCAGCATGGCATTCCCGGCCCCGCGGCGGCAGGGGCCGGGGGGGTGACGCCGACGCGTGTCCGTTCGTTATGGAATGCGATCATGCGGTTACGTTGCGTGTGTGCTAGAAGCATCCTTTCTTGATCTTTCTGATCGGAACGCGGAGGACGGCGCCGTGTCCGTGTGGCCCGCGTGGAAGGTGCGGGAGCACGGCGGCACGACGTCCTGGTACCAGGTCCTGCTGGCCTTCCCCGACGGCGCCCGCGTCGAGGTCCTGGCCGTCCTTCGCGACGGACGCGTCTCCATCGAGGACGTCAGCGCCCAGCCGGCCCTGTCTCTCACCGACCTGACGGTGCTCGCGCACTGGATCGAGGCGCCGCTGCTGGAGTCGTGCGGGGTGGCGGCGCCACGGTCGTACGAGGGCGGCGGCGACCGGCGGCCGGACGAGCGGCACGAACGGGAAGCCGCCGGCACGGGGCAGGAGCGGGGAGCCGCCGGGGCGGGACACGAACCGCAACCCGCCGGCGCGAAGGCCGTCCCGGCAGCCGTCGGCGCGGAGCCTGTCCCAGCGGCCGTCGGCGCGGAGACCGTCCCGCAACCCGCCGGCGCGGAGCCCGTCCCGGCAGCCGGCGGCATGGAGCACATCCCGTATGCCGCAGCCACGGAGCACGCACCGGAAGCCGTCGGCATGGAGCACGCACCGGAAGCCGTCGGCATGGAGCACGCACCGGAAGCCGTCGGCGTGGAGCAAGCCTGGAAAGCCGCAGCCGCGGCGCGCGAACCGCGAGCCGACACCAAGAAGGAGCGCGGACCAGCAGTCGACGGAAAGCTGGAGAACGCGCTGTGCTACGCGGGGCCGCGCCGCGCCCGGCCGGGCTGGCCGCGGGGCAACGAGGGCCGGCGGCTCGTCGCACAGAAGTACCGCGCTGCCCAGGAACAGGGCTCCGACCCGGTGCTCGCCGTGATGAGCGCGACCGGACACAGCCGTCGCCGCTCCCTCAGGCTGATCGCCCAGGCACGGGACGCGGGATACCTGACGCCACGCCATGTGCGCCGCCGCTGAGGGGCGTTGCCACCACCTCAGGACTGACCGGGACGGCTGGAACGCTCTTCCGTGGCGAAGAACCGGGACAGGTCCTGCTCCCGCGCCTCGCCGCCCGGCACCTTCTCCGGCGGCACCCCCGACTCCCAGTCGAGCCCGTACCGCTGGAACAGTTCGGCCCGTAGCGCGGGAACGGGCATCGGCACCCCCGGCACCAGCGCCGAGTACACCGCGCCCATCAACAGGGCCCGCAGCAGCGGATAGTCGGCGAAGACGTCCTCGGAGCCGTACCGGGCGACGGTGTCGCCGAGCAGCTCCGACAGCCGGCGCTGTTCCGGGCACTGCACGAAGCCCTCCGCCTGCAGCAGCCCCGCCATGTGCTGACGCATCAGCACCGGCCGGTCGCGGGCCAGCCCCAGAATCGCGTCGATGGCCCGGGCGAGCCGCTCCCGGCCGTCCTCGGTGCGTGGTTCCCGCTCCAGCGCCTCTTCCAGCGTGCGGTGCATCAGCCGGTGCACGGCGGACTGCACCAACTGGCGCTTGCCGGGGAAGTAGTACGACACCAGTCCGCGCGCCGACCCGGCCCGGTCCGCGATGTCGCCCAAGGTGGTCGCCTCATAGCCGCGCTCGTCGACCAGTTCCACGGCGGCCTGCAACAGCCGCTCCCGGGAACGTCGCCGCAACTCTTCATTGACCGAGGCGCTGCGCGGGGACATCCTGTAACTCCTGCGTTGACTGGCTGCCAGCCAACTATACTCATCGCAGGGGGCGTCGCCCTGCCCGGGCCGCCCTGTTCCAGGGCTGCCGTCCGTCTGGGGCGACGCGGGGGATCGTCTCAGGCGGACGGCGCGGAAGCGAGCCTTTTTCGCCCCGCTCCCAGCGCCTTCCGTCCGACGCTCAGACGACGCTCGGACACCGGCGCAGCCGCAGCGCCCACGCGATCCGGCCGAGGTCGCCAGGGCCGGCCCGGTTCGCCGACTGCCTCCGGGCCTCAACCCACCAGGCCGAGCACGGGAAGCAGCGCGTCGGGCCGGTCCGTCACCGACAGGTGGTCGACGAAGTGCACCCGGCAGCCGAGCGCGGTCGCGCCGCCGTCCGCCTCCTTGCTGTCACCGACCATCAGCACCTGCCGCGGATCGGCGCCCAGCGCCGCACAGGCGACGGAGAACAGCCGCGGGTCCGGCTTCTGCACGCCGTGCTCGTACGACAGCACATACGCGTCCACATACGGGTCCAGGCCGTGCTCGCGGAACACCGGCCGCAGGTCCCAGCCGACATTGCTGACCACGCCGACGCCGATCCCGCGCTCGTGCAGCGTGCGCAGCACCTCGGCGGCGTCCGGGTACGGGGCCCAGGCTGCGGGGGTCATGTGCCGTTCGTACAGCGCGTCGTGCAGCCCGGGGTCGGGCAGCGGCACCCGCCGGGACATGCCCGTGTAGGCGGCCCGGTGCAGCTCCGCGCTCTCGTCCCGCACCGCCCAGACCTCGGCCAGATCCTCCGGCAGCTCCACCGGGTCCGCGCCGCCCGCTAGGGCACCGGCCTCCTCCAAGGCCCTTGCGGCAGCCAGCAGTTCGGGCTGCGGCAGGGGGTGCCCCGTCTCGGCCAGCACCGCCCGCAGCCAGGACTCGGTGGACTCGACGCGGAACAGCGTCCCGGAGAAATCGAACAGCACGGCAGTCATGCGCCCGACCCTATCCGGGCCCGCCGACGGGCGTACCGGGGGAGTGGCGGCGGTCCGACCACTCGTGCACCACCACGGCCAGGATGACGAGCAACGCTCCGAACAGCCAGCCGCCGAGCACGTCGGAGGGCCAGTGGACGCCCAGCCACACCCGTGTGACACCCACGCCCACCACCGAGACCACGGCCGCACCCACGGCCGTACGCCACCGGCCACGGCCCGCGCCGAAGCGGCGCAGCAGCCACAGCAGCAGTCCGCAGACCACGGTGGCCGTCATGGCGTGGCCGGAGGGAAAGGCCGCGTAGTGGGCGGAGTCCACGGGGTCCGGCCACACCGGGCGCGGTCGGCCGACGGCGTCCTTGACCGTCTGCTGCACGACCCCCGCGACGGCCACGGTGGCCGCCAGCCACAGCGCCGTCCACCAGGCGGCGTACCGCCACACCAGCCACACCACGGCCACCGCGGCCACCAGGCGCATGGTCAGCGGGTCCCAGGCCCAGTCCGTCAGCACCCGGAAGACATGCGTGAGAACGTGGTCGCGGACCGCCCAGCGGTGGGTCGTACGGGAGATGTCGCCGTCCACGCCGAGCAGCGGGTGCCAGTGGATGACGACCAGAACCGACAGCAGCCCGCAGCACATGCCGAGGGCGGCCGCGAGGAGCGCGGCGGTGCGCAGGGTGTATGGGCGTGAGCGGAGACGGGGCGGGGCGGGGCTGTGGCGCATGCCGCGATCCTTGTCGATCGGGCGGCCCGTGGCCATCAACCGGCCGGCTCGTGCGGCGTAGCGTACGGCCGGGCTCAGCCGAGCGCCCGCAAGCCGGGAACCAGAGCCACCAGCACCGGGATCACCGGCACCAGCGCCGCGACCGCCGTCAGACGCAGCCGGCGCAGTGCGGGGAGCCGGTCCGGGGGAGTCAGCAGTCGGTGTACACGCTGCGGCACATGGGCCTGCGGGGTGGGGCAGGGCCCGAACACGCCCCGGTCCTCGTTGAGTTCGACCAGGGCCAGCGCGGTCGTCAGCCGGCCGAAGCGCCGGGAGGCCATGTCGTCGGCGGCGAGCTCGACTAGCCGGTGCATCTCGTCGCGGAACGCGGCGAACACCGGCACCTGCGGGAACCCGCCCGCCAGCGCGGCCGAGCAGTGCAGCAGCCAGTCGTGCCGGGCCTGCGCGTGGCCCTGCTCATGGGCGAGGAGCGCGTCCAGCCGGCGCCCCTTAAGGCGGCGCAGCGCGGCCGTCGTGACGACCAGCCGGGGTGCCGTACCGGGCAGCCACCAGGCGTCGGGCCGTTCGCCCTCCAACACCACCAGCCGGCCGCTCGCCGGCTCCTCGCCCGGCAACAGCGGGGCCCGCACGAGGAGTTCGGCCCGCCGTGCGCGGCGCCGGGCACGCGCCCGTACGACCTCGCGCACCAGCATCGCGAGGCTCCACAGGCCACCGGCGGCGAGCACAACGGCGGTGGGCGCCGCCCAGGGGCCGGCCGTGCCCAGGGCGTAGGCGTCCACGACGGTGCGCGGAGCCCGGGCGAACACCTGCCCGCGCACCGCCTGCCAGGCCGCCGACGCGCTGAGCGTCATCGACAGCAGACAGCACAGCAGCACGGCCGCCACGACGCACTGCCACACCCAGAGGGCGACGACCGGTTCGCGGTCCGGCCAGTCGGCCCGGGCGAGCAGCCGCGGGGCGACGACGGCGGTCAGGGCACCGAGCAGCAGCAGGGTCACGGGGACCATCATGGTCAGCACCCTATGAGCGCGGGGCCGCTCACGGGTACGGTCCGCGCCACCGAAGTGACGCAGACAACGCACCAGCGCCGGGCTCACATGGCTTACATGGCTCACCTGGCAACTTACCTGGCCCAACTGGCTCACATGGTGAGCAGCATCGCCACCATTCCGATCCCCATCGACAGCCGGCAGGCCCGCGCCAGCTCCGGCCGGTCGCCCCAGCCGGCCGGGCCGCCACCGGCCCCGGCCACCGCGACGGCGGCGGGCACCAGACGGGCGCCGGCGAGCAGGACGTACCCCGCGAAGTACGCGAGCAGCGCGCCGGTCAGCAAGGGCACCCCGGTGCCGCCGTGCGCGTGGTGCGCGCCGGGCGGGGCCGCGGCCATCGCCGCCGCCATGTAGACCATGGCGGCGGCGCCCACCAGATGGTGCAGATGATGCCGTGCGGCGCACGCCGTCCACAGCGCGCGCAGTGCCGCCGCGCCGAACACCCCTGCGTACACCGGCCACGCCCACCTCGGGGGCGTGAACACCGCCGCCGGTACGGCCATCACGGCCATGCCGAACCCCATGAGCGCCTCGCCGCCCGCGGCCCGGCGCTGCTCCTCGACACCGCTGCGCATCCGCAGCAGGCAGTAGGCGCCGGTCGCGGCGCACAGTGCGACCAGCAGCCACGCTGCCGGCACCGGTCCGTGCACACGCACCTCCCCGCTCGACGGTGGGTCGAGGATGCGATGCCCACGCCATGCGGAGCGCACGCGAGCGCAAGGGTGTACACGGGGAGCACTCACCGGAGCATGGCTGCTGAAGGAGCCGCGGGAGTGACCGGGACCGAGGCAGAGCAGAGAATTTTACTAGTAAAACACATGCTAAATTGATGGTATGAGCAGTGCGACCCTTCACCGACTCCCCCTCGCCGGAGTGCTCCGTCTCCAGCGGCCCTCCGACATCTGGTTCAAGCCCGCGCTGAGCGCGGTCGCCGCGGTCGCTCCGCCCAACCTGATCCTGCTGGCGCTCGGCCGCCTCGACCTCGCGATGTACACGATGGCCGGCTCGTTGTGCGCCCTGTACGGCCACAACCGGCCCTACGCGGCCCGCGCCCGCGTCCTCGCCCGGGTGGTGCTCGGCATGGTCGGCGGCCTCGCCGTCTCCCTGCTCGCCGCGTCGCTCACCTCCGATCCCTTCGTCCTGGTCACCGTCGGCGCCGTCCTGGCGGCCGTCCAGAAGACGGCGTGCGACGCCACCCGGCTCGGGCCGCCCGCGCATGTGGTCCTGACCTTCATCAGCTCCGCCTCGCTGTTCGCACCACAGACCCTCGGTCAGGTGCCGGCCCACCTCGGGCTCGCCCTGGCGGCAGGCGCCTGGGCCTGGCTGGTCGGCATGGCGCCCGGACTGCTCCGCCCGCACGGCCCCGAGCGCCGTGCCACCGCACGGGCCCTGAACGCCGCCGCCGGGTACGCCTACACGCGCGGCGCCGCCGACGGCCACGTCCGGGCCCGGGACGCGGCCGCCGCCGCGATCCACGCCGCCTGGCAGTCGCTGCTCGCCGCCGGCGCCCGGCCCGACCGCACCCGGCGCGCCCTGGAACGGCTCCTCGTCCGCGCCGAGGTCGCCCTCGCCGCCCCGGCCGACACCGACCCCGCACGGCTGCGCGCCTGGGCCCGCGCCCTGCGCGGCACCGGACGGATACCGCGCGTCGACTCCCCGGGCGAGTCCGCCGGTGAACCTCTCGGCGTGGACACCGGACTCGCCCTGCCCCGACCCGCGTTGCGGCACCGCCTGACCCCCCTCGCCCCGATCGCCGCGCGCACCGCGATCGGCTGCGCCCTCGCCGGCTACGCCTCTCTCGCGCTCGGGGTCGGCCGTCCCTACTGGGCCCTGGTCACCGCGGCCTCCCTCTACCAGGCCAACGTCACCCTCACCTTCAGCCGCGGCATCCAGCGTGTCGTCGGCAACGTCGTCGGCGTCCTGCTCTTCGCCGCGCTCGCCCCGCTCGCCCACCTCCACCCCGCCGCCCTGGTGCTGTGCACCCTGGCCCTGAACTTCGGCGCCGAGGCGCTGATCAGCCGCAACTACTGGCTGGGCAGCGTCTGTGTCACGCCCATGGCCCTGCTCGTCACCGAGTTCGCCCGCGCCCAGAACCCCGCCGAGCTGATCACCCAGCGGGTCGTCGACACCCTCTTCGGCACGCTGGTCGGCTGTGTCGCGGCCGTCGCCGTCACCAACCGGCGCGCGGGCGAGGGCCTCGACCACGCGCTGACGGCCGCGGAACGCGCCCGCGAGCACGCCGCCCGGCTGCTGGTCGAGCCGCACCCGGCACCCCGCGCCCTGGAGTCCGCGCGGCGTGCCCTCGCCGCAGCCCTCGTCGAGCTGCGCGCCACGGCCGACACCGCGTCCGGCGAGTGGTGGCAGCGCGCCCTGCCCGAGGAGCGGGTCGTGCTCGCCGCACGGTCCGGACACCGTACGCTCGCGGCGACGGTACGACGCCAGGGGCTCGTACCGCGGATCCAGGACCAGGACGAGAACCCGGGCCGGCACCAGGACCAGGGCCGAGCCCCGGGCAGGACGACGGAGGACATACGGCCATGACGGCGACGAACGGCGAACGGACACCGGCGGACGACGTGTCCGGCCCGGGCCCCGCCCCCGGCAGGCCCACGCCCGGGACCGCTCCCGGCGCGGGTACCGGCAGCGGCGCGGACACCGTCGGCCGCCGTGACACCGTCTCCGCCGTGGTCCGGCAGTGGCAGACCGTCCACCCCGAGCTGGACACCGGGCCCATGGAGGTCATCGGCCGGATCAACCGCTGTGCCGCGCTGCTGCAGCAGGCCGAGGACGCGCCGCTGCGCCGGGCCGGGCTCAGCCGTCCCGAGTTCGACCTGCTGGGGGCGTTGCGCCGCACCGGGCACGAGCTGACCCCGGGGGAGCTGGTCCGGGAGACCTTCTCCTCCGGGGCCGCCGTCACCAAGCGGCTCAAGCAGCTGACCGAACGGGGTCTGGTCGAGCGGCGCGGCGACACCCGCGACCGCCGCGTCGCCCACGTCCGCCTCACCGACACCGGCCGCGACCTCGTCGACGGCATCCTCCCGGAGCAACTCGCCTACGAAACCACCGTGTTGTCGGTGCTGGCCCCGCAGGATCAGGCCGAACTCGCAGGCCGGCTGGCCGAGTTGCTGAGCCGCCTGGAGGGGCACAAGGCCTAGAGCACGTCGTGCGCCGTACGCCGATACGTCGACCGGCGGTCCTGGATGTCCGGCCAGCGGTCGCCGTACACGTTGCGTGTGACGGGCCCCTCGCGCAGGAAGTCGTGCGGAAAGCCCAGCGGGACCGGGCTCACCTCGTCCAGCCGCTTCACCGTGTCCGCGTCCAGCCGTACCTCGGTGCTCGCGAGGTTGTCGGCCAGCTGCTCCGGCTTCGTGGCGGAGATGATCGGTACGACGTTCCCGGGCCGGCCCAGCAGCCAGGCGAGCGCCACCTGCGCCGGGCTCCAGCCGCCCTGCCCGGCGACGTCCAGGACCATGCTGATCACGTCCTCCTCCGCCGCCTTCGGCCGCTCTCCCAGCATGTCCAGCCGGCCCCGCTCCCCACGCCGGTACTTCCCGGTGAGCTTGCCCGCCGCCAGCGGTGCCCAGGCGAACACGGCGAGGTCGAACGCCCGCGCCTGCGGGAGCAGTTCACGCTCCGGGGTGCGTTCCAGCAGGCTGTAGCGCAGCTGCGAGCCCGCGAAAGGCGTCCAACCCCTGAGTTCCGCCAGGGTGTTGGCCTGGGCGATCTCCCAGGCCGGCCAGTCCGACACTCCCACGTAGAGCACCTTGCCGGCGCGCACGACGTCGTCCAGGGCGCGCATCACCTCCTCCACCGGCGTGAAGTTGTCCCGGGCGTGCACCCACAGCACGTCGAGCCGGTCGGTGCGCAGCCGGCGCAGGCTCTCCTCGACCGACTGCACCAGGTTCCTGCGGTGGTTGCCCGCGGCGTTGGGGTCGCCGTCATGGGTGCCGCAGGTGTACTTGCTCGCCAGCACGAACCGGTCGCGGCGCCCGGCCAGCAGTTCGCCGAGGATCCGCTCGGAACCGCCCGAGGCGTAGTTGTTCGCGGTGTCGACGAAGTTGCCGCCCGCGTCGGCGTACGCGTCGAGGATCCGGGCGCAGGTGTCGTTGTCGGCACCCCAGCCCGATTCCTCCCCGAAGGTCATCGTGCCGAGCGCCAGCTCGCTGACGCGCAGACCGGTCCGTCCGAACAGTGTGTACCGCACGTGTGCTTCCCTTTCCGGCAAGTGGTGCGTGCGACGCTATGAGCTGGAGCGCTCTCGAAGGCAAGAGCGCCGCTCAGCCCTCCTCACCGGCCCGGTGCACCGCGAACGCCGCGCCCTGCGGATCCCGCAGCACCGCGATGCGCGGGTACCGCGGGGTGAGCGCGGCGACCGCCGCGTCCCCCAGGTGCGCCACCGTGTATCCCCCGGCTCCTCGCGGCGGCTGTCCGGGACGCTCCCCACGTCCCGCGCAGGCGACAGGGCCTAGATGTATTGATCACGAGCGTTGTTAACGTGGGCCGGTGTTGATCGTGGCGAAGGCCCCCGTGTGTGGTGGAGGTGTCGAATCTTCACCGCACGGAGGCCTTCGTGTCCCACCGTAATGCCCGGCTGACCGTTC